>JAISTR010000027.1 GCA_031272515.1 Erysipelotrichaceae bacterium | reverse complement strand
TTACGTATAAACAAAAAATGAGACGAAACTGGGGTAGAAAAATCTTAGGATGTTTAGTCTTAATTGGGATAGGATTTATGGTTCTAACTAGCCTTAACAACCAAAAAAAACTCGAAGAGCACAAAAACAATGTTTACTCTGCCTTTTGCAAAGTAACAGAGGTCTATTCTAATAATTACCTGGAAATCAACTGTGAGATTGTTGATAAAGGCACATATACAAATGTTTACAAAAATCAGGGCAACATTGGTTTCAAACTATATTGGGATACTTCTTTTTTTCAACTGATTGGATATAACAGCATTGATGATATTCAAAAGGGAGATGATATCTTAATCGCGTTTAACATTGAAAATGTCGAAGA
Source organism: Erysipelotrichaceae bacterium (assembly GCA_031272515.1). GTDB lineage: Bacteria > Bacillota_I > Bacilli_A > Erysipelotrichales > Erysipelotrichaceae > JAISTR01. The sequence goes on along the minus strand of JAISTR010000027.1, from coordinate 15,058 downwards.
CAGTGTAATACGAATAATTAATAGTATTGTAAAAGAATAACGGGAAAATACGCATGAACCTAAAGCAGTACTTAAAGAATATTTCTTATAATACCCAGAAGATACCCACATGGCTGCGCCTTATCCCCACAGCAAAATGCGCTGCAATTTTCTTCTTTTTCCCTGTTCCCGCATTGTTGGTTTGTTTGGTTTATCTTGCCCTCGGTTACACAACCCCATTACCGATTCCCTGGTACTCAATTGGCAATCCACTCTGGTACCTCCTGATTCCTTTGGTGGCCAGTACTGTGGAGTGGTATCAGCTCAGCTTAGGAAACCTGTTTTTCCCTGTTGATCAAATGGGCTTTTACCTTAAAAAATGTAAACCTATTTTTGCGAAACGTAATAAAGACTATCAGGCTGTGATGCTATCCTACTTCCTCTGGCTGGATCAAAAGGAGGATGCTGAGGATCTTGAAAAAGAAATAGTCTTACGAAAGAGGGAGTATTTCAATATTCAGTATCTGAAAGAGTTATCCAAACTGGATTTTCTGGCAGTGTTTGACGTTTTTGAAAAAGCCGGTGAAGTGAATGTAAACATGAATTTCAAATGTCCGGTTCTGACAACTGCTTTCAGTCTGGATGATGACGCAGAAGAGAAGATTATTCATAACATTCAGATTTTCAAATCAAAACCGTTTGCCTATTGGTTTCAGTTTGCTTTGTGCCTGTATTCTGTGATGAATCAATCGCCGCTTACGCAAGAAAGAATCAATACACTGAAGGAAATGAATCCTGACATGCTGTTTACCAAATTGTTTGAAAAGTACGATATAGAAGAGATGCGCACAAAGCTGGTATCGCAAAGAGATATATGGCACAGCGACCCGGAGAGAGTTAAAAGGATTTTTGAGTCTCATACTAAATATAAATTGTTTCGGATTTTCTTTTAAACACTGGATTGAAAAATTCAAAGCCATGAATTACAGGTTTAGAAACAAAGAATAACGAATCTGTACAGGATACCAAATTTACACAAGATTCTTAACATTACCTCTACAAATCAGATCCGCAACCAATAAACCATTGGCGGCAGCCTGACTCAAAGAGCGGGTAAATCCAGCACCATCGCCAGCCGCATAGATTTTGGTAGTACCCGCAAGTTCAAAATTTTTGCACTCCGGGCGGGCGGAGTAATACTTGCATTCCACCCCATAGAGCAGGGTATCGTAGTTGGTAGTTCCCGGTGCAACCTGATTCAAGGCCTGCAGGGTTTCCAGGATATTGTCCAGCTGACGCTTGGGCAAACAGAGACTTAAGTCACCGGCAACAGCTTGAAGGGTCGGTGTGACGCTGCTTTGGGCCAGGCGCTTGGCATCGGTTCTCTGCCCGGCCAGTAAATCCCCAAGTCTTTGTACCAGCACCGTGCCGCCACTGATCAGGTTGGCCAGTCCGGCAACGGAGCGGGCATACTCAATTGGGTCGCGGAAGGGCTGGGTGAAGCGAATGGTGGATAACAAGGCAAAGTTGGAGTTCCTGCTTTTTTTGGCTTCATCCACATAGGCATGGCCATTGACGGTTAAGACTCCGGAAGTGTTTTCCACAACCACCTGCCCGCGTTCATTGAAACAAAACATCCGGGTCATATCCCCGTATTGTTTGGAGCGATACCAGATCTTGGGTTCATAGATTTTCTTGGAGAAGTGCTCCCAGACTTCGCTGGGCAATTCCACCCGTACCCCGATATCCACCTGATTGTTGTTGAGGGGAATCTTGTTTTTGTTGCACCAGTCCGCAAAGAAGCGGCTGCCAGACCTGCCCACCGCAAACAGGACGGTTTCTGCTTCGATGCTCTCATTTGTGTCTTTTTCACTAAAGTGCACAAGGTGCTTGTCAATATCCACATCCGTGACATTGCAGAGGCTCTTGATCTCGATTCTTTCCTTGAGCCAACAAACCAGCTTCTTCATGGTTTCATAGTTGGCATCGGTTCCCAGGTGCTTGATCTGGGCTTGGGACATATGCAAATCAAAGGCCAGGCACTGTTTTTTTAATTCATCATCCGGCAGAAAGCGTTCGCTGGTAGCCCCGAAGGACCGCATGATTTCATCCGCCTGCTCGATGTAGGAGAGGACGGTTTCCTTGGGCAGGAAGTCCGGCAGCCAGCCGCCGTACTCGGTAGAGATAACATATTTGCCATCAGAGAAAGCCCCGGCTCCCGCCAGACCTTCCATGATGGCACAGTGCTTGCATTTAAGGCAGGTTTTGGATTTTCCGGTCAGAATCGGACAGACCCGTTTTTCGATGTCCGGGCCTTTCTCCAGCAGGATGACCTTGGCATCCGCTTTGTTTTGTATCATACGGATGGCGGCCATCAGCCCGCTGATGCCGCCGCCGATGATGGCGAGGTCGTAGTGTTGCATACAATATCACTCCATTTCCATTCAACAGTGTACCATGCATTGAAAAAGATAGGGCAAAAACATCAGGAAGTAGAAGAATAAAACTTGTTTCTTTTGTGCTAAACGCTTTGCATCAGCTTAATCTGATAGGAGCGCTCAGCAGTGACTTTTTCTTTGTTATCCGGATATTTCAGGTTGATGATTTTGATGGCATAGTCTAAGGCAAACAGGACATGGCGTTTGACGTGGGGAAGGGCGGCCAACTGACCCAAAGCCTGCCAGCCTTTTTTGGTGATTGGATTTTGTTCAATCCTGGCTTTCTTAAAAAATTCATCCGCCAAATCACGGCCTTCCTGAAAGTGCGCATCACCGTTTTGCCAGCGCTGGTTGATGGTGATGATGCTTTGAATGTCATCATCTGGCGGTAAACTTGCAAGCTCTACAATATGAAAAACATACCCACAGGCAAACATGGACATACGCCGATGGGTCTTGGTTTGATAAAGCGAAATGAGTTTTTCCCGCAGTGGCAAGTCATCATCCAGGCTGGCAAGCAGGCGGGTAGGGATTGGTGCATCCCCGGTCTTTTTTGGTTTGGCGCGTTTTCCTTTAACCTGGTAGGTTTGCGGATCAATAATCAGATAAAAATCAATGCCAAAAACATGCCATTCGCTCTGGGTTTTTGTCAGGCTTTCGGGATCGAGTATGAATGCTTTGAGCTGCTTCAGTAGTTGTGCTTCGCTTTGGTTTTGTGCTTGTGCCAGTTTGCGCAGGGATTTACCCAGCGACAGGCAGTCAATGTGGGTGAAGAGGTCATTAGTCATCTTTGAGTTTTTCCTCTATGATTTGCATCACCAACCGGTAGGACACCAGTCTTCTTTGCGCAAGGGTCTTCTGGGCACTTTGGGTCACATATTTGTTTTCCACTTTAGCAACAATGTCGCTGAGCTTTTCCAGCGTTTTTTTTGTTTTGATTAAGGTTTGCGGATCAAAAGCTTCCGAATGGTCTTCACTTAAGAGTTTCAAAGCACAATCCAAGGCTTCAATTTGAACCTCCAGCCAGCTGCGCTGGGCTGTGCCTTCCTTGAGCTTCTCTCTGGCTTTCTCACACTTATGCAGGGAGGAGGATAGGGAAAATCGGGCTTCTTGGACTTGGGTTTTGTCTGTCATTTTTTTTAGTTCCTTTGAAGTGGTGATGACTAGATTATAGCATGGCAAACGACGGATCAATTCAACCTGGATCAGTGCGTTAACTTGCATTACCACATGCTATAATTTGCATGAAGAACTTTGGTAATGGAAGGCGAGGTGAGGTGGTTGAAGAAAATATTGCTTCTGGGGTTATGCCTATTATTGACGGCTTGCACAAAGACAAAGGACACGCCTGATTCCTTCAGTACCGGTGATCCGGTTGTCTCAAGCAGTGAACAGCAGTTGGTCGCAGACTACCAGCAGATCCAAAGCGTCATGGGTAAGCTGGAGGCCTACGGGTTCACCCTGGTACAAGGTGACCTCAGCCAGGCAATCACCTACAAGACAGATTTGTATTTTTATGGTTTTGAGCTGGGGGAGGAAGATTTGTCCCACTATCTGGAAGTGCAGCGGATTGATATTAGCGAGAATGAAGAATCCAGCGGTTACATCTATTTATTTCAGAGTGATTTATTTTTGAAGTTCAATTTTCTGCATGGCGGAGAGCTGACCTATGCCTGTTTCGGGACGATTGAGGGAACAGCAGGCATAGAGGAGAGTCAGAAATGCCCGGATATGGAAACTGAAGTGTCCAGCTTTCTTGCTTTCAAGAGCGAAGTGATGGATGAGCTGTTGACACAGCTTGGCATCACCTGGGAAGATTTGATGCTGCCATACAATTATCTTGATTCTTATCATATGAGCCAGGCTGAGTTTGTCGCAAAACACAAATAACAAAACAAGGAGAAAACATGAACGAAATCAAATGCCCGCATTGCGGGCAGGTATTCACCATCGATCAGTCACAGTTTGAAAGCATCGTTTTACAGGTGCGCAATCAGGAATTCCAAAAGGAGATTCAAGAAAAACAGGCAGCCTTTGAAAAGGAAAAACAAAGTGCTGTTGAAGTTGTGAAGATGCAGCAGGAAAACAGCTTCAAGGACACCCTGACAAATAAAGAGAAGGAAATTGCCCGCTTACAGGAACAGCTGCAAGCAGCCAATACCGCAAAAGAGCTGGCCTTAAGCAAGAGCAAACAGGACTTTCAGAATGATCTCAATACAAAGGAAGCAGTGATTGCAGAGCTTAATAATAAATTAAAACAAAACGAACTCAACCAGCAGCTCGCTTTAAACAAGGCGATGAGTGAGGCGAAAGCGCAGGAAGCAGAGTTGCGCTCAAAGCTGGAGCTTGCAGAAAAAGAAAAGCAGCTGCAACTGCGCAGTTTGAAGGAAGTCGCAGACCAGCAGCTTAAAGACAAGCAGGAGCTGATTGATTACTACAAGGACCTCAAAGCCAAACAATCGGTCAAGCTTCTGGGGGAGACCTTGGAGCAGCACTGCGAAATCGAGTTCAATAAAATCCGTGCCACCGCCTTTCCCAAAGCCTACTTTGAAAAAGACAGCGATATTTCCCTGGGCACCAAAGGGGACTACATCTTTAAGGAAAGCGATGAAGCGGGCAATGAAATCGTTTCGATTATGTTTGAAATGAAAAACGAAGGTGACCAGACGGCTACCAAAAAGAAGAATGAGGACTTTCTGGACAAGCTCAACAAGGACCGCAGCGATAAAAAGTGTGAGTATGCGGTGTTGGTGTCTTTACTGGAGCCGGAAAGTGAGCTCTACAACCAGGGGATTGTCGATGTGTCCTACCGCTATGACAAGATGTATGTGATCCGGCCGCAGCTGTTTATCCCGATGATTACACTATTAAGAAATGCGGCTTTGAATTCCATGGCTTATAAGGCCGAACTGGCTTTGACCCGGCAGCAGAATCTGGACATCACCAATTTTGAAGCGAGCATGAATGACTTCAAGGAGCAGTTCGGAAGGAATTACCGCATCGCCAGCGAACGCTTCAAAACCGCGATCGATGAGATTGATAAGACCATTGTGCATTTACAGAAGACCAAGGAAGCACTGCTTTCTTCCGAAAACAATCTGCGTTTGGCCAACAACAAGGCCGATGACCTTTCGATTAAAAAACTGACCCGCAACAACCCGACCATGGCAGCGAAGTTTGCGGCAATCAAAGAAGAGGACAACTAAAAAAGAGCTGTGCTCTTTTTTAGTTATAGGCTCTCTTGATGATTTGATTCATATGGATTTCTGCCTGGTGTCTAACCTCAGCTTCATCCATTGTCAGGACCCGGCGGTCCTTCATGACAAGTTTTCCGTTAATGATGGAGTCATTTACATCACTGCCTTTTGCGCAGGCGGCAATCGTCTTGACCAGGTTTTGGCTGGGGGTCAGATGCGGCTGGTCGATATTGACTAAAATCACATCCGCCTTTTTGCCTTTAGCAATCACTCCCAAGTCATGGCTATGGCCAATGGCGCAAGCACCGCCGCGAATCGCCATGTCAAGTGACGCCTCACAGGTGAGTACCTTGGGATTAAAGGTTGGTAAACCCCAGTAGGCAATGATGCCATAGCGCAGGATTTTCATCTCTTCCCATAAGTCCAGACTGCTGGATGCTGCCCCGTCACAACCCAGGCCCACAGATAAGCCCTGCTGTAATATTAAGGGGGTTTTAGGGAAGCCGTGGTTGGAGAGGTTGGCCCTGGGGCAATGGATAATCTTCGCCTGTTTATTGGCCAGGATGGCGATATCTTCTTCGCTTAAGAGGACGCTATGGGCACAGATGGTTTTTTCTGTGATGATGCCCATGTCTGCCAGGTATTGGGCAGGCCTTTTCTGGTAGTTTTGCAAACAGAAGCTGACCTCATCCTTGTGTTCGCAAAGATGGATATGGATAGGGGCTTCCAGTTTCTTAGCCAGGGTGGCGATGCCTTCTAACAGTTCTGGCGAGCAGGTCATGACCTGACGCATGCCGATGGCAATTTGGATCCTGCCCTCGCTGGTATTGTTATATTTCTGATAGAGCGCTTCGCTTCTTTGCAAGGACTCCTTTGCGCTTTCCTTCATCGCCCCCGTGATGGCTGCGCCGCTGTCCATGGTCGACCTGGCCAGTAAAGCGCGCATCCCGGCTTCCGCAACTGCCTTTGCAACGCTTTCCATATGCACGCCGCCGGCATCCGCGAAGCCGGTGGTACCGTTTTTGATCATTTCCAGGCAGGCGAGCTTGGCACTGATGTAACTGTCTTCCGGCGTCAAGTTGCTTTCAAAAGGGACCAGAAAGCGGGTCCAGACCATCGGGTATTCATCGGCAGTGCGCCCGCGCAGTAACTGCTGGCAGGTATGGGTATGGCCATCAATCAAACCCGGCATCAACAGCTTGCCGGACCCATCCAGTTTCTCTTTTGCCTGGATGGTATCATCCGGGGTGTCGTTGATGGCCACAATCAAGCCCTTGTCAATGATGACCTGCTGGTCTTCTTTGATGGTTAAGTCTTCCAAAAGAATCGAGACATGCTCAATCAGAATGTCGCACATCATGCCTTTGGACCTTTGGCGAAGATCTTGGTCAAGAGTCCCGCAAAGCGCCGGGAATCACCGGAAAAGGCGAAGCGGGCATTAAGGGTATCCGGATAGTAGCGGGGATCCACGAAGGTACGGCCTTCGCCATAGTCGCCAATCCCGATTTCCAGGTGGACTTCCTTGAGGTTGATGATAACCTTCGGGTCGATCAGATAGCAGACCGCCAGGGCGTCGTGGACGGCGGCGGAGTTTTTGACTTCAAGGGGTTGGGCGGCATCATGGACGATGATGCGATGCTCAATCAAATCGGCGGCGAAGTTTCCGGCCAGGGTGTGCAGCGCGCGGAAGCTGGCGCAGTCATCCATGGTCAGGTAAGCCGCATGGGTGGCGTCCAGGGGAATCCAGGTGGTTTTAGCACCGCACTTGAGCACCCAGTTGGCGGCTTCCGGGTCAGCCCAGATATTGAACTCGGCATTGGCGGTCGCATTGGTGATGCGGTCACCACCGCCCATGACAACAATCTCCTCAATGTTCTTTGCGATACCTGGGTCAATCGCAAAGGCGGCGCCGAGGTTGGTTAAAGGGCCGACCGCAACCAGGGTCAGCGGTTCTTTGGCTTCCCTTAAGGTTTCTACATAGTAGGCAGGGGCGGGGAGTCTTTGTTCCTTAATGGTGGCTTTGGGCAAGGGCACCTCATCCTCATGGATGTGGACCTCCTTGCCATCCACCACCGCCGCGACCCGAAAACTCGGGGCGATGCGGGTGGGCACCAGGTTTTTGACTAAAGGCACAGCACAGCCGCGATAAACCGGGACGCTGGGATCCAGGGCTTCTACGACCCTGAGGGTGTTTTCGGTGGTCTTGTCGATGTCGAGGTTGCCGGCTACGGTGCAGACGGCCAAAAGCTCGATGTCCTGGGCCAGGATGGCTGTCATAATGGCGACAGCATCATCGGAACCGGTATCCACATCGAGAATGATTTTTCTGGGCATGGGTTTCTCCTTTGGGTGTTATTTCACTATCAAAATCTTACCTGCGCACACTTGTGATTGTCAATCCATCCGACCACAGGCACACTTTTCTGCTATCATAATAAGGAAGAAAAAAAGTTTTCAAACTAAGCTGTAAAAGAGGTCCGGCTTAAAAAAAACAAGCCGGAAACAAAGGGTCTATAGACCCAAAGGAGCAAGCGATGAGTGAACCTGCAGCCAACCCCGGCAAAAACCTGGTCATCCATACGGATTTCGGCGATTATGCCCGCTATCCGCTCAAAACCCATGTGATTATGGATGGGGATGACCTCTATAAAATCATGGACGACTATGTCAAACCCTGGTATAAAGAAGGCGATACCGTAATCATCTCCGAGAAGATCGTGGCGATTTCCCAGGGCCGTGCCTTTCCGGTCAGTGAGATCAAGATCTCTTGGCTGGCGAAGTTTTTATGCCGCTTTGTGACCAAGACCGATGCCGGCATCGGCATCGGCTCACCCGCCACCATGGAGCTTTGTATCCGGGCGGTGGGAGTACCCAAGATCCTCTTTGCGGCGGTTGTTGCCGGTGTTGGCAAGCTCTTTGGCCAGCGGGGGCTCTTCTATAAAATCTGCGGGCCGGCAGCCAGGGCGATTGACGGGCCCTGCGACTACACCCTGCCGCCCTATAACACCTATGCCAAGATGGCGCCGGACAAGCCCAATCTGGTAGCTTCCAATTTATCCAAGCATTTGGGCGGCAATGACGTCGTGGTCATTGACGCCAATGATCTGGGGGTCAATGTCCTGGGCAAAAGCCGCAGTGATCTTTTGGATGCCTTTTGTGAGCAGGTCTTCAAGGACAACCCGCTGGGTCAGATGAGCGAGCAGACCCCGATAGCTTTGGTACGCAAGGCATGAGCGACAACACCACCATCTTCATCAGTTTAATCAACGACTTCACCAACCGGATGGCAGAGAAGTACCAGCGCTCATCCAAATCCACCTTCGGGGATGTGGTCTTGTACTTGAAAAACCGTGACCCGGTCATCAAGCGCTACTATGATGAGTTTTTATCAATCAAGGAACTGCGCAACTACCTGGTGCACGAAGCACCGCAGAAGGAGATTCTGGCAGCGGTGCCCTCCGATGAAATCATCGAGCGCTTCCGCTTTCTCTATGATAAAGCTTTGCATCCGGAGACCCTCTCAGAGATTATGACCAGCGAGGTGATCAGCTTTTCTCTGGATTCCCCGCTCTCAAAAGTACTGGAGGTCATCTCCCGCGACCGCATTTCCCAGTACCCGGTCTTTGACTCACAGAAGTTTGCGGGACTGTTATCCGACAGCGGTATTGTCTATTGGCTGGCTGCACATCAAAAAGAGGAACAGATTGACCTCAGAGAGGTCAGCCTGCGGGAAGCCTTTGATAGCGAGGAACATAAGGAGTACTACCGGATTTTGCCCCCGGATACCAGTGTCTGGCTAGCCTGGGAGCTCTATGAGAACCTCTTGAAGAAGGGTCAAAAGAGCTTAGTGATCCTGGTTGCTGATAAGGCGAAAATTAATACCCGCCAGGATCTGGTGGGCATTGTGACCTACCGGGATTTGCTGCCGGCAGTTTCCAAGACCTGAAGCAAAAGGCAAAAGGTTGCCTGATGCTTTTTTTATGGTAATAATTGGCAGGTTACAGGTACATAAAAATGAAAACAAAGATGCTATAATTTTATTGATTCCGGGCTGTTCCGGAGGTTTTTGGTGTAAAAGGAGGTCTGGTTTATGTCCAATAATATCATGCTTACGCGGATTGACAACCGCATGATTCACGGCCAGGTTGTCGGCCAATGGGCCGGGGCTGTGAGCGCCAACCTTTTGGTCGTCTGTGATGACGGGGTCGCAAACGACGCACTGGAACAAAGCGTGATGCGCATGGCGGCCGAAGCGATGGGCTATGGCTCAAGGTTCTTTAGCGTCCAGAAGACTTTGGATGTGATTGAGAAAGCTTCGCCGAATCAGAAAATCCTTTTGCTTTGCAAGACACCTGAGAGCTGCCGCCGCCTGTTGGAGGGCGGCCTGGCTTTGGGAGCGGTGCAGATTGGCAATATGCACTATTCCGAAGGCAAGAAGCAGATCAGCCAGAAAGCTTTTGTTTCCGAAAAAGAGCTGGAGGATCTGCGCTATATCAGCACGCATTGTGATGAGCTCTACATCCAGGACACACCGGAAACAGCCAAGGAAAAGTTTAAGGGATAGGACTCGCTTTAAAGAAAGGAGTAATATTGCCGAAGCGGCAATATACCGCAAAAATGCAAATTACATTGTTTCAAGGTTTGCTGGTATCTGTGGTAACCGCCATCATTTCCATCGACTCCCACCTGGAAGGTTTCTTCTGGTTTCGGCCGATTATTGTGGCACCGGTTACCGGCCTGATTTTGGGTGATTTACATACCGGCTTGATTGCCGGCGGGTATCTGGAACTGATTTTTGCCGGACTCAACGGAGTGGGCGGCACGATTCCGCCTGATTCGATCATGGCTGCGGTCATGACGGTGGTACTGGCAAAGACCACCAATCTGAGTGTGGAGGCCGCAGTGGCTTCCGGTTATGGCTTTGGCTTATTGATGCAGGCCATCAGCACCCTGGTGCTGACCGGTTTTCTGGCTTTCAACAAGCCGGCGGACAACTATGCTGCCAAAGCTGACATCAAAGGCATTACCAGACTGTGCTGGATTGGAATCATCATCGGTGCTTTGCAATATGGCATTTTGACTTTCTTATCGGTCTACGCGGCCCAGGATGCGATGCGAAACTTCGCCGAGATACTGGAAGTGAACTACGCCTGGGTACTGGACGGGTTCTCGATTGCCGGAGGACTCTTGCCTGCCATCGGCTTCGCCATGTTATTGAAGGTGATGCTGAAAGTGCAGTATTTCCCGTATCTGTTGGCCGGTTTTCTGTTCTCGACTTTTATTCCCTATGATAACATTCTGCCCGTAGCCCTTATGGGCGTAGCCTTTGCCATGATGAGTTTCTTCAATGATGGCGAAGCGAAGGGAGGTGCCGTTTATGACGAAGAAGGCATTTGAGCGGGCTTTGACAAAATCCGACATTACCCGTATGAGCATCCGGACGCTTTTGAATCAGGCGACCTTCAACTTTGAGCGGATGCAATCGATCGGCTTTACCGCCTCCTTTGCGCCGGAGCTCAAAAAGATCTATGGGGATGATACCGAAGGGCTGGCAAAGGCTTTGTCAGACAACCTGGAGTTCATCAACACCCACAACGTGACTTTGGCCTTTTTGATCGGGGTGATGCTCTCGCTCTATGAGAAGCATGAAAGCCTGGAGACGATCCGCAACATCAAGGTGTCGCTGTTTGGGCCCTTGGCAGGAGTGGGCGATGCGGTCTTCTGGTTTACCCTGACCCCGATTATGGCCGGGATCTGTGCCTCCTTTGCCAATGACGGCAATATCCTGGGGCCAATCCTGTATTTTCTGGTGTTCTTTGGCTGCTTCCTATTAAGGATTCCCCTGGGACACATCGGCTATACGATGGGTACCAAAGCCTTTGACATCGTTTCGAAGAACATTGCCCGTGTCAACAAGGCCGCTTCGATTCTGGCCTGTACGATTCTGGGCGGGTTGATTGCCAGCTACATCTCCATCAATGTAGCCACCAGCATTCCGGTGGGCGATTCGGTGGTGAGCTTGCAGACGGATTTCTTCGACCATATTATTCCGAATTTTTTGCCCTTTGTGTTCACCTTCTTTATTTATTCGCTGGTGCGCAAAAAGGTCAGTGCCACCACTTTGATACTTTGCACGCTGGTGGCATCCATTGTCTTAGCTTACTTTAAGGTATTGGCACCATGAGACAAGAGCCTTTAAAAAGGCTCTTGTCAAGGGAGGATTGATAATGAACCGGATCGTGTTTTGCGGACATGGCGGTTACGGGTCCGGTTATAAAAGCGGCCTGGAGATGATAGCCGGAAAAAGTGAAAAGATTCTGGCGGTGGATTTTTGTGAAGGGGAGAGTGATGAAACCCTATATACAAAGCTTCAGGCGCTTTGTGGGCAATATCCAGATGACGGATTAATCTTTGCTTGCGATATGATTGGCGGCTCGCCCTACAAGCAAGCCGTCAAGGTTTCCTTTAAAAAGGATACACGACAAGTGGTCATTGGCATCAGCACCTTGGCGGTGCTGGAAGTATTGCCGGTACTGAATGAATTGCCAATTTGGGAATTGGCAGAAAAACTGGTGGAAGTCAGTCACAGCTGTATCTGCCATGTAAATACCAATGAATTGGTTGGGGAAGAGAAGAGGATAGATGAAGGTATATAAGAATTTTATATTTGATGTAGACGGCACGCTGATTGACACCTTTGAGCGCTCGGTGCGCAGCTTGAAAAAAACCGTCAAGAAAATGAAACTGGAACCGCTGACAAAAGAGCAGATCGAATATCACTTCCGGGCGCCCTTTGAGGAGTTTGTGGATTTGCTGGATGTAGAGGACAAGCAGGGTTTTGTGAAAAACTGGCTGGCCTTTTACCGTAAGGGCAAGACCAAATACTACCGGGGCATCCCGGAAATTTTAAAACTGCTGAAAAAGCGCGGGGCGCATCTGGCGGTTGTCAGCAACCGCTATCACAATGTGGAGGGCGACTGGGAGTTTGCGGATATCAAGGAGTACTTTGATACGATTGTGTTTGCGGATGATGTATCCGAGCCCAAACCGGCTCCCGATTCAATCCTGCAGGTTTTGCAAAGCCAAAGCTGGAAGCATGGGGAAACACTTTACATCGGTGATACCCAAAGCGACCGGGACTGTGCCAAGGCGGCACAGGTCGACTTTGCGCTGGCTTTATGGGGTGTGCGCAATCACAAGCTGTCCAGTGAGACCCGGCTGGCCTGCCCTTTGGAACTGGAAGATCACTGTGCGAAAAACGGATGACAAAAAGTCCGTTTTTTTTTATGAAAGAAGGGCTGGCAAGGACAGTTGGTCATGCTATAATGTCTCTAATCAATCCGTTATATAATGCCGAGATATGGGAGGCAGTCTCTACACTTCACCGTAAACGAAGTACTATAACGCTAAAGACGTTGATAACGGAATTGAGCGGCGCATCTGCCTTATGGGGCAATGCGGATTTTTTGATATTCAGAAAGAAAGAGGACACGCATGAAATTTCCGTATCAAAACAAGAAGAAGCTCTTAGCGGTAGCCATGGGTCAACAGCCCGCGGATTTGGCAGTGCACAATGTGAAGGTGTTTAATGTCTTCACCGGAGAGCTACAGGAGGCTGTGGTCTATGTCAGCGACAATGCCATCGCCCACATCGAAAGAAAGGACTTAGAGGTGTCAGAAAAACTGGCCAAAAAAGTCTATGACGGCCAGGGCGGGATTGTGATTCCCGGCTACATCGACACCCATATCCACATCGAGAGCACGATGATGACCCCCCGCAACTTTGCGAAGTGGGCGGTTTTGTATGGGACCACCACCGTCATCAGCGACCCCCATGAACTGGCGAATGTGGTTGGCATCCGGGGCGTAGAGTACATGCATGAGGCGGCGGAAGGCCTGCCGATGCGCCAGCTGATCAACATTCCCAGCTGTGTGCCCTCGGTTCCGGGACTGGAGGAAGCAGGGGCCAGTTTCGGTGTTGAGGAAGTGGAAAAGCTGTCAAAGCTGGAGCGCGTGGTCGGTCTGGCGGAAGTCATGGATTTTATCGGCGTTGTCAATGGCGAAGCGCGAATGATGGATATCATCGCCGCCAGTGAGAAGGCCGGTTTGTTTTTACAGGGGCATGCGCCTTCGGTGAGCGGGCGGATGTTATCCGCCTACCTTTGCGGCGGACCCAAGAGCGACCATGAGACCTGGCCCAGCGAAGAAGCGAAGGAAAAGATGCGGGCAGGCTTATATGTGGATGCCAGGGAGAGCTCCATCGCCAGGAATGTCAAGGCAATCTGGGAAGGGGTCAAGGACTTCCGCTACCACGACACCCTTTGTTTTTGTACGGATGATCGGGAAGCGGCGGATGTGGTGAGCCAGGGCGAGATGAACAATGCCGTCAAAGTCGCCGTGGAAGCGGGGATGCATCCCCTGGATGCGATACGCTGTGCGACCTTCAACAATGCCCGTGAGTACCACTTCGAAAACCTGGGGGCACTTGCTCCCGGCTATATCGCCGATTTTCAGATCCTGGAATCCTTGGAAGACTTCAAGCCCAAAGCGGTGTTTTTTGAAGGCCGGCTGGTAGCGGAAAACGGAAAACTGACAGCCCCGATTTTAGAGCGCAGCTATCCGTTGGAAAAAGAAAACACGATGAAGATCAAAGACCTGAAGGTCTCTGATTTCATCATTGATACACCAGTCAAAAACGGCACGGTCACCATCAATGCCATGGTCTATCAGTCCTATGAGGATGTGATGACCAGGGTCAGCCCCATTACTGTTGAGGTTAAGGATGGCCGGATTATCCTGCCACCGGATACCAACTTCGTGGCGGTGGTCAACCGGCACGGGCATTATGACAACATCGCCCTCAACCTGGTTCAGGGCTTTGGCTCATCAGGCGGGACGATTGCCTCCACAGTGTCCCATGACTCCCATAACCTGACGATTGTCTACGATACTCCGGAGAATGCGCTCTTGGCAGCCAATACCTTAAAGGACTGCGGGGGCGGGCTGGCAACGATTGCCAACGGGAAAGTTTTGGCCTTATTGCCGCTGCCGCTTTGCGGTTTGATTTCGCTTTTGCCTGGTGAAGAGATTGCGAAGCAGGTGGAGGCAATCCGGGATGCGAACTTCTCACTGGGCATGACCATGTTTGATAATCCGGTCATGCGCATCATGACGTTGGCGCTGATTGTGATCCCGATGGTGAAGATGAGTGACAAGGGCTTGATCGATGTATACAACAAGAAGGTGATTGAGCTGTTTGCCTGAAGCTTGGTTTTGGAGCGATTTTTTCAGTCAAAACCTGATTTGACGCTGTCTTTGCCCTGTGCTTCAAAATGCGAGCGGGAAAGCCCACGGTTTTAACCGTGGGATGAGAGCGAGCACTTCAAAAGGCAACCCGCTTCGGCGGGTTTTCTTTTAAGCGAACGAAAGAACATACTTGCGTAA
>JAISTR010000038.1 GCA_031272515.1 Erysipelotrichaceae bacterium | reverse complement strand
TTACAAAATCTTCTGAAGAAATGTCCAGAATCGCCACAAACGCGATTCTGGGCAATATCCTCAGTGATACCCATCAAAACATCGCGGTGACCGCCGGCCGCACCCCCCTTAGGGTCTATGAGCTTTTAAAAGAAGCCGGCATCCACCGCTATCACAATGTGACCTATCACAATTTTGATGAGATGCCAATTCTGGATCAAGACAACAAGCTGGTTGGCTATGAAACCCTGGACTATCTGACCAAGGTCTTCTATAACCCCT
Source organism: Erysipelotrichaceae bacterium (assembly GCA_031272515.1). GTDB lineage: Bacteria > Bacillota_I > Bacilli_A > Erysipelotrichales > Erysipelotrichaceae > JAISTR01. Next base: position 77,119 of record JAISTR010000038.1, on the reverse strand, counting down.
GCAAGATTGCCAAGGATCAAATCAGCCACCTCAATGAAACCAACTGGCAGACGTATGAGCGTGATTTGTTGGCAAAAGGCGGCCTGGATTTGATGCTGATTGGTCTGGGTGATGACGGCCACTTCTGCGGCAACATGCCCGAAACCACGGATTTCGCTTATGAGATCTATGATGTAGAGCTCAAAGATGAATATCCCTGGAACCGTCCCTATCAAAACAGCATTGCCCCCAATCATTGTGACCACATGGTCACCATGGGACCCAGAACCATCATGAAGGTCAAGAAACTGATCATGATTGTGGATGGGGAAGCGAAAGCGGATATGCTGAAAGAATGCCTGGAAGGCCCGGTTACAAGCAAACGTCCTTCCAGTGTCCTGCGCCTGCATCCCAACTTCGTCCTGATTGCGGATGAAGCGGCTGCCGCAAAACTGAATAGCGAAACTTTGAAGCAAGTTTGTGCTATTGTGCCTGAAGTCGTGTAAACTTAATAGAAGGGAATGAGTCATATGAATGAAGAGTACAACGGATACGACAAGGAAATTATCACCACTTCGATGGTGATCATCACCCAATCGGGGGATGCCAGACTGGAGATCAAGAATGCGGTCAGCGCCATGGCGGCTTTCGATTTTTCCAAAGCTGCAGAGTGTTTGAAGGCGGCTAAGGAAAAATTGGACAAAGCGCACCAATGCCAGACTGCGATCGTACAGAATGATTGTGCCGACCATATCAAGACCATCCCGCTGTTGTTTACCCACGCCCAGGACACCCTGATGACGGTCGTGAGTGAATACAACCTCGCCAGTCAGATGTTGAATGTGTTCGAAAGCCTGGATCATCGTATCAGCGCTTTGGAAAAGAAATAAGAAATACACCCGCTGGTTTTCACCTGCGGGTGTATTTGTATCTTAAGAAAATGAGATTCTCATTGCTTGATAAAGGAAGGACCTATGAACGAAAATAATCTGTTTCCCGCTTCATTTTTATGGGGCGGCTCAATCGCGGCACACCAGTGTGAGGGTGCCTATAACCAGGATGATAAGGGCTTGTCCCAGATGGATTTGATGACTGCCGGCAGCTATGAATCGCGACGTGAAATTACCACCGAGATCCAGCCCGCAAAAATCTATCCCTCCCATACCGGCATCGACCACTATCACCGTTATAATGAGGATATTGACCTCTTTCACCAAATGGGCTTCAAGGCCTTGCGCATCTCGATTGACTGGTCAAGAATCTTTCCTAACGGGGATGATGAAAAACCCAATCAAAAGGGGCTAGAGCATTATCACAAGGTCATCGATGCGCTGATAAAAGCAGGCATTGTTCCGATCATTACGCTGTTTCACTTTGAACTGCCGCTGGGTATTCTAAAGAAATACGGTACCTGGAATAACCGTGAGGTTGTCGATCTGTTTGTGCGCTACGCAGACTTACTCATAAAAGAATACAAAGGCAAGGTCAAGTACTGGGTGACCTTCAATGAGTTCAACCGTCTGGAGGAAGGCGGCGGCTATCAGGATGTGACCGCTTATATGTTAACCGGCAAGAAAGTTTCGGACTTTGAAAATCCCAAACAGGATTTGGCACAGGTCTCTTGGCACTTTGCGCTGGCAACCGCCCTGGTAAAAAAACACGCGAAACAAATTGATCCAAACAACAAGGTCGGGGCCGTCTTTGGCGTGACCCCTGTCTATCCCCTTTCCAGCAAGCCAGAGGACGTGCTTTTGGCTTATCAGAAAACCAGTGAAGCCTTATACCTGCTTGATTTAATGAGCAAGGGCAAAATCCCCGCTTACAAACAAGTGGAGTTTGAGAAAGCCGGGATCCAAATTCAAAAGCAGGATGGGGATGACAGGCTCATCCAGGACAATCCGATTGACTTTGTCGGTGTCAACTACTACAGCAGTGAAGTCGCCAGCAGTGATCCCCAACAAGGTGATGTCTCTGTCTTTGGCAATCTGCCCAATCCCTGTTTGAAACAGTCAGACTGGGGCTGGGCCATCGACCCGGTCGGACTGCGCTATGCCCTCAATCTGGTGTATGAGAAAACCGGGCTGCCGGTCATTGTAACGGAAAATGGCCTGGGAGCAGTGGATGTCCGGGATGAAAACGGGGATGTTCGCGATGACTACCGCATCGACTATCTGGCTGCCCATTTAAGCGAAATCAAGAAAGCGATTCTGATAGATGGTGTGGACTGCTTCGGTTATCTGATGTGGGGGCCGATTGATCTGGTCAGTGCCACCACCGGGGAAATGAAGAAGCGCTATGGCTTTATCTATGTGGATAAGCAGGATGACGGCAGCGGTGACTACAGCCGGCATCCCAAGAAGAGCTTTGCCTGGTTTAAACAGGTGATACAGACCCAAGGAGAAACACTATGAAACAAAATCCCAAACAGTTTCCCGCAGACTTTCTGTGGGGCGGAGCCGTCGCCGCCAATCAATGCGAAGGTGCCTGGAATGTCGATGGCAAAGGGCCTTCGGTGGCGGATACGATGGTACTGCCGGAAACCTACAGCCGCAAAGGCCTGATTACTTATGATTTAAGCAGAGAGGAAATCGTACAGAGTATCAAGGATGAGAAAAACTGGTATCCCCGGCGCTCTGGTATTGATTTCTATCATACCTACAAAGAAGACATCAAATTGATGGCTGATCTGGGGATCAAGGCCTTTCGCACCTCCATCAACTGGGCGAGAATCTTCCCCCATGGCGATGATGAGAAGCCCAATGAACCTGGGTTAGAGTTCTATGATGACCTGTTTGATACGTTATTGAAATACGGCATTGAACCGGTGGTCACCCTGCATCACTACGAAATGCCCATTGACCTGGTTACCCGCTATGACGGCTGGCATGACCGCCGGATGATTGAGCTGTTTGTGAAATATGCCGAGGTACTCCTGAAACGCTACAAGGATAAGGTCAAGTACTGGATTCCGGTGAATCAAATCAACTGTCTGTTTGCCAGCGGTATGGAATACATTTCACTGGGTATTTTGATGCGTGAATACGAAGACAAGCAATCAGCCATTCTGCGCTGTCTGCATCATCAGATGGTCGCTTCTGCCCTGGTCAAAAAACTGGCGAGCCAAATCAATCCTGCCATGCAGGTAGGGGCGATGATTGCCGAGGACAGTCTGTATCCGGCTTCCTGTAAGCCAGAGGATATCTTTGCGGCAGCTAAAAAGGAACAGATCATGAATTTCCTGTTCACCGATACCCTGGTGCGCGGACAGTACCCAAGTTTTGTGTGGCGTTATTTTGAAGAGCAGCACATCGACTTTGAAATCACAAAAGAGGATGAGGAAATCCTGGCTGCCTATCCCTGTGACTTTCTTTCCTTCTCCTACTACTATACAATGACCACTCAAGCAGGAGCTGACAAGCCGATTGCCAATCCGTATCTGGAAGCTTCGATTTGGGGTTGGGCAAAGGACCCACTGGGTTTGCGCACAGCCTTGAATAAATACTGGGACCGTTACCAAATACCGATTATGATCGCTGAAAACGGGATAGGCGCCTTGGATGAAGTGGTGGATGGGAAAATCCATGACGATTACCGGATTGACTATCTCAAGAGTCATGTGCAGGCTGTGAAGGAAGCAATTGCGGATGGCGTAAAGGTATTCTCTTATCTGCCCTGGGGCATCATCGATATCGTCAGCTGCTCACAAGGTGAGATGTCCAAACGCTATGGTTTGATCTATGTGGACATCGATGACCGCGGCAAGGGTAGTGGAAAACGCTTGTTGAAGGACAGCTACTTTTGGTATCAGAAAGTCGTCACCTCCAACGGGAAGCAGGGGGTAGAGTAAAATCACAAGCTTTGGTTTGTAGAGGCCTCATTAAAACGGCGAAGACATTTGCGCCGTTTTTTCATGTACAAAGTACACGACTATTACAAAGCAAAAAAAATGTTATGCCACCTCCATTAAAAAAATTCTGTTTTTTTTCATTTTTCCCCTTGACATCCCTTTCCGATATGTTATGATTACTACGACAGACGTACTACGTTACACGTACTACGTCAGACATTTGTCAGAAAGGAGGCCTGTTTGATTAGCAGTGATGTCATTCGCGGCTACACCGATCTGATGATCCTCTCCATATTGGCCAAGGGGGATTCATACGGATACCAGCTGTCGAAACAGATTGAAGCCATCAGCGACGGCAAGTACAGCATCAAGGAAACCACCCTGTACTCTGCCATTGCCAGACTGGAAAAGAACGACCATGTTACATCCTACAAAGGTGAGGGATCTGGTGGTACCGGCCGGACCTACTACTCCATCACCCTACTGGGAGAAACGTACCTGAAAGAAAAAGAAGAGGAATGGGAGCTGACAAAGGAAGTCATCAACCGCTTCAGCAACCGGGAGGGAAAATGAACACTATTCAAAACTACATCGAAGCGATGTTTCGGGATTTCCCGAAAACCAAAAAGACCCAGGATCTTAAGAAACAGATTCTGGAGTCCATGCAAAGCAAGTATGAAGATTTAATCAGCCAGGGGACACCAGAGCAGGATGCCGTCGCTTCGGTCATCGCCACCTTCGGCAGCATTGAGGAATTGAAGAAGGAGTATGGCATTGAGGAGGACGAGCGCGAACTGCTCGATTCCGGATTCTTGCATGAGTATCTGAAATACCGCAGCTTTTTCGCCAAAGCCTTGGCGGCGGCGATCAGCGGGATTATCTTAGCAACCATCATCCCGATTCTCTTTGACCGCCCGATGATGACTGCCCTGTATCTGCTGATTATCGGCATCGCCGTCTTTGTCATCATCGCCGTCACTGTCAGCGGCAACCGCTATGAAAGAATACGCAGTCACCAGTATGCACTGGCGTCAGAGGACCAGGTGGAAATCATTAGAAACCAGGATCACTTCAGCCGCATCTATCCGATTCTGATTGCGGCGGGGGTGCTGATTATCATCGTCGGGGTAGCCCTGCATGTGCTGGTGGATGGAAGGCTGGAACTGCTGCCGGCGGCAACGGAGCTTCAAAAAGACCAGCCGGCGGCAATGCTGATGGTATTTGTCGCCATTGCGGTCGCAATCTTCGTCTGGGCCAGTGCTACCGCCTCCACCTACAAGCAGCTCCTGCTTAGCAAAGCGCAGGATGCCGGTGCCTGGGATGAGCACATGTCCGAGAAGAAATACGGCTGGCTGTACTCGGTGACAATGCCCCTGTCTGTCTGTGTCTTCCTGTTATTTGGCTTTCTTTACAATGCCTGGCACATCGCCTGGATTGTCTTCCCGGTGACCGCGATTGTCACCAGTGCCATCGTCGCATTACTTTGGTACAGCCACAAATCAGCGCAGCCATAGCCAAAAGAAAACATGAAACACCAAAAAACAACCCCTTCTGTACAAAAGTCGGGGTTGTTTTTTGAAAGTCTGTTTTTTTTAGGTTACAATAGTCCTGATGACAAGGGGGAAAGCATGTTTCAGAAGTATCCAGAATTGAAGCGTTTGGCTTGGTGGTGGGCATTTGTCGTAGCAGAAGCAGGAGCTTATACAATCACGGTTTACAATAATGGCTTTAATACCCAGTACCTGGGAACCTTCTTTACGCTTGCCGGTTTTATTGTGACCGCGATCCTGCTGTTGGTTGCCAGTATAGAGACCCTTAGAATGGTCTTTCACATCGGGATTAAAGGCACCCGCAATCTGGCCTGGACCAAGTTCTTTGCGTCCCTGCTGGTGGGAGCCAGCATTCTCTACTGCCTGTCGCTTTTTATGCCTTCCGTTCGTTATTCCGCCTGGATTCTCAACGCGATTATCCTGTTACTGTTTATGACCACAGCATGTCTTTTGGGCGGGGGGGAACCAACCGCCTGAATATAGAGGGAAAGAGAAGGAGGAGAAGATATGTTTAAGGGATTGTTTAAGCCAGCCTGGCAGGGCGATGACGAAAACAAAGCCGTCGAGGCCATCCGCAAGCTGGTGGATGAAGACAAGCTGAAGGAAGCTTACAGTGAAACGCAATTAGGCAAGGCCAAGGAGGCTGCCCTGTCCCGCATCAAGGACCAGAGTTTTTTACTGGCGGCAGCGACTGCGCCTGACGCCTCTTTAGCCATCAAGGAAATTGCCCTGGACCGCCTGAATTCGCAATTGGACCTGGTCAAGGTTCTCAATACCATTCCCGCGGAACAAACCAATACCAAACTCTTGAGCTATGTCAGCAAAATCACCAACGAGCAGGCGCTGGCAGAGCTGGCCAAGTACTGCAAAATCGGGACTTCCATCCCCTCCAGAACGGAGGGAGAGAAGACTTTGAAGATGAGCGATATCTATGATGAGGTGACCCCGCTGGCAGAAACCGCAGCCCTGCGTTTGGAAGACCCGGGACTCATCACCATGGTTTTGGACAACACCATCTTCCGCAATGACTTCCACGTTCACGTGGTGGAGATTCTGGAGGGCAAGCTGGGACAGCCCAACCTGGTGGACCGTTTGTTACAAAGCTATAAAGCCAACACCAATTCCCAGTTTGACTATTACAATAAACCGGAGGACCTGGAACCCACGCCGATTCTGTTGACCGACCAGGAACGCAAGACCGGGGTACCGGGCACGACGCTGAAGACCATGCTGAAGATGATTGACTTCCCGGCAATCAAGGAAGTCAAGATGCTGCCATCCCGTACCGGGATGCGCAAGGCTCCGCATGAGATCTTCTACCAGCAGGCAGAACTGCCCCATAAGGGCAAACTGCCGCAGGCGGTATACAACAACCTGCTCAACCTGATTGCCAAACGTGAGGACTACAGCCGCAAAATCATGCTGGAGGAAGATGAAGGCCTGGTGGAAGTCACCCTGCACTTCGACTATTCCAATTCCAGGGCGGCCGCGAAAGCAGAGCTTGACCAGCTTGGCAATCCCGGATATATTGCGGAAGCTTACAGTGCAATCATCAAATAATACGTTACAATAGAAGCATGAAAACACCTTTGGATTTACTGTTGCCTGTAGCATGCAGTGATTGTAGAAAATCGCTGGCGAGCCCTTTGTTGCGCGCTTTCGCCAACGATTTTTCAGTGGGACCTTTAGTCTGTCCTTTTTGCAAGAAAAAACAGAAGCGGGTGATTACGGAATTGGATCTGATGCTGTTTCTGTTATGGGAGACCCTGATATTGGCCATTGCCGTTTCCTGCTCTTATCTGGTTGTAAGTAAGAGCGAAAAACTCTGGCTCTATGTGCTCATCTGCGCCGGGATATTGATTCTTGCCTGGCAATTATTATCACTGGGGGCCAGAGTCATCTACCGCTACGCCCCCTTTAAGAAAGCCTGGGCTTATTTACCTTACTCACAAAATACTGAGGAAGTAAGAAAGCGTCAGCGCTACCAGTTTTTGCTGGTGCTGGTCATCGTGGTCGTCTTTGGTACCATGGAGGAAGTTCAATGGCTGTACTGGCTGATGGTACCGGCGGTCATGCTTATAAACGGCGTAAAGGCCGTACTGCTGTATCGTAATGAGAAGAATTACTTTGTTAAGAAAAAATAAAACTGACATTTTAAGAAATTCAAGCAAACTAAAAAACCACCCTCGTAAGAAGGTGGTTTTTGAATTCACACTAGTCTGCTTTTTTCAGATAAGTCCATTCCCCGCTGCCAGCCTTGTCAGAGGTGGTCAGCGGATAGCCGGTGAACTCGGCTTTCAGCGGATAGCGATAGACTTCATCAAACACAATCAGCATCGGAAGGTCTTCCGACATAATCCGCTGGATTTCACTATAGTAATACTTCCGGTCTTCCACATCGAAGTACTTGACGCCTTCGGTACACAATGCATCGAATTCGGGATTGCTGTAGTTGGGGATGTTCACGTTGCCATCCGTCATCAACCGGTTGTTGATGCCGGAGACATCCGGCCCCTGGAAGCCCGCATTCATGGCCATTTGGAAATCATCATCCGCCATGACCTTTTGTTGCCAGGCACTGATTTCCTGCAGGTTGAGGACCACTTTGATCCCCACCTTCGCCAGGTTGCCCTGAATGACCTGTGCCACATCAACGTAGTTCTTCTGCTGGAAGAAATCGAAGTTGATGGTAAAGTAATAGCCGTCGCTGTCCTTGGTGAAACCGGCTTCCTCCAAGACCCGTACTGCTTCCTCCAGATCCGTTTCCGGCACCGTATAGCGGTCATCAATGTAGTCCGCAAACATCGGTGAGATGAAGTAGTGACCTTGCAGGGAAACCCCGCCCACGCGGTTGGTGATATCCGCCTGGTCGATTGCCAGAGCAATCGCCTTGCGCACCGCCAGCTGGCTGGTCAACTCATCCTTCATGTTGAAGGAAATGTAGACTCTTTGGATCTGCGGAACATCGACCAGGGTATAGTTCGGATTGTCCACCAGATCAAAGAGGTTTTCGGTCGGCATGGAACCCAGGTAATCAATTTCACCATTGATGAACGCCTGATAGGCCGTGGTTTGGTCCACGATTTCCTGGAACACCAGCTTGTCAATCTCCGGTTCCGGTCCCCAGAAATCAGGGTTCTTCACCAGGGTGACCGCCACGCCTTTTTCCCAGCTCTCAAACTTGAAGGGGCCGGTGCCAATCGGCGCTTCATTGGCCGGGTTGGTTGCCGTGTCCGTACCCTCATAGATGTGCTTGGGCATGATATCGGTTCCGTACCAGGACAAACGGTACAGAATGGAAGCATCGACATAGTCGAGGTTGAATACCACCGTGTAGTCATCCGGACACTCGATGGAGCTGACCGAAGCCATCGCCAAAGCGCTGTTCCAGTTCTCCTGTTTCATCATGTCGTAGGTCCATTTGACATCGGCACTGGTGAAAGGTTCGCCATCGTGCCATTTTACCCCTTCCTGCAGATAGAAGGTCAAAGAAGAGCCATCCGGGGCAAATTCCCAATCGTAAGCCAGATCCGGCAATACGGTGTTGGCGGCAGTCAATTTAATCAGTTTGTTGTATACATTCAGGTTAATCGGATACGCATAATCATCGACTTGAATGTCAGGATGGAAAGTCTGCGGACTTCCCAAGGCCCGAACGATAAAGACAAATTCCTCATCATTACTGCCGGCGGAGCTACTGCTACCGCCAGCTGTACACCCTAGTAGAAGGCTGACCAAGACCATTACGATCACGCTGAAACGCGTGAATTTGAATACTCTGTTCTTGTTCATCTTCATTGTTTCCTCTTTCTTTCCCGCCTTTTCGGCGTATTTTAGGTTGGTTTTGGATAAAGAAAAAGACCATTCCTCTATCCGGATGTAAAGTCCGGGGAAAGGGGCTCCGTTTGGCGCCCTTCCCCCTAAGTTGTAACTACTTCACTTTCGTAACGTAAGTGTACTCACTGGCTCCCGCTTTGTCAGGAACATCCATCGGATAACCGGTATAAGCAACCTTGAAGACATACTTATAGCCGTTATCATAAATCAATACCATCGGCAGGTCTTCGGACATAATCCGCTGCACTTCGCTGTAGGCAGCAGCGCGATCCGCAACAGCCGTCGTGGTTTGACCTTTCAGCAGCCATTCATCCATCTCCGGGTCGGAGTAGTTGGGCACGTTGGCGGCTGCGCCCGTGCCAACACGGTTGTAGATACCGGAGATATCCGGACCCTGGTAACCGGCAAGCATGGTAATCACGAAATCATCATCATCGATGACCGCGGTTTGCCAGGCACTGATTTCCATCATATTCAGGTTCAGCTTGATGCCAGCCTTGTCCAGGTTGGCTTTGATGACTTGTGCGACATCAGCCCAGTTGGAACTGTTGAAGAACGGGAAGTCGACTTCAATGTAGTAGCCATCCGCATTCTTGGTATAACCGGCTGCTTCCAGAATTTCAATCGCTTTGTCGAGATTGTATTCCGGCAGTGTGTAGTTATAGTCCGCGTAGTCTTCAAATAGCGGTGAAACGAAGGTTACCGCTACTTCACCCGCCGGCATGCAGCGATCCTTGATCGATTGTTGATCAATCGCATAGGCAACCGCTTGGCGGAATGCCAGGTCACCGCCCAGTTCGGTGTTCATGTTGAAGGCGATGTACAGGCGGTTGATGCCGATTTGTTGTATAAAGCGGTAGTTCGGATCATCATCCAAATCATTGAAGTTGGAAGAAGGCATCGTGCCAATATAGTCGACTTCCCCGTTGATAAACGCTTGATAGCGGGTTTGTTCATCAGGAATAATCGAGAAGACCAATTCGTCGATTTCCGGCACTTGTCCGAAGTAATCCTCGTTTTTCACCAGCGTGGTGCCAACGCCTTTTTCCCAGACGGAGAACTTGAACGGTCCGGTACCAATCGGGCTTTCATTCGCCGGGTTGGTGGAAACATCAGTGCCTTCATAGATGTGCTTGGGCATAATGAAGGTTCCATACCAGGCCAGGCGGGCAATAATCGCCGCATCCGGGCTGCTCATGTTGAACACGACAGTGTTGTCATCCGGGCATTCAATGTCAATGACATTGTCCAGGATAAACGATTGGCTCCAGGCTTCCGCCTTCATGGTGTCAAAGGTCCATTTGACGTCGGCACTGGAGAAGGGTTCCCCATCATGCCACTTGACACCGGAGTGCAAATGGAAGGTCAGTGTAAGTCCATCTGCTGAGAATTCATAACTCTCTGCTAGGTCGGGAATAATGTTGTCTTTCGGTCCGAGCTTGATCAAACGGCTGAAAATGTTTTGGTTGGCCGAATAGGCGCCATCATCCACTCTCAGGTCCGGGTTGTAGTTCTGAGCATCGAAGGAGACACCAACGATGAACACAAACGGTTCGTCGTCAGCGCTGCTGCCGCCTGACTGACATCCGGACAGAAGACCTAGGCTCAGGACCAAAAGTAGTCCCAAAATCAAAAGCTTCTTCATAAATATCCTCCTTTAATTTATTCAAACAGGTTGTCCTGGTTGAATCCTCCAAACGCCTCTCTGGCGCGGGGGTTAGGAATGATTGTCCGGATGGTTCCCCACCCTCTGATAGATACCCTTGTAACTCTATCAGAAATCGATTCCTCCCAAAATCCCAAAAAATCTCTTATTGCCCAGGGAAGAGCGTCTCTTCCCTGAGCAAGGTAATCAATTTGTTACTGCGCTTTTTGCAAGTAAGTCCACTCGCTGGCAGCAGCTTTATCCGCAACTTCGATTGGGAAGCCGGTGAATTCGTTCTTCAACGCATACTTGTAGCCGTTGTCAATCAAGAAGACCATCGGCATGTCTTCCGACATAATCCGTTGTACTTCATAGTAGGCAGCAGCACGGGCTTCCGGATCGGAAGTGGCTGTGCCGGCATCCAGGTACTTGTCAATTTCCGGGTTGTTGTAGCCGGCGATGTTGGTCGCACCAGTGCTTTGTACCCGTCCGGAAACGCCGGATACATCCGGTCCTTGGTAACCGGCCAGGAAGGTCATTTCGAAATCATCATCTTCCATAACCTTGGTCATCCAGGCATTGATGTCCATCATGTTGAGGGTCACTTTGATGCCCGCTTTGTCCAGGTTGGCGCGGATGATTTCCGCCAGGTCTTTCCAGTTGCCGCTATCGAAGAAGTCCAGCGTGACTTCCACATAGTAGCCGTCCGCATTCTTGGTGTAGCCAGCCGCTTCCAGGATTTCCATGGCCTTGTCAATATCGGTGGCCGGCATCTTGAAGTCTTCGGTTACAAAGTCCACAAATACGGGGGAAATGAAGGTTTCGCATTTTGCGCCGGCACCGCCGACACGGGCGAAAATCGAATCCTGGTCAACCGCGTAGGCAACAGCCATACGGAAGGCCAAATCAGAGCCCAGGGCGCTCTTGGGATTGCCGTTTTCATCCGTATACATATTGAAGGTGATGTAGGTACGGTTAATGCCCAGGGCATATTCGAAACGGTAATTCGGATCGCCATCCAAATCATCCAAGTGCGCAGTAGGAATACTGCCGATGTAGTCCACCTCGCCGTTGATGAAAGCTTGGTAACGGGTTTCTTCATCGGGGATGATTTGGTAAATCAGGGTCTTGATGTAGGGTTTGTCACCCCAGAAATCATCATTGCGCTCCAGCGTAATGGCAACACCCTTTTCCCAGGACACGAATTTGAACGGTCCGGTTCCAATCGGGTTTTCATTTGCCGGGTTGGTGTCATAGTCAGTGCCTTCATAGATATGCTTGGGCATAATGAAGGTCGCGTACCAGGACAGTTTGGCAATGATGGTCGCATCGGCATAAGCCAGATTCATGACAATCGTGTTGTCATCCGGTGCCTCAATCGATACGACGGAAGCGAATTGAGAGGACATTTGCCAGTTCTCTGCAATCAGAGTGTCATAAGTCCACTTCACATCCGCGCTGGAGAACGGTTCCCCATCATGCCACTTCACCCCTTCTTGCAGGTGGAAGGTCAAGACGGTTCCGTCTTCCGAGAATTCCCAGCTTTTTGCCAAGTCAGGTAATACGTTGTCTTTGGGACCCAGTTTCACCAAACGGTTGAAAATGTTTTGGTTCGCCCCATAAGCCATGTCGTCTGAGCGGGCATCCGGGTTGAAGTTAACCGGGTCACCACCGGTGACAGTGATGAAGGTGAACTCCGTGTCCACGGTCTTTTGCGGTTGTTGGCATCCGGTCAAGAAAATTGCCAGAATCAGAATGCCTAAACCTAATTTCGTAAGATTCTTCATTAAATCTCCTTTCCTTTCAGTGCTTTAATCAAACAAAGTTTGGTTAGCACAGGTGTTGGCAGTCCGGTCACAGTATGCAACCACTCCCCCAAGTCTTGCGTCTGCACCACCAGCGCCAGACTCACCACATCTATTCAAACAGGTTTTCTCCTGATTGAACCAAATTCATTTCACCTTTTGGATATAGGTGAATTCGCCGGATGCGCACTTGTCAGATACCATCAGCGGATAACCGGTAAACTCGTCTTTGAAGACGTACTTGGAGCCGTTGTCGATCATAAAGATCAAGGGCAGGTCTTCCAGCATAATGCGCTGCACTTCACTGTAGACTTTCGCCCGCTCGCTGACATCGGTAATCGTCAGGCCTTTGGCCAACAGGGCATCCATTTCCGGGTTGTTGTAGCCGGCATAGTTGGTAGAGCCGGTCGAGCCGACCCGTCCGGAGACACCGGAGACATCCGGGCCCTGGTAACCCGCCAGCATCGCCATTTGGAAGTTGCGGTCTTCACGGACCTTTTGGCCCCAGGCCGAGTATTCCATCTGGTTGAGGATAATCTTGATTCCAGCCTTGTCCAGGTTGGCTTGCAGCGTTGCCGCTACTTCCACCCAGTTGGAGGAAACAAAGAAATCCAGCTGCAGGGTAATGTAGTACCCGTCCGCATCCTTCGTAAAGCCCGCGTCTTCGAGAATCTGCTGGGCTTTGGCAATGTCGGTTTCCGGCAGTGTGTAGGTATAGTCCACATAGTCCACCAGAACCGGGGAGATCAGCGTCTCCGCCTTCTTGCCTGCCCCGGCACAGCGCAGGGCAATCGCCTCCTGGTCAATCGCATAGGCGATGGCCTGACGGACGGCCAGGTTGCCGGCCAGTTCGTCGTCCATGTTGAAGGTCACATAGGTGCGGTTGATACTGAGAACCGATTCAAAGCTGTAGCCTTCGACCCCGTCCAGGGCATCCAGTTTGGATACCGGCATGGTCGCCATGTAATCGATTTCCCCGTTGATGAAGGCCTGATAGGCAGTCTCCTCATCGGGAATCATCGAGAAGATCAGGGTCTTGATGTAGGGCTTGTCCCCAAAGTAGTCATCATTGCGTTCCAGGGTCACAGCCACATCCTTTTCCCAGCTGACAAATTTGAACGGTCCGGTTCCAATCGGCGTTTCGTTGTAGGGATTGCTCGCCTGATCGGTTCCTTCATACAAATGCTTCGGCAGAATAAATACGGCGTACCAGGAGAGTTTCGCAACGATCGAAACGTCCGGGTTTTTCATGTGGAACACCACGGTGTTGTCATCGGGGCACTCAATCGAGTCCACGGTGGCGAGATTGCTGGACATCTGCCAGGATTCCGCAATCAGCGTGTCGTAGGTCCACTTCACATCGGCGCTGGTAAAGTCCACGCCATCGTGCCATTTCACCCCTTCATGGAGGTGGAAGGTAAGGGTCATGCCATCATCCGAGAATTCCCAGGAAGTGGCAAGGTCCGGGACGACATTGTCCCGGGGTCCCAGCTTGACCAGACGCGAGAAGATGTTCTGGTTCATCGGCCAGGCACCGTCATCCGTCTTGAGATCCGGATGGAAGGAAGACGGGGACAGCGAAGCACGGACGACGAAGGTGAAATCCTGTTCCACCGCCGCCGCGGAAGACCCGCTGGGTGTGCAACCACCCAGTGTGGTTATCATCATAACCAATAAAAGCAAGGTTGTAAATAGTTTTTTCATGTTCGCTCCTTTTGTCTGGCAAAAGGGAGAACGATCTGTAGATCTTGAAACAATTCCCCCAAATATGCCTCAGATTCGACCGGCGATGATGAGGCCGCTTTCCAGCTGCACCCGTACCAGTCTTTGAATCGAGATCACATCGTAGTTCAAGTCCGCTTCCGCGATTTTGGCGCGGGAATCAAAGTTTTCGCTGGCAGCGCTTTGGACTTTTTTCAAGGCCAGAGCTGCCGTTTCGTCAGGATTTTTATCCAGTTCATACGTACAGCAGCGCACCAGCATGCCCCAGGTAAATAGGCGTGACGACTTGGGAGCCTCGATGTTGTCGAAGGCCTCCGATTCCTTGCAGGGCTGACTGTAATCATTGGAACTTTCAATGAACTTCTTTTGCGTCTCGTAGTGGGTATCACCATGTTCAACCATCATCCAGATGAACTTGGCGAAGGGGTTATCCGAGGTGACGAACTCTTTGATACTAGCGTAGAGTTCCGACACCTGATCTCTCTCCTTCTTTCTTTCATCCAGGGCTTTCAGAGCTACTTCCCGGCGTGTATAAGGCATCACCTTATCGCTTTGGATGCGCGGTTCCGTGAAGTAGGGCATCTCGGTTACCAGGGTAACCGTGTCCAGGCCCAGGGTCTCTGCATAGCCGCAGGAGGAATCCCCTCCCCGCATGGTTTTAATATCCCCGAACTGCTCCTGGTAGTCATACTGCTGACGCAGGGTAATCATCGGATAAATCGCCTTGCTGAAGGGAGTGATGTAGTTGATTTCCGGCTCTCCCAAGTGCAGAGGCACACTTTGTTTCTCGCTGGCTTTGTACAGTAGCGGCCAGGCGTCCGGGAAGGCTTTGGACAGATACCAGTAGGTACCGCCGAAGCCGGCGTTGTGCAGTGAGTACATGAAGGCCGGTTTGATCTCTTCAATGCACTTCATCAGCACTTCTGTTTCCGGGATTGATGCGTGGAAGGAATACTTCTTGTAATCAATCGGGAAGGTCCACTCCGCCTGCTGATACCCCGCCGGACGGAAGTAGTTTTTCGCATAGTTGGTCAGGGTAAAGGGTCCCTTGAACCAGTTTTCATTCAGTTTGGTACCATCGACATCAATGCTCTTGATGATGTACCAGGTATAACCGGTTTCCTTCAGGAAATCCGGATTCTCACACAGGGCTTTCGAGAAATACTCCACCGTCATTGCCCCGATCGGTTCATTGGGATGGGGACAGCCAAACAGGAAGGCATTCTTGGCCCCCGACCCGATTTTCAACAGCAGGATCTCATGTCCGGCCCGGGAATGCCCGGCTACCGACACACTGCACAGATCCGGATAATCCGCTGCGAGCTTGCGCGAGCTGGCATCCATCTCATCAACCGTGAGAAACACCTTGTAGTCAGGAACGGCGTCAATGATTTTCGTGTAATCAAACACTCTTTTTCAGCCTCCGTTTCGCTTTGCGGGGGTCAACCGAAGCGACCGCCGAAATCAACAGCTTGGTATAGTCATGCTGGGGATGGGTCAGGACTTCCTTGGTCTTGCCTTCCTCAACGATCTTTCCATAGTACATCACGATGATGCGGTCGGAGATATAGCGGGTGGTGGCGATGTCATGGCTGATGAAGATCAGCGTCGTCTTCTCCTTCTCCGTCATCTCCTGCAGCATCTTGATAATCTCACCGCGTATGGATACATCCAGCATCGATACCGGTTCATCCGCGACCAGAAACTTCGGTTTCAATAACATCGCCCGGATGATCGATACCCGCTGCAGCTGTCCGCCCGAGAGTTCGTGTGGATAGCGGTGCAGGTAGTGCTCCGCCGGTGTCAATCCGCCCTCTTCCAGGGCTTTGATGCACATCGCCATCCGCTCTTCCTCATTGGCCCCGATCTTATGCAGTTTCAAGGGGTCCATCAGAATTTTGGCAATGCGCTCCCTGGCATCGAAGGTTTCAAAGGGGTTCTGGAACACCATCTGGCACATTCTGTGAAAGCCCAGACGGTCCTGTTTCAACAGTTCCGCAGAGGACTTGCCATTGTAGCGCACTTCCCCGGCGGTTTCCCGCTCCAAGGCGACCAGTACCCGGCCCAGCGTGGTTTTCCCGCAGCCGGATTCACCGATCACACCGACGGTTTCCCCTTCCTGCATGGAAAAGGAAATATCATCAACCGCTTTGACAACATGCTTGCGCACTATCTTGCCATCGACTTTGGTCGGTTTCTTGATCGTGTAGTATTTTTTCAAATTTCTTACTTCAATCAGATTTGTGCTCATAAGTCCCTCCTACACGATGTTGAGATACGAATTCAACAGCTTCTTCGTATACTCAGCCTTCGGTTTCAGCAATACGTCATCCACATCCCCGGCTTCCAGGATCTCCCCGTCATACATGACGATGACCTTGTTGCAGGTCGAGGCCACCACCGAGATGTCGTGGGTGATCATGATGCGGGTCAAACGGAATTTCTCCTGCAAATCCAGGATTTCATTGAGGATCTTCTCCTGCACGACCACATCCAAAGCCGTGGTCGCTTCGTCGAAGATGACGATTTTGGGGTTGTTCAAAAGACTTAAGGCGATGGAGACCCGCTGCATCATGCCGCCCGAGAGTTCATGGGCATACATGTTGTAGACCCGCTCGGGAAGACCGACTGTCTCCAAAAGGCCATTGACATGTTCCTTGAGCTTGGCTCTGGAAATACTCGAATCATGGGTGCGGTAGACGTCTTCCATCTGGGCGCCGATCTTATGCACTGGCGAGAGCGCACTCATCGACTTCTGGAATACCACCGAGATGTCATCCCAGCGGATTTTGTTCAGTTCGTTTTCGCTTAAGGCCAAAAGGTTTTTGCCGTCATAGATGATTTCCCCATCGATGATGGCGTTGCCCGGCAAAAGCTGCAGGATGGCCATAGCCAGGGTGGTCTTGCCGGACCCGGACTCGCCGACGATGCCGACAGCGTCCTGCTCTTCAATTGTGAAGTTCGCGTTTTTCACCGCAAACACATCCCCATCCTGGGTGGTGTAACGGATATTCACGTTGCGGATATCAAGGATTCCCATCGCTATTCACCTCCCTGCACATTCTGCAGTTTCGGACTCAGCACATTCTTGAGCCCTTCCCCCAGCAAGAAGAAAGTCAAAACGGTAAAGACGATGGCAATACCGGCGCTGATGGAAATCCAGGGTGCCGGACTCATGTAGGTCTTTCCGTGTGAAATCATTTGGCCCCAGGAAACCACATTCGGGTCGCCCAGTCCCAGAAAGGACAGGGAGGCTTCCGAAAGGATGGCTCCCGATACGTTCATCGTCGTGTTGGCGATGACCGGGAAGATACCGTTGGGAATCACATGCTTGAACATGATCTTCCAGTTGCCCTCCCCGATAACCTTGGCACTCTTGATGAAGACCCGCTCTTTGATGGAGATTGCCTGCGCCCGCATCAGCCGGGCATTGCCGGTCCAGGAGGTCAGCCCCAGCACCAGCATGACGTTGGTGATGGAGGAACCAAACAGGGCGATGATAATCAGAATCAAAAAGAAGGATGGGGTCATGACAAAGATGTTGATGAATTCCACCACAAAGCGGTCGACCTTGCCGCCGAAATAGCCGGCAATGGCGCCCACCATGGTCCCGATGATTCCGGAGATGGAGGCGGCGACGATGCCGATCATCAGTGAAACCCGGGTCCCGTAGACAATCATCGTGTAAACATCACGGCCCAGGCCGTCCGTTCCCAAAAGATAGGTGGAATTGGGCGCCTGTTTCAAATCGTCATACATATAATAGGGACTGCGGCTGGTCAAGAGCCCGGCGCCAAAGGCGACAAACAGCAAAACCGCCAGCAGGATCAAACCGATGCGCAATTGCGCATTGCGTTTGATGGCTGTAACTACCCTCTCAAAGAAGGCCTTGCGGGAAGGACTTTGCGGGCGGAAGAAGTCCGCAATCGCTTTAAAGAATTTTTTCATGTTCGGCTTCCTCCTTTATCAAGTGCTCGGCTGATCGTGCTTAATCCGCGGATCCACGATGCCGTAGACGATATCAATCAGAATCATCATCGTAGCCACTGCTACCGAAATGATGAAGTAAATGCCAGTCAGAATCGGATAGTCCCGACGGGAGATGGAATCAATCAGCAAGCGTCCCATGCCCGGCCAGGCAAACACGGTTTCAATCAGCACCGCACCGGAGAACAAGAAGGCGATGGACATACCGACAACGGTAATGGTCGGCAGCATGGCATTCTTAAACACATACTTGTTGAAGACTTTCTTGCGCGGCATGCCGGTTGCCTTGAAGGTGGTGATGAAGTCTTCCGCCATCACCTGCAAGACCGAGGAGCGGGCAATCCTAAAATAATAGGGTGTTTGGATACAGACCAGGGTTGTCACCGGCAGCACCAGGTGATAGGCAATATCCAAAATCCGGCCCAGGCCCTTGGACTGAACCCGAAGGTTCACCATGCCGGAGGTCGGAAAGATGTGCAGAGCCGAGGCAAAGACCAGGATCATGATCAAGCCCAGCCAGAACGAGGGTGTGGAGTCAAACACATAGGAGATCCCGCATAAAAACTTGTCCCACCAGGAATTGACCTTCCTGGCGGCCAGAATCCCCAGGGTGGTCCCCAGCAAGACCGCAATGATCAAAGCGGTCAATGACAGCATCAGCGTCGGCCCCAGTTTCAGTAAAATCGCATCCACCACATTTTCATGGGAAACATAGGAGAACCCCAGGTCCCCCTTGGCGATTCCCGCCAAAAACATGACGAACTGTTCGGGAATGGATTTGTCCAACCCGTATTTCTTGGTCAGCGTGTCAATCATCGCCTGGTTGGGGTTGTCCGTTCCCGCCATGATGCGGATCGGATCACCCGGCGCCAGCCGGATCAACGTGAAGTTGATGCACACTGACAGGATGACCATGACTACCCCCGTAATCGCCCTTTTTCCAATATACCTTGCCATAAAACCTCCAATTTCCATCTATAAATAAAAAACGCTGCCCCCCTTTGAAGAAAAAGACAGCGAAATCTTCTCCAAAGAGAAATCCTATAGATCCATATACTTTAGTAGAAACTCACACACCTGCGGATAACAATCAAGACGGTTCTTGAGTTTGGACAGGCCATGCCCTTCATCCTCATAGCGCAGATACTTGACTTCAACGCCCTTGCCTCTCAGGTAGGCCACCACCGCTTCCGCTTCGCTGACTGGTACCCGGGGGTCATTGGCCCCGTGGATAATCATCAGCGGTCCTGTAATATCGTCCACCTTGGCTGCCGGGGATACGCTTTCCAGCATCTCCCTTTGCGTCGCCAGCACGCCGTATTCCGATTCCCGGTGCGCCCGGCGGTAGCCGGAGGTATTCTCCAAGAAGGTCGCGAGGTTGAACATTCCTACATTGTCCACGGCTGCACAGAACAGATGGGGCAGCCGTGCCGCACAGGATAAGGTCATAAACCCGCCATAGCTGGTGCCGGATACCGCAATGCTGTTTTGTTTCGCAATGCCCTTACTCACCAGATGCTTGATTAGCCACTCGATGTCCTTGACACTGTCCAGGCGTTTCTCTTTGTCATCCAAATGCGAGTAGGTCTTGCCATATCCGGTAGAACCCCTGACATTGGGTGCCGCAATCGCGATCCCCCTGGATAACAGATACTGCATGACCGGCTCAAACACCGGATATTCCTGCCCTTCCGGGCCGCCATGGATTTCAATCATCAAAGCCAGATCCTTGGCCTTCTTGCCTTTGGGGACAAAGAGCCAGTAAGGAATCTTCAGCCCGTCAAAGGAGGTGTAGTGGTCCAGGATTGGTTCAATCAAATCATCCGGGTCAATGCCTTCCAGCGAGGAATGGGTGATCTTCTCGATTTTGTCGCTGTCCAGATCCAAAATCCAGACGTCCATTACCCGCTTGCCGGACGAGAGCGCAAAGGCCAGGATATGCCCCTTGGGTGAAAAGCCAAAACCGCCATAGGTGAAAACAAAACCCTGGGGCGGATTGGGGGCATTGACAAAGCTGCCGTCTGCAGTATTGAGTATTTTGATTTTGGAATAGCCATCCTCGTTGATGACCATTGCCAGGTATTTATCATCGCTGGAGAGGGCGAGCTTGTCGACATCCCAGTGCTTGTCTTTGTAAATCAGGCGGTTTGCCTTGGTCGTAAGATCATAGAAGTAGACGCTGGCGAATTCGCCATCGAAGTCGCTGGTGTAATACAGACCGCTGCCGTCACTTTTGAAGCAGGGGTTGCCATAGGCAGCCGTGATGGCGTTTGCCGGTACCAGTTCCGTAGTCTTGGCATCGATGTCCGCCACATAGAGGCAGTCATCGGAGAGTCCTTTGAGTTTATGATAAGCAAAGTAGCGGCCGTCCGGCGAAACGCCGGCGGGCATGTTGTAGTGGTCGTGGTTTTCAATGATGATTTCAGTTTTGCCGGTCTTCATGTCCATGGCCATAATGTCAAAGGACATCGGGTCACGGGCATTGGAAGAATAAATCAAGCGGTTTTTGGAAATGCCGCCGATATAGTTGCGGGCATGGTTGTCTTTGGTCAGGTTGACAGCCGGGCTTCCCTTTTTATAGAGGAAGATCTGTTCCTGTTCATCCCCGCCCAAATCCATCGTGAAGAGGACTGCCTTGGCTTTGGCATCCGCAATCATGGAGACCGTACGCTCGTCCCCAGACGAAAGCCGTACCGTCTTTCCGGTATGGATGTTTGTTTCCCAAATCTGTGGCACCCCAGACTGATTGCTGACGTAGGCAACCGTGTCTTTGGAAGACCAGGAAGGATTCCTGGCAGACTTAGCGCTGAGGTATTGAATCAAATCAGCCATGGTCTCTCCTCGCTTAATGTTCTTATTATAAAGCAGGATTTTTGATTTGTCTTCCCCTAAAAAGAAAATTTTCATCTTTTTCAATGAAAATTTTCATTTCTTACAGTGCGAAATACCATTTATTTCCAATTATTTCAGCAATTTAATCATACCAGGCTATAATTGCTTGCGTTCCCTTTTCTGCCAGTCCCCTGGCCGCCAGCTCTTCGTAGAGTTCTTTGGCCAAAGCCAGGCCTGGCAGCTTGAGACCCATCTTCTCTGCTTCCTCCAAGGCAATCTTCATATCCTTGATGAAGTGCTTGATATAGAAACCGGGTTGGTAGTCCCCTTTTAAGATGCGGGGTGTGTAGTTGCTCAAAGAGAAGCTTCCGGCAGCGCCGGTGGCAATGCTCTCTAAAACATGTTCCATATCCAAGCCCGCCTTTTGACCATAGACCACCGCTTCGGCGACCCCAATCATGTTGGTGGCGATGGCGATTTGATTGCACATCTTGGTATGCTGGCCGGCTCCCGGTCCGCCCTGCAGCTGTACATTGGTGCCGATTTGCGACAAGAGCGGCAGTACCTTTTCAAAAGCGTCTTTGTCGCCTCCGCACATGATGGTCAGGGTACCCTTTTGGGCACCGACATCGCCGCCGGAGACCGGGGCGTCAATGACGCTGATGCCTTTGGCTTTGCCCTCTTCATAGAGCTCTTTCGCCAGGGCTGGCGAGGAGGTGGTACAGTCCACAAAGATGCTGCCAGCTTCCCCCGCCTCAAATAACAGGTCATAGACTTCCCGCACATCACTGGGAAATCCCACCATCGTAAAAACCACAGCGTTCCCTTTACAAACCTCGGGGATGCTGTCCACCCACTTAGCCCCTTCCTCGATTAAAGGCAGGGCTTTGGCTTTGGTCCTGGTATAAATCGTCACTTCGTTTTCCTTGAGCAGGTGGCGTACCATGGACTTGCCCATGACGCCGGTACCGATAAATCCGATTTTCATTGGTTCTCCTTCTTTCCTTTGTCTCTATTTTAAAAGATGAAGCGGATGGGATGCAATGGATGTGCCGGAAAACCCGAAATCAGACATTTATTGGTGGGTATTGCCAATAATTGGCAGGAAATGCTTTATTGAAAAGGCTTTCATTCTGTGGTAGGATAAACTCATAAGTAAAACCTTTTATCAAGGGTTTTCAGAAAGGTAAGTGTATATTTATGAAGAAGGGATTCGATAATAAGCTCGTTTTGTTTTTGATTCCTATCGGTGTTGCCATCAACTTCATCGGCGGACAGATTGCGATTCTGCTACGTCTGCCCCTGTACCTGGATGCCATCGGTACCATCGTTGTCGGTGCCCTGTGCGGCGGGATTCCGGGTGCCATCGTCGGTCTGGTCTCCAATGTGCTCAACTCGATCACCAGCCCGATTACCCTGTGGTACGGCGTTCTCAACGTAATCTTCGGTCTTTCGGCAGCCTGGCTGTCCAGCCGTAAGTTCTTCTTGACCTTCATCAAGTCGATGATCACCGTTCCCTGGTTCGCCTTTGTCGGCGGCGGTATCGGTGCCGTGATGACCTGGTGCCTGTACGGCTTCGACTTCGGCAGCGGAACCTCCTCACTGATTGCGATTCCGCTGGACAACATCATTCACTTCCCCTTCCTTTCGCAGTTTATTGCGGAATTTGGGATTGATGTGTTCGACAAGGTGCTGACACTGATTGCGGTCTACCTGGTACTCAAGGCGATGCCGACCAATCTGTTGGCCAAGCTGCCTTTGGGCCACATCTACATCAAGGACGTGGAGGAATAACCACCGGGCTTGTCTTGAAAGTTCAAATACAAACAACACGAGCAATCGTGTTGTTTTCATAAAGGAGATAGATTATGGATACCCTGATACAGCACTATTCAGATTTATACAACCACGACCAGAAAAGCGGAAACTGGTTCGGGGATTTCAATCCCCTTTCCAAGCTTAATATCCTTTTGGTCATCGGCCTTTGCGGTTTCTTTATCCAGGACTGGCGCTTCAGTTTGGGGGTATGTATTCTGGAGTATTTGTTTGCAGCCCTCAACGGCAAGTTCAAGTACTTCAATTCCATCTTTCTGCGCCTGATCTTTATCATTGGCGTGTTCATTATTTTAATACGGGAGCTCTCTTACAAGGTGGAAAACCCCACCATCATGTTCAATCTCTTGGGCTGGAAGTGGACCTGGGAAGCCTTCTATGAAGGCCTGCGCCTGGGTACCGTTATTCTGAGCTTCTCCGGCGCCATCATTCTCTTCTACGCCTTTACCACCATGCGCGATCTGATGTATTCCCTGGAACAGAAGGGCGTCTCCCATGCGACCTCCTATGTGATGCTGGCATCCTTTCAGACCATCATTGACTTAAGGGCCAGTGTCGTCACCATCATGGAAAGTCAGAAGGCCCGGGGCATTGAAACCCAGGGCAATCCCCTGGTCCGGCTCAAAGCCTTCTTTCCCATCATTACGCCTTTACTATTGGGTGCCCTGTCTTCCTCTGAGGAGAAGTTTGTGGCGATGGATGCACGGGCTTTCGCCGTCGAGCGCAAGCATACCTTCCTCAGGCAATTGCGCAAGGTGCCGGCTTATGAGAAGCTGGCAGTTGTTGCCATCGATGCAGCCTTTGCGGCGTTGGTACTCTACAAGCTGGTACGCTTGTTTGTACATTAGGAGAATCATCATGAGCTACATATCATTGAAAAACGTATCCTATCAATATCCCTACAGCAAGCAGTTTGCCCTGCAGGATATCAACCTGGAGCTAAAGAAAGGCAAATTCTATGGGGTTATCGGGCAAAACGGCGGTGGCAAGACCACCCTCTGCAATACCATCCGCGGCCTAATCCCCCACTTCTATAAAGGGGAACTGAGTGGGGAAGTGCTGATTGACGGTACCGATGTGAGAAACTGGAATACCGGTGAGCTCTCCGCCAAAATCGGTTATGTCTTCCAAAACCCCTTCACCCAGATTTCCGGCATCAAGGAGACGGTCTTTGAGGAAATCGCCATGGGTCTGGAAAACCTGGGGATTGAGAAAAACAAAATCATTGAATCAGTCATATCGGTCAGTGAGCTTCTGAGCATCAGCGACCTTTTGGAGAAAAATCCCAATCAGCTCTCCGGCGGCCAGCGCCAGCGCGTGGCCTTCGCCGCCATCATCGCCATGGATGCGGAGATGCTGGTGATTGATGAGCCGACCTCCCAGCTTGACCCACAGGGAACCGAAGATGTCTTCGCGATTATCGACAAGCTCAAAACCTCCGGGAAGACTATCATCCTGGTGGAACATAAAGTCAGTTTGATTGCCCGGTATTGTGACCAGGTGATTGTGATGTCGGACGGGAAGATCGCCTTAAACGGCTTAGCAAAAGCGGTGCTCAGTGACCCGCGTTTGGAAGAATTCGGGGCTACACCGCCGGAGGTGGTGCACTTTGGCTATGCGATGCAAAAGGCCAAAAAGCCCTTGACGGAAATTCCAATAACCGTTGAAGAGGCGGTAAGCCTGGTGGAAAAGCGAGGAAAACAATCATGAGTATTCAATTACAAAATGTCAGCTTTGCCTATCCGGATGGTACACAGGCAATCTCAAATGTCAGCTTAGAGATTCAAGACGGCGAGCGTTTGGCCATCATCGGCAAAAACGGGGCTGGCAAGACCACAGTGGTCAAACTGATGAACAACCTCTATCAGCCTCTAAGTGGCACTTTGTTGGTGGATGATATTGATACCAAAACCAAAACCACCGCCCAGATTTCCCATCTGGTCGGCTATGTCTTCCAGAATCCTGATGACCAGATTTTCAATAAGGATGTGATCAGTGAATTGGAGTACATGCCCAAGTACCTGAAGCTGGACGCGAAGGAAACCAAGGCCAGAATCGACGAAGCAGTGGAATTTACAGGTATCAAGCGCTATCTCAAGCGCAACCCTTATGATATCCCCTATCCCATCCGCAAGTTTGTCACCATTGCCTCAGTTTTGGTTACCAAGCCGAAATACCTGATTCTGGATGAACCGACAGCCGGCCAGGACCGCCAGGGCATCCAAACCCTCGAGCATCTGATGGACACCCTGCAAGAACGGGGCATCGGGGTGATTACCATCACCCACGACATGGAATTTGTCGCCAACAACTTTGAACGGGTGGTGGTGATGGCACATGCCAATGTCATTGCCGATGCGAGCGGGCGTGAAGTGTTTGCCCGTGATGATATCATTGCCGAAGCCGGAATCCGCAAACCGCAGCTGGGGGAATTGGCATCAGCCTTAAAACTGAAGGGAGACCTTTTGTATCTGGATGAGTTGGTGGAGGCAATAAAGTGAAGTATATCATCGCCGCCACCACCATGGTCAATGACCTGTACTTCGCAGATGGCAAAGTCGTCAAACGTTTGTTGGGCGGGGGCATCTACTGCATCCCCGGCATTTTGCCCTTCTGTCAGGATCTCGGTTACGTCAGTGCCTGCGGTCCTGATTTTGAGGATTACTATGGCGACTGGTTTTCAGCTAACCAGCTCACGACCAAAGGCATCCGCAAAGACCTGAGCCATACCCGCTACAATGCGGTGGAATACCTGCCGGATGGACAGTGGCGGGAATATTCAATTTATGGAAACAGCTATGTTTTAGAAAATGAAGAAAAGATGATGTTAAGGGCAAAGGATTTGGAAGTGTTTTGTGACAGCCAAACCCTGGGCATCTACAGCGAATCCGGTGTTGAGGAAGTCTACTGGAACAGCGAGCTGGACAAAATCCGGGAAATGGCACCAAATGCCAAGCTGTTATGGGAAGTTCCCACCTACAACATCACCGATCCAATCCAAAGAAAACAGGTTTTGCCCGTCGCCAAGAAAACCGACCTCTGGTCCATCAATCTGCCAGAGGGCAAAGAGCTCTTTGGTTTAAACAGTGAAACAGAGGTCATCGACGCCCTGAAGGATTTCGCCATTCCCTGCTTCTTTCGGGTAGGGGAAAAAGGTGCTTACCTGATTCATGATAATCAGGCTGTATTTGCGCCAGCCTATGAAATAGACAAGAGCGTGGACCCGACCGGCTGCGGCAACTGTTCCACCGCCGCTTCCCTGGTTGGCTTCACCCAGGGCTGGGACCCCTTAAAAACCGTCTGTGCCGCCAATGTAACGGCTGCCTATACCGCCAAACAAACCGGACCGATTGCGGTAATCAACAAAGAGGAAATCGCGTCTGTGGCAATGCATTTCTATCAACAAATGAAGCGATAGGGATAATAATGTAGAGAGAAGAGGTGTGTTATGAATTCATTTGAAAAACTGTTTGTCAAAAAGAAGCCGATTCTGGCCATGATTCATCTCAAAGGGGAGAATCGAAATGCCAAACTGGAGCGGGCTAAACTGGAAATCGGCCAGTACTACCAAGCCGGTGTCGATGCCGTCATCATCGAGGACTACTTCGCCGCCCCCGGTATCAAAGGGGTCCTGGAGGAAGTCCTGGCTTATTTGCATAAGGAGTATCCCGCCAATATCTATGGTGTCAATGTCCTGGATAACTTCCATCGCAGCTATGAACTGGCGGCTCTGTACGGTGCCAAATTTTTACAGGTGGACTCGGCTGCCGGACAGCTGCCAAGCTATCTGGATGTCCCCTATGGAAAGATGATTCAAGCGTACCGCGAAGCTGGCGAAGTGCTAATCTTTGGCGGTGTGCGTTTTAAATATCAGCCAGTCTTAAGCGGACGCAGTATCAAGGAAGACCTGGAAATTGCGAAAGCAAGATGCGATGCCATTGTCGTTACCGGTCCGGGTACCGGCATCGATACCGACCAAAGCAAGCTGCTGGAATTCAAACAGCTGCTGGGTGACTTTGCGATGCTGGTGGGAGCCGGGGTGACAATTGATACCGTCAGGGATAAGCTGGCGGTTGCGGATGGTGCCATCGTTGGCTCTGCCTTCAAGGATACCGGCAAGGACAGCGGTGATGTCGACCCCAAGCGGGTTTTGGACTTCATGAAGATTGTCCAGGAAATCCGGGAGGCAGAATCATGATCCCCAATCGCAAAGCCCAGGAAATCGCCAAAAAAACCATGGCAGATTTGGCTGCTTTTATTACCGTGGACATGACCGAAAAGGACATCTTCGAATTTGCGACTAGGCGTATGATTGAGCTGGGCTCGGATGCCTGGTGGTATCACGACATCCCCTGTCTGGTGCTCTCCGGCAGGCGCTCCGGACTCTCCATCGGCCGCGACTATGTTCCCGATGATACAGTGTTGATTCAGGCGGAGGATATCGTCACCATCGACCTGGCTCCGACCTATCGGGGCGAGTGGGGGGATTATGCGCGGACCCTGGTGTTACAAAAAGGCAAGGTCACCAAGAGCCTGATTGAAATCAAAAACCTGGCTTTGCGCCAGGGGGTGGAAGCGGAAAACCGTCTGCATGATACTTTCGTACAGCTGGTAAAACCGTATATGACCTATGAAGAGGTCTACACCCTGATGAACAAACAAATCACTGATATGGGCTATGTCAATCTGGACTTCAAAGGCAATCTGGGCCACTCCATTGAGCGCGACCAGAGCCAGCGGATCTACCTGGAAAAAGGCAATCCGATGCGCCTATGCGATTATGGCAAACCCTTCACTTTTGAACCCCACATTCAGGCGGAAGGCGGCACTTATGGCTTTAAGAAGGAAAACATCTATTACTTCGAAAACAATCATTGCAAAGCAGTCTGAGCCAACAGCTTTAGCACTGCTTTTTCATTGAGGTTTTGTACCCTGGCTCCAAGGCTTTGGATACATAGGGCAGCGGCAGCCGTCGCAAACTCCCCGGCTTCTTTTGGATCATAACCTTTTTGTAAGGCATACAGAAACGAAGCACAGAAGGTGTCGCCGGCACCGGTGACATCCTTGACCTCTACAGAAAGGGCTGGTACATGAATCATTTGGTTCTGGCTATAAATATGCACACCCTGCTCTGCCAGCGTGACCGCAAACAGCTTTGCCCCGTAAGACAAAAAGTCCTTGGCCAGCTGCTGTTCACTGCGCCCATGCGCCAGGCTGTCCCGGCCGGTTTGGTTGACAAAGATAATATCCGACTGCTTATAAGCTTCATCATTGTCTGCCTTAAGATAGTCCACATCCAGGTCATAAACCAGCTTGACCCCTTGCGAGCGCAGGTATTTCGCCAAAGCCAAGCCCTTAAGATCACCGCAGGTCGCGCTTAGCATGGTATTGATGGTGGTGTATATATAGGAAGCCTCAGAGAGTTCTTTCAAAGTACTGTCGGATATCTCCATCTTAACTGGTGGCATTTCCGGGATAAAAATCGTATGTTCCCCTTCTGCCAGAAAAATCAGGCACTTGGAGTCCGGCAAAGCATCATCATACAGCATCAGGCTGGTATCAATCCCCTGGTCGTTGAGATTTTGGATTAACATCTGACTGACTGCCCCCCGATTTAACAAGCCCATAAAACGGGTGTTTCCGGATGCCAGATGATTGTAGACACAGCAGGCATTGGCAATCATGCCGCCATACTGCGCCGGTAAAGTCACAACATCCACCTTATCTTTGATTTTAGGCCAATAGGGTGCCTGATAATATTCGTCCAAAGCAACATCGCCAACAAAAACAACCGGTTTCTTCATCGTATTTTTCCTTCTTTCCTGCCTTTATTATAAGTGCTGTTGTTAAGAACCCGTGAAGATTTTGTCCTGGTAATTATTGCCATGACCCAAAAGCCGCATTATCCCCTATAATGGGGATTGGTAAGAGAGGTGAAAGGATGCCGATGGATACAGGAATTACCCG
This sequence comes from Erysipelotrichaceae bacterium, assembly GCA_031272515.1. GTDB lineage: Bacteria > Bacillota_I > Bacilli_A > Erysipelotrichales > Erysipelotrichaceae > JAISTR01. The sequence continues at coordinate 48,115 of JAISTR010000038.1, read as the reverse complement.
ACCGCTGGAAGACTTCAAGAACTACTACGAAGACATGTTGGCTTTGGCTGACAATGTATCAGTTCCGGTGTTTCTGAGCTGTGAGGGTAAGGAGGGATATGTGTTTTCCAGCATGGAGACCTATCAGCTGATGCTGGACCAGTTTCGCCTGGAGGTAATACGCAGCGAAAACGAACTACCCGACTATAACCTGGATGAATTTCTAAGAGCCGTAGGACAAGTCGATTGATCTTTAAGGGGCAGACACTTCGCTGCCTTTTTATTTGCCAGAAAAATTCAAAAACCCCGGATTCCTCCGGGGTTTTACTTAACCCTGTCTATGCGATTGCTGAGTGCCCGGGGTGGCATCAGCTGTCTTTTTACATCATTGTTCTGTGCATTCTCACCCCCTTTATGATCATCTATGTCAGCGCTAGAAGCGGCGCTTGCGGGCAAAGAGAATCCCGCCTGCCAGCACAATCACACAGGCCCCCAGTAACACCAAAGCATTGAGTGAGACAGTGGAAGAGCTGGTACTCGAGCCGTTACCAACCGGATTGCTCACATTGATGCCCGGTCCATTGCCTTGTCCTTGATTAGGGAAATTACCCTGACCCTGCCCTTGACCCGGGAAGCCGCCCTGGCCTTGCTCTGGGAAGTTTCCCTGGCCATTCTCCCCTTCTGGTATCTCCGGCACTTCACCTGTTTCCGAATCGGTTGTTTGCCCGGGGAAATTCCCGGGTCCTGGGATTGTACCTGGATCACTCCCTTCGGCTTCACTGGTCTCAGGGTCGGTCTGCTCCTCTTGTGTAGTTTCAGGGACAGGCCCCTGATTGTTGTTCCAGTTGTTGTTTTGTTGATTGCGGCCGCCAAACCCCATGGAATTGGAACCCATGCTGGAGATATCAATATCCGAGCCATCCACAAAGTTCGCATATCCGCTTTCACTTTGGGCTGCACTGGTACTGCCGATTTCTCCGCTTAACTGCTTTTCAATGCTCTCTGCTCTTCTTAAGCAGAATTCCTTCAGGGCACTGCTGCCAGACAAAAACTCTTCATAAGTCGCAAAGGCCGTCGGGTCTTTTTCTACATAGGGGGAAATCAGGGCAATTGCCTCATCATACATCTTCGCAAATTCCCCGCTGTTGAAGTATTCCACGTATTCCGCATAAACCTCATGGTAATACTGTAAGTATTCCTCGTTTTCAAAAATCCATGCCAGCATCGGGTGATCACTCATCTCCCCGGATAACAGGGGGTCATCAATCGGATAGTTGATATAGGTGGTGGCTGAGTCCGGGGAAGAACTGGACTGCTGGTTATTAAATCCTCCCATGCCGCCGCCCATGCCCCCAAACGCCAGGTTGTAATCCCAGGCAATCATCGAGAGCTGGCCGTCATTCTCCGCCAGATAGTAGTTATGGGTGATACTGCCGGTATAGCTGTCGGAATTGAGCACAAAGTTATGGACCACGAAGTAGCGGATGACCTCATCCACATCCACCACCGCTTCGATGTTCTCGTTTTCGTTTAATTGTTGAATGGCACGGATGAGCCGGTTTTCATCCGCCGTGCTGACTTTGAACACCGCATTTTCAAAGATGGCGCTGTAGCTGTCCGGGTCATCATCGATGTATTGCAACAGGGTAACCCCGCTGCTCATCCCATTCATGCCACCGAAGCGATCGCCGCCTTGGGTATCGATTTCAAAGCCTTCAAACTCCCCGTTTTCGGCCGCTTCCTGCAGTGCTTCCATATCGATATTGCCGTCTTCATCCACAAAGCGTTCAAACTCCCCGTTCAAACCAATCCCTTCAAAACCTTCTCCGTTTTCCGGATTCTCACCAGCCACAAAGACCATCTGGTTCTCTTCCCCATCATTATTGACCTGGAATTTGGCAACATCATTCATGTCCTGGGTATCGGGCTTATAGATTTCGCCATAATTGTTGCCATAGACCCTTTGCGCAAAGGATTCCTCAATCGCTTCCACCGCCAGATACAAGCCCCAATCCTCGCCATTTACCGTCACCCAGATAAAGGAGGACAGCGGCGCATCAGCACCCATGGCATTCATCATCTGATAGGTGATGTAGTCCTTCATGTAGGTGTTGTCCTGGGAGATGTTGTTGAGGGCCAGCTTATCCAGGCCTTTGTAGGTGATCTTGCTGGAATAGTGGTCAAACTCGACCTTGAAGCTGTAGCGGTCGGAGTCGGAGCTGGCGATTTGGGAAAGCGAGGAATTGCCCTTGGGTCTGATCCCCACACCGCTTACCGTGTCGCCATCAATGACGACCGTCGCCATGATATACTCCTCCGCTGAAGCATTGTCCAGCATCGCCTGCCAGTCTTCTTTATCGACCTGGATGTCGATGGTATGGACCTGGCTGGTATCAAACAGGGTTCGCACATATTCCGCTTCTTTCGCTTCGCTCACCACACCCCAGTTGGGACTGTAGATAAAGGCTGCGGTAATCACCAGCATCATCACCACCACCACAATTCCCACCAGGTTGGTGTATTTATGCTTAATCATGGTTAACCCAGATAATCGCCGTTATAACTTACCAGGACGACATCACGGATGCCGGCGATGTTATGCAAAGTGTTGACAAATGAGGTGTCATCCGATTTCAAGCGGACTTCATAATGCAGCTCAATCGAATCGGCTGTGACCGTCTTGGATTTCACCACACTCTTTTTCACAAAGCTCTTCAGGGCTGTGACCGCCTGGTTTTCGCTGTCGCTGTCAGTGCAATGAATGACCACAATGTAAGGATTCTCAGAGGTCTTTTGGTTGACAAAGACAATCAGGATGATGCCGATCAGTACACTGCCAAATACGGCCAAAGGAATCATCCCGGCAGCCAAAACAATCCCGACGGCAATCGCCCAAAACAGAAAGGCGATGTCCAGAGGTTCTTTGATTGCGGTCCTGAAACGGACGATGGATAAGGCACCCACCATGCCCAGCGAGAGCACCACATTGGAGGTGACAGCTAAGATTACCAGGGTGGAAATCATGGTTAAGGCAATCAGGGTCACCCCGAAGCTGGAGGAATACATAACACCCTGAAAGGTTTTCTTGTATACCATGAAAATAAAGACGCCCAGACAGAATGCCAGGGATAAGGCAATCACCATGTCCAGAATGTTTACACTGGTGATGTTTTCCAGAAAGCTGGATTTGAAAATGTCATCGAAGGTCATAATTGTTTCTCCTTAATTTCTAGCCGTAGATCCGGCAAAGTGCGTATTTGCTGCAGGAGGTGCTCTGCCGGTTTCCTAACTGCAGTACCTCCAATACATAGGACGGGATAAACTGATCGTATTTCACTTCCAACAAGACCAGCTCCTCCCCCGCATCCAGGGTGGGCAATTGGTCATTGAGGAAGTCAGTGCTGTAAAGACCGGTCTGAATTTTGCGGTCAAAGGTGATTCTGACATTGCCGGCACTGGCCACAAAGGGCTCGCGCAGGTAGTCGACCACCGTCTTGGGTTTGAGCTGCTCTGCCTTCATCTTGAGATAGAGCTCCCGCACCAGTTGTCTTGAATCGTGCATCATCCACTTTAAATCACCACTTAGAATTTTCTTTGTTTCCGCTTTTGTAAGCGGAGTGCTGTATTTGTAGCACAGTCCCCGTTTCTTGGCTTTCTTCTCCAGGACAATGGTGTCACTTCCGCCAGGGTAGCGGCGGATCCGGAACTTCTCGCGGTCATCCACACCATCGATTTTTTCCCGGAGTGCCTTATCACCCAGGGTATCGAAGTATAGGCTTCTGACCCGGTACTCCCCGCTTTCATCCGCATGTTCATCATGGCGCATCACTTTGCGCAAGCGGTCGCGCAGGATCACATAGTCCCCATAGTTCAGGCTGTGCTTGAATTCATGTCTTGCCTGCATCGGTTTTCCTCCTTTACAGTCTGCAGTATAGCGAGGCCTACTTTAAAAAACCTTTAATGAAAGAAAAAAGTTTGAAAAAGGAAATAAGCTTGTCCATGATACAGGTAAAAACCGCCTGGCTAGAGCGGTTTTTATTTAAAGATATTAGGAAAGGAGATTTCGGAATTCTTCCGTAGGTTGGCCAGAAACTGCTTGGACTCTACGCTTCCCTCTCTACACTCTGACCAATGTGGTGAGACAAGTATGGCGGGGTGGTTTTGTTTTCGCTATCGACCTCCTTTATTACCTTACAAGCTCAGTATAGAAGCCATAGCTTTAATAGTCCTTTAATGAATCAAAATTTTTTTCAATTATTCTTTTTTTGTTTCAGCTTCACTGTAAAGACAGTCAAGCCATTCTCGCTATTTGCACCAATACTGCCGCCCTGACTCTCCACAATCGTTTTGGCAATCGATAAGCCCAGGCCAAAGCCGCCGCTCTCACTGGAGCGGGATTTGTCACTGCGGTAGAAGCGCTCAAAAATTTTCTTGAGGTCATCGCTCGCAATCCCCTCGCCGGTATTGCTCACACGCAGTACTGCCTTGTCCCCTTCGCTTTGCAAGGATACCGTGATCGTACCCTTCTTTGGGGTATACTTGCCGGCATTGTCCAAAAGAATATAGATCACGCTTTGCAGCTTGTCGCTTTCACCCACAACGATGATATCGGAACTGATTTCTGTCACCAGTATCTTCTGGTTTTCATAGAACACCGCCTCCATGGATGCACAAGCTGTTTCACAAGCTGTGCTTATATTAAAGGGCTGCCGGTTTTGGGGATTGACGATTTCCGATTTAGCCAGATACAAAAGGTCATCCACCAGCTTGCCGGTCCGCAAGAGCTCTGCCCTGATATAGCCAAACCATTCGGATTGGCTCTCTACCTTGGCTTTGGCACTGGCGGTGATGGCATCGATGTTGGCGCCGATAATGGCCAGGGGAGTACGCAGCTCATGGGAAGCGTCCGCGACAAACTGCTTCTGGCGGTTGAAGTTCTCCTCAATCGGCGCCACTGCGCGTACCGCAAAGCGGTAGGAGATAAAGAACACCGCCGCCAGCACAACCAAGCCTACCAGAATCAATGTGAGGGCCAGGGTTGTCAAAACCTTGGTGGAATTGGTGATATCCAGAAAGACGATGCGGGTATAGTTTTCCTGCTGCATAATACCCGGCATCCCGCTTTGATTGCGGCTGATTTCATACTGCCAAGTCCGTCCCTCCAATACGATCTTCCCACTTTGCGAATCCCCGACCTGCGCATAGGCTTCCCGGTACACTTCTTCACTCAAATCCAATTGGCTGTTGACACTCATCAGCTGTCCGTCCTTGACAAACAGCACAAAGGAGATGCCATAGTCCAAAGACAGATACTCGGTCTCCTGGGAAAACTCGATATTCCCGTTTTCATTATTGGGTGACACGATGATGATGTCCGGGCGGTTGGGGGTAAAAAACATCGAGGAAACCGAATTCAAACGCTGGCTGTTTTCCCGTTCGATGTTGGAATAGGTGACCAGGTAGATGGCAGTAAAGCCCGCTAAAAGCACCATTGACACCGTCAACAGATTAAACAGCATCATGCTGTTGCGCAGTTTCTTAAACATCGCTCTCTTCCTTTACTAAGCGGTAGCCCACACCCCTGACGGTCACAATCTTAACGAGTTTTGAGCACAGGGAGAGCTTCTTGCGCACAAAGGCGACCTGCACCTGAACATGCCGGTCTTCGGTATCGCTGTCCCAGCCCCAGAGCTTCTCAATAATCGTATCGGTCGCAATCGCCCTGCCCTGATTCAAAATCAAGAGCTCCAATAGCTGACTCTCCTTGAGGGTCAGATGAAAGGACGACAGCGGTCCGCGCAAATCCAGGGTATTGTAGTTGAGTTCGATGTCCCCGAACTCCAGGACATCCTGACTGACCACCAGCGACTTGCGCCTGCCCAAGGCCCGTAAACGGGCCAAGAGTTCCTCACTGGCAAAGGGCTTGGGCAAATAGTCATCCGCACCGCTGTCCAGGCCCTTGACCTTGTCCTCCAATTCGCTTTTCGCACTCAACAAAATCACCGGTGTTTCAAGTTTCTGGCCACGCATCTCTTCCAGGATGGAAATCCCGTCGCGCTTTGGCAGCATGATGTCCAGCACCACAATGTCATATAAACCGCTCAAAGCCAAATCCAGTCCGCTTTCACCATCAAAAGCCAGATCCACGCTGTAGTTGTGTTTCTTGAGCACCTGGGCCAAGGCTTTGGCCATATATTTTTCATCTTCCACATAGAGTATCTTCATAACTGTTTTTCTTATTACAAGTATACGATACCCAAGCTTCTTTTAATTTACCTTTAATGAATTTTTTCAGGGATTCTGACTGGTCCACCAGGCCGCATCCAAGGGAAAGCCATTGCCTTTTTTTACCATAGCCCCGCAGACTCTCATCATCATACGCAAATGGACGGGACGGTTCACCTTCCCTGATTTTTCACTGATTGACAAAGCGGTCTTCTGGATTTTCTTTACAATTTTCGCCTTGGTCTTCTCCTTAACCTCAGGCCAGCTGCTCGCAAAGACCGTAAAGGGCAAACGGTAGTACTTGGCTGCCCCCCAATAGAAGAAGTGCCGTTTCAAGTCCTTGGTGACCTTGCCTGCCCCCAGGCCGCCGCAGGTACTGATCGCCACCCCGATTTTATGGGCCATTGCCGGATGCGGGCGGTGCGCAAAAAAGCGGTAACCCAGGTGTTCCAGAAAGCTCTGCATGGCTCCCGCCATGCCCATGGTATAGCAGGGCGAGTCCAGAATCACCACATCCGCTTCTTCGATTGCTACCGCAATCGGACCGACTTCCGATGCATGCGGACAGGTTTTTTCCCCGTTGGCAAAACAGGAAAAACACCCTGCACAGGGCTTGAACCCGGCAACGGTGTATTCCTGAATCGAAATCTCTGCATTGTTTTTCTTCAATTCTTCAATTAACAAATCACTGATTTTCCGGGTACTCCCGGAGACTTTTGTATGAACCGCACAAACCTTCATATCCCCTCCCCAATCTAATCCTGTTCAAAGCCGTTCCTCTTATAGACAAACAGAAACAGGGCGATCGCTGCCGCAATCTCGACTAGCATCACCCCCAGTTTAAAGGGGGTTAAAATGAAGGCAACTCCGGCAGAATAGTTGAAGATCATGTCGACCACAATCCCGGTATAGATATACTGGGAGATCTGCGCCAGGCTTTCCAGCAGCATCGAGAACATCGGTATTAACATTAATATTAACAGAAACGGCGTCGCCATGTTGCCGGCAGCCATTTGGTCCTTCGCAAAGATGCCGATGGTCATGCCCAGGACATTGCCGGTGACAATACCCAGGGTGGTCAGCAGGAAGAAGACCGGAATGTTGACCATGTTCATATCCAAACCGGATATCACAAGCACCACACCATTCAAAATAATGCCAATCAGTAAGAGCGGAAGGATGCTGCCCAGAAAGTACTCGCCGCCTGAGACCGAAGAGGTCATTAAGGCCCTCAGGGTATGCTTCTCCTTATCCTTGGACAAAAGGGTAGCCGGCATCGAAATCGAGAGCATCGTCAGTACATAGAGCACCCCCATTGCCAGCACCATCCCGAAGATCTCCGGCGGCATCTCCTCCCCGAACTCTTCACCCATGCTGGTATAGAGCCAGCGCATGACCAGGGTCATGCCCGGAATCACGGCCAGGGCAATCAGAAAGGTCTTGTTTTTGGTCAGTTCCTTGAATTTAAACTGAGCGATGGTAATCACTCTGGAAATTGAAATGTTCATTGTAATCCCCTTCCTGTCACTTTCAGAAACACACTTTCCAGTGACGGTTCCAGTGAATGCAGGGTCTCTACCTGATCACTGTTCAATAAATCAGATAAGGCTTGTAGGTCATGCTTGTTGTGGCTAAGAACCAGGGTGCTCTTGTCACTCAATAACAGCTCATACTTTTTCTCGGTGTTATAGCGCAGGCAGATATCCAGGGGTGCCCCCTCCTCCACGACCCTGCCCTCATTAAGCAGGGCAACACGGTCGCAAAGCCTGGTGGCTTCCTCCATGTTGTGGGTGGTCAGAAAGATGCTCGTGCCTTCGCTTTTAAGTTCCAAGAGCAGGTCATGGATATCCTTGGCGGTGCTGGGGTCCAGCCCTGAAGTCGGTTCATCCAGAAACAGGATCCTGGGGTTATGCAAGATCGCCCTGACCAGTACCAGCCTTTGTTTCTGTCCCTTGGACAGCTTTCCGGCTGCCTGCTTCTTTTCCGCCGACAGGCCGACCCGTGCCAATAACCCGTCGATGGTACTCTTATCCACCTGCAGGATGCTGGCGAATAAGGCGAGGTTGTCATAGACCGAGAACTCATCATAGACGCCGCTGTTGTCGGTGACAATCCCGATTTGCCGGTAAATCGATTCATCGATTTTACGGCTGTCCTTGCCCAGGACCTCGGCTTCGCCCGAGGTCTGGTGCAATTGACCGGTGATGATTTTGATGGTGGTGGTCTTTCCGGCTCCGGAGGGTCCCAGAAAGCCCAGGATTTCCCCCTCATGAAGGTTTATTGAAAGTTCCGCCAGAGCCACCTTCTCCCCAAACTCCTTGCGGATGTTGTGTAATGTAATTAATTGTGTCATAGAATTGCTCCTTATTTGTTTGCTTCGATAAAGGCGGGAACCAGTTCTTTCAGATCACTCAGGCTATAGCCGCAGTGGTCCAGAAAGAAGGTATGAAACAACAGGTCGCTGTACTTGTCCCCCAGGCCTTCGCGAATCTCTTCACGCATATCCAGGACCATCAGGAAGCCGGCAGCATAGTAGTGCATCTGGACCGGGACTTCCTCCAGTTCATTGTAGGTTTCATCCGAGTACTCCCTTGTCAGCTCCGGGTTCACATTGGCGACTAAGAAGTCGTAGAGCTCGTCCCTGCTGTAGCCTTCCACATTCACCATGATATCCATTAAGCCCACCAGGGCTTGCGAGTAAGCCATGTTGTAGAAGTAAACGATCTTTTCGTTTTCCGTGTAGTTGGAGTACTTGACGACGTAGTTCATGACATAGGTTCCCCAGCCTTCCACATAGGCGTTATCCTGGCTCAGATAGAGATAGGGTGAGATCCCGTTTTGCTTCACGTAGACAAACTGGTACAGGTGTCCCGGATAGCCTTCATGTGCGTAGACATTGATGGATTCACCGGCGAAGTCGCCATTGATGAAGATCTGCTCCGGGCTGCTTTTTGGGGCATCATAGCGGCCTGGCATATAGTAGGCTGCCGCCCCCATGTCAGAATTGGACTCATCGACCTTGGAGATCTGGTAGGCAACTTCCTCGATGGCCGGGAAGTCCTCCGTGATTGCGGTTTTGAAGAATTCCTCCGCTTCCTCTACTGAAGTCACCTCCAGCATAGGTTCAATAAACAGCGTGCCTTCATTGGCCTTGACCAGGATGTCCGGATCACTCATGGCAACCTGTTGAATCTGGAGGATGGCATTACTCATCTGGGCTTCATAGAAGGCCTTGAGTTCTTCGGTAGTCATATCAATCCCTGCTTTGTGCTTGATTAACAGATCATAGTAGGCAATCCCCTGCGGTTTATCCGCCAGGGTCAGACCATCCATAGCACTGGCATCGATCATCTTCAAGCGGTCCGCCAGGGCTTGATATCCTGGCAAGAAGGTGTTGTAGATGATCTCTTCCTGCTGATCCTTATAAGCTTGTTTTTCTTCTGCACTCAGATAATCGAGGGCGTCGATTTTTTCCTGGAAATCCTTGACCAGGAAGTAATCGGTGATGGCAGCGGTTTTTTCTGCCTGTTCAATCGAACGGTTGAGGTTGTCACTGTTGAAGCCGACCCCGTTTTTGATCCGTTCTTCTTCATGGTCCGCATAGGTCTGAAACATGGCTGGAGCCTGCTCTAGAATGCTCAGATACCAGTCGATATCCTGTTTACTGAAGAACTCATAATTCTCCAGGTCCGTCGGCAGCATAATCGCCATACCCATGGAAGCTCCCAGGTAGGAGACATCCAGGTAATAGTAATCCTCCATCGCAATGATGTATTCCAGATCATGGCGGATGCGGATGGCCTCGACCTGCTGTGTTGCATCCAGGGTGTTGGTTTCAAAGCCATCCAGCTCTGCCAAAAGCTCTTTCGCCTCTGCTACAGAGGCATCCCATTCCTCTTTGGAAATGTAGTCCAGAACATAGGGTTCTGTTTCAATCCCGTAGTTTTGCGGTTCAATAAAATACAGATTGTAGTAGAAGTTGTCACTCGGCAGCTCGTAAACCAGCACCCTGGTCACAAACGCCGCAAATTCTTCATTGGGATTTTCTGCCACCGTTGGCGTCTCTTCCGGCTTCGCGCAAGCACTCAGATTAGCCAATAGACAGAGAATCAGAATCACACTGAGAATTTTCTTTAACATTGTTTCATCCCCCCTCTTCTCAGTAAGTAAATGGTTCGAACACTTGTGTAAAGTTTACTTTACATCTACACAATACACCCCTTGTTACCGGATGTCAAGCAAACTTTACATTTTTTTAAGAATTTTTTTCTTTCAAAGAAGTGTTCGAATGACTTTTATGGTTTTAGACGTTAAAATAACCCATTTATTTATGTCCATATTATGCCACTAAAGTGGTTTTGTCGATGGATATACAAAAAAAGGAGTGTTTTGACTTGATTGGTTTCAAGCAAAACATTCCTGCGGTTTGGTTGGAGTCGGTTGTTTTCAGCTGTTATCCAAACAGATCGTTCATGGTAAGGAAAGATTGAACGGCATGCTGATATGGGGTGGGGGCAACACCATAGGTGGTAATCAAGGTTGTACGGATGGCTTTTTTGGTTTTGGTCTCTGAAAGAAAACTCAGCACTTTTTTCTCCAGTGTTTCGCTGTAGGCTTTGGTGATTTCATATTCCCGTGTTGCATATTTTATCTCACATAAATTGATAATCTGATCGCGGCGGTCGATTACCAAATCGATTTGCGCGTGATTTTCTTTGGAATTGCTGCGCCAAAAAAAAATATCGGCAGCTACCCCGGCAATCCCCAGTGCCTGGCGAATCTGCTGCTGATGTTTCAGGCAGACCTGCTCAAAAGCATACCCTGCCCAGGCATTGTGTGCTCCCCGGTCATAACTGTTGGACCAATAGTTTTCATCATTAATAACGCCGTCCTTCAAAAACCGGTAATAAAACAAAACAAAGGCATCCATAAGCTGATACACAACCCCTTTGCTTTTTTTTAAATACTTGTTATATTTTCGGATTAACCCGGAGAGTTGTAAATCTTCCAGGGCATCAGTGAAAGTGCCACCGTTTTTTATTTTCGTCGCTGCCAGCAGTTCCTCCCGCGTCATCCCCGCAGATTTCTTCGCCAAAGCTGTAACGATACGATGGTGATTTTCAGCATTCTTAAACAATGTGTTAAAAAGATTCTGGTATTCATTTTTCAGCAGTGCATTGGGTCCGAAAAAAATCATGTCGATGTTTTTAGGCAAACCATAAGTACTGTCAAAGAGATCAAGGTAATATGGAATGCCGCCAAAGATCATGTAACTCTCAATTATATTGTATCGGTTGAATATGATACCCCGGTCCTGAAAGAAAAGTTCCGTTTCCCGTAACGTGAACGGTTCCAAGTACATTTGCCGGGTAACCCGGTTGAACAGCCCTTGGGTGTTTTTCAAAACATTTTTTACTATCCAGGAGGTGGCGGATCCGCAGACAACCAGCAGAATATCCGGGTTGGCAGAGGCATAGCTGTTCCAGAGATATTCCAGCGCCGGCAAAAACTTTGATTTTGGTGTATCCAACCTGGGCATTTCATCGATAAAGATTACTTTCTTTCCTTCAATACCAGATTGTTCAATTAAATGTTCCAATTGTAAAAAAGTATCGAACCAATTGTTTTTCTTTTCATAGGGTTCTTTCCCATATTTCATTAAAGCTGCATGGAAAGCAGTCAGTTCCTGCTCCATCGTTTCATTTTCGCTGTAACTGCCATCATTTCTCTGCCCGGTGCAGTAAAACAGAAATCATTATGAAAAAACTCCCGAATTAAATAGGTTTTTCCAACCCGGCGTCTGCCATATACCACCAGAAACTCCGGTTTTCTGGATTGCAGGCAATGATTAAGTGATTTAATCTCCTGTGTTCGGCCGATAATGTTCATTCAACACCTCTACCACAAAATTATAATCAGCTTAATCCACCATAAATTACATAGATTAAGCTGATTATAATCTTTTTCCTGTTTCAATAAACAGAAACTCATTGCCACTAACCAACCAAAAAAAGAGCGATCTCTCGCTCTATTTCTTCGCTATATACTTCCGGATGTCGAAGGCAACCGCCACCAAGATGACCAGGCCCTGCACCATGAAGTTGTAGTTGGAGTCCACTCCCAGAAACAGCAGTGCCGACTTCAACAGCTCAAACACCAGCACCCCGGTCAAAATCCCGGAAACCTTGCCAACGCCGCCGGTGGTGGAAACCCCGCCGATGGTACAGGCTGCGATTGCTTCCAGCTCATAGCCCTGTCCCAAACTCAATGAGGCAGCTCCGGCTTTCGCCGCCTGCAGCATGCCGCCGATGGCGTACATGCCTCCCGCCAGGCAATAGATCTTCAAAAGCATGATCTTGGTATTGATGCCGGACACTTCAGCCGCTACTTCATTGCCGCCGATGGCATACATATATTTGCCATGACGGGTTTTGTTGTAGAGAAACCAGAAGATGATGCCGATGAGAATCATCAGGATAAACATGTAGGGAATCGACATGAAACGACCCTTGCCCAAGTCAATCCAGGGAATCGTAATCCCCTTTGCCAGGGTCAAAAAGGAAGACCGCAGCGCCCCGATGGGTTGGGACTTGGTATAAATCATGTTGAAGCTGTAGATGATTTGTTGCATGCCCAGGGTGGCGATGAAGGGCGGAACCTTCAAAAAGGCAACGATGGAGCCGGAAATCAAACCAACCAGGCAGCAGCAGATAATCGTAAAGAGAATGACGCCGATGACCCAGTACACTTCGTGGTTGCCCATATCAGGCAGCCAGGCATGCAGCCTTCCCGCAAAGTCCAGCCGCTGGCAAAGCGAGGCGGAAATACAGCCGGCCATGCCCACCATGCGCCCCGCCGACAGGTCGGTGCCCCTGGTAATCAGACAGCCGCTGACCCCCAAAGCAATGATGAAGCGGGGGGCCGCATTGACCGATAGGGTGATCAGGTTTTGCGGGCTCAGGTAGTTCGGATTGCGGATGCCGACAAAGACGACAATCGCCAAGAGCACAATCAGAATGGCGTTGTTGAACAAAGCCTTGACAAATTTGTCACGATTCGTGAAGGTGCTGATCAAATTCTGGAACTTCTCTTGCAGTTTGTTAATGAATCCCATATCTTCTCTCCTCACATATATTTCGTGGCTAACGCCATGATTTCTTCCTGCGTCGTGGACTTGCCGTCAACGATGCCGCTGACGCGTCCTTCGCACATGACCATAATCCTGTCGGACATGCCCAACAGTTCCGGCATTTCCGAGGAAATCATAATGATGGATTTGCCTTCCTCCGCCAGTTTCGTGATGATGGTGTAAATCTCATACTTGGCACCGACATCAATGCCCCGGGTCGGTTCATCCAGAATGAACACATCCGGATTGTTCGCCAGCCAGCGGGAAATGATGACCTTCTGCTGGTTGCCGCCGGACAAAGACTGAATCAGGGTCTTGTTGTCAGGGGTCTTGATGTTGAGCTTTTGCACATTCTCATCCACCAGATTGTTGATCTTTTTGCTGTTTAACATAACCAGATGGTCGACATACTGGTGCAGCGATGCGATGGAAACATTGTCCGCCACCGACAAAACGCTGAAGATTCCGGAACCCCTGCGGTCTTCTGTCAAAAGGGCGATGCCCTTCTTGATGGCGTCCTTGGGGGATTTGATATTCAGGGTCTGTCCCTTGTAAATCACTTCGCCCTTGGTGATATGGCGCAGGCCGAAGATGGCTTCCATCAGTTCCGTACGCTGTGCTCCAACCAGACCGCCGATGCCGAAGATCTCGCCTTTTTTTACGGAGAACGACACTTCCCGGAAGGACTTTTCATGAATCGAGGTGAAGTCCCTGACTTCAAAAATCACTTCGCCGGGGGTGTTGTGGCGGGCCGGGAAACGGTTGGTGAGTTCACGGCCGACCATCTTGGAAATAATCAGGTCGGTGGTCAGTTCACTGGCCTTCCAGGTCCCTACATATTTGCCATCGCGCATGATGGTGACTTCGTCGGAGATCTTGAGGATCTCCTCCATCTTATGCGAAATATAAATGATGGCTACCCCTTTGGCTTTGAGGTTGTTGATAATCTTAAACAGACTTTCGACTTCGTTTTCCGTCAAGGAAGAAGTCGGTTCATCCATAATTACGACTTTCGCATTCATGGAAACCGCTTTGGCGATTTCCACCGACTGCATCTGTGACACGGACAAATCCGCAAGCTTGGTATGCGGGTCAAAATGCATATCCAGGCTCTCCAACAATTCGCTGGTATCCTGATAGAGCTTCTTGTGGTCAATCAAGAAGGGAATCTTCGACATCGGATAGCGTCCCAGATAGATGTTCTCCGCGATGTCTCGCTCCTTGATTGGCTGCAGTTCCTGGTGGATCATGGAGATCCCTTTGCGTAGGGCTTCCTGTGGGGAATTTAAAGAGACCTGCTGGCCGTCAAGTACGATTTCTCCCAGTTCCTGATGATAGATTCCAAACAAACATTTCATCAGGGTGCTCTTGCCTGCCCCGTTTTCACCCATCAGGGCATGAACGGTACCCGGCTTGACACTGATGGATACATCATCCAGTGCCTGCACACCCGGAAAACTCTTGCTGATATTGCGCATCTCCAGCACATTCTCATCCAAACGTACGCTCAACTGCACTCCTCCTCTCTGAATTTACAAAAATCGAGCGCGCTTGCGGCGCGCCCGATTTTACTTGTTGAATCAGGTTCCGGGATTAGTCGCCGGAAACTTTTTGATAATCAACCCAGTAGAAAGTATCGACGGTGCCGCCCGCTGCCAGTTCAGCCGCAACATCCGCAGCCTTGTGGGATTGACCATTGTGGTCATTCAAAACGGTACCAGTCATTCTGCCTTCTTCGATGGCCGTGACAGCTTCTGCCAGGGCATCAACACCGACCAGGTAGATATCTTCGCCAACCACACGGCCGGCTGCTTCAATCGCTTCCATAGCGCCCAAAGCCATTGCATCGTTGTTGCAGAATACAACTTCCAGTTTGTCACCAAACTTGGTCAGGTTCGCAGCAGTGATTTCATAGCCTTCGGTTTGTTGCCAGTGGCCGCGTTGTTCGTCCAGCAGTTCCACTGTCAGACCGGCATCGGTCAGAGCCTTGATGGAATACTCAGTACGGTATTCAGCGTCAGTATTGCCTTCGTCGCCCATGATCATGATGTAGGATACGACACCGTCACCATTGAAGTCGCCTTGGTTGTCGGTTTCAACAATGATTTCGCCTTCGTAGGTCCCGGATTGTCTGGCATCAGCACCAACATAGGTGGTGTAGCCCGGCCAGATTTCCATGTCGCCCGCAACGTTGGGTTGGCGGTTGATGAAGACAACCGGGATTCCCGCAGTCTTCGCCTTGTCAATAATCGGAGCCGCAGCTTCGTCATTGACCAGGTTGACAATCAAGACGTCATACCCGTCGGCGATAAATTGGTCGACTTGAGATGCTTGTTCGGTTTCATCACCCTTCGCATCGACTACGGTTACGTCGTAAACGATCGAGTCATTGCTCAGGTCTTCCTCCATGTAACGTTCCAGCTCAGTGCGGTAGAGCGTCATGAAGTTGTCATCGAACTTGTAGATGGATACGCCAACTTTAACAGTAGCCGGTCCATCCCCTTCCCCTGAGGTACTGCCAGCACTTGAGCCGCCGACACATGCAGCAAGGCCGAAGAACAGTGCAGCTACCAAAAGGACAGCTAAGATTCTTTTCCTCATTTTTTTTAATCTCCCTTTCAATGAATGCGCATACATTTGATGTACGCAATGTCATTTTAAAACTATTCCCGCCACAAAGTCAACAGTAAATTTCACACAATTTTCAATTTTCAAATAAGCAATCATTTAGGTTTTGCCTGCTTATTACCGGCACTTTAGGACCTTTATAAGGCTAATAAGCGCTGATTACAGGCGTTTTACTAAAATTTATATGATTTTTGTTGGAAGGTTTTTCCAACAATTTCGTTTTTGCTTTTTTTTATTTTTTCCTGAAAATCTGAGATTTGTCGTTTTTGCGCCGGATTATTTGGGCAGGACCGTGATGTTTTCCCTATGGTGAATCACCAGAATCGGATGTTGGCGGATGTAGTCCGCCAGGATTTCCACCATTTCCCGGGGGCTGCTTGACACGATCTCCCAGTCCCTGACAAAGTCAAAATCCCCGCCCCCGCCGCTGCGGTAGTTGGATAAGGCGATTGTAAATTCCTGCTCATCCAAGACCGGCTGGCCTTCATAGAGCAGTGAAACAATCCGCTCGCCCTGCGGTTTTCGCACATCGATGGTGTAATCCACGCCATCCACCATATCGTAGTTATAGTGCTGGGGCTTGGGGGCAAGATAACGGGGATTGACGCACAGCTGACCATCCCTCAGCGCAAAGTACTCGGCGCACTTCTCCAAAAACTGCCTCAGCTTTGCCCCATTAATTTTATGCACCACCAGGGTATTGGGATAGATGTAGGTGGAGACCAGATCCCGCATCGTGATTTCATGCGCGAACCCCCTGGCGCCATTAAATAAGGCAATGGCACTGAGCTGGGCCTTGCTGCAGTCCAGTTGCACCTGGTTTAAAAACGAGATCAAAGGATGCTTGTGCACCCTTGCCTGCCATGGGTCCCCAATCAAAAGGTCGCCGGCTTCCAGCGCTCCTAAGGGCTGGTCCAGCCACTTCTGGCAAGCTTCTTCCTCTTCTTGAATGATGTCCAATAAAAGCGGCTGAAACGCTTGGGGTGCCAAAATAACCCGGGGGTTGATCTCGTGTTTGTCCAAATCCCAGTCGACAACCGCCAGCTCTTCCCCATTGCTTCTTGTCTGGGTCACTGCCTTTTGAAAACAGAAACCAGCCAGGCTGCGGTGCTGATGACCGCTGATGACAACATCCAGGCCTTTAACCTGGCTGCAGATGGCATAGCCGAGGTTCTCACCATTGAGTACCTCGGTCGGTTCCCCTGACTCTAAATCGCGCTCAAAACCGCCGTGATACAACAGCACAATTCCCTGTACTTTTTCCTTGGCTTGAATCACTTCCACGGTTTTTTGTACATAGTCCAAAGCATTGATAAAGGTCAGCCCGGTGATATTATGGGGCTGCTCCCAGATTGGGATGTGTTGGGTGACAGCCCCGATGATGGCAATCGCGTGTTTATCATCAAAGCGGTGCACGACATAGTCGACCCCATAGGGCTCTTCACTTTTGATATTGCCGGTGATGCAGGGAATGCCTGCATCCCGCAAATACCGGCGCAAGACTTCCTGTCCGAAGTTGAAGTCGTGGTTTCCCAAATTGAGGTAGTCGTAATTCAAAGCCTTGAAGGCTTTGGCCATCGGATGGATTTTTGATTCCCGTTTGACATGATGAAAATAATCCAGGGGACTGCCCTGGAGGACATCGCCATTGTCCAATAACAAAGTATTTTCATCACGGTATTGATTGATTAAGGTATGCAAGCGACAAAGACCATGCTTTGCATCTAGCCTATCACTGTAGTGATAGGGCACAATCATGCCATGCACATCGCTGGTGGCCAGTAAACGGATCTTCATCTATTCTCCGGCAGCCAGGTGGCGGCGGATGCGGGTGGAAATAAACTCAATCAAAAGCACAATCACAATCAAGCCCAAAAGATAAGCACCCACCATCGTCCAGCGACGGGAGCGGATGCACTGAATCAGCGGGGCGCCGATGCCGCCGGCACCGACGGTGCCCAGCACCGAGGCATCCTTCATGTTGATGTCAAAGCGGTAGATGATGGTGGAGATGAAGTTCGCATAGAGCTGCGGCAGAATGCCGCACTTAATCTTCTCGAAGGTGTTGCAGCCGCAGGCATCCAGGCTCTCCAGAATCCGCACATCGAGGTCCTCGATGGCGGTGATGTACATTTTTGAAATCATGCCGATGGAGCAGATCATCTGGGTGACCACCCCGCAGAAAGGGCCCGGTCCGGTGACCCGGATCCAGATCAAAGCCCAGATCAAAGAAGGAATCGTACGGATCATCAAAATGAAAGCCCGGGTGATGCGGGAGACGGTCTTGCCCACCACATTCTCACTGGCCAAAAAGGCAAAGGGAATCGCCAGCACGCCCCCAAGGAAGGTTCCCAGGATGGCGATGGCAATGGTTTGAAAGATCAGATAGGGTACGCCTTCACTGCTTAAATCAGTAAGCAGGTCCATCTTCGGATGGAATAAGCCATGCAAAACCCCGTAGGCGATGTCGCTGCCCTTATCCGCCAAGCCATGAAAGGACAAGTCCCGCGCTGACCATATGGTCAGCGCCACCAGAAACAGCGCGATGCTCCAGTAGATCCAGGCTTTGCGGGGACGCTTTTCAAATACCTCGAAGACACTCATTGGCTGCCTCCCAGTTTCTTGCGGCAGTAGCCGGAAACACTGTCAATCAAAACGACGGTGATAAACAGCACCAGTAAAATCATCCCCAGCTTGTTGTAGTCGCGCCAGCCGACCTGCTCATTGATGGCCAAGCCGACACCCCCGGCCCCGACATAACCCAATATCGAAGCAGCCCGTACATTCATCTCAAAGCAATACAGGCAGTGCGAAAGATAGGTGGGCAGGATCTGCGGCATGCAGGCAGTCCAGAAGGCTTCAAACTTGGTGGCCCCTACCGATTCCATCGCTTCAAAGGGGCCCATGTCGATGGTCTCAATACTCTCATAGAGCATCTTGGTGACCACCCCGAAGGTAAAGATGGTGATGGCTACCATGCCGGCGAAAGGTCCGTAGTTAAACATCAAAGCACAGATGGAGGCCAGCACCAACGTTGGTATGGTTCTGACCAAACTCAAAATTAAGCGGAAAAACAACAGCGTAGGCCGGTTCCTATTGATGTTGGAAGAGGACAGAATCGCAACCGGCAAGCCGGTGATGGAGCCGATGATCGACCCCAGCAAAGACATCTTGATGGTATCAAACAGCGGTGAGAGCACCTTGGGGAAATAGCTGAAGTCAGGCTGGAAAATCTTGCCCAAGATAACCGTCAGCTGCCCGGCCCGCTTGATGATAATCGCCACATCAAAGCCGGTCAGATAGACGGAACAGCCCAGCACAAAGACGACCGCGCCCAATATCAAAGGCAAACGGGAGCGCGGGCGCAGGACGCTGTGGCCATTGGCCAAAGTGACCTTTTCCGGTTTGAATACTTTGTCAAAGCCCTTGGCCGGACCGGGATTATCCTTGTACATCCGCCTGCTCGCTTTTGGGAATATCCTTCCCCTTATAGATTTCATCCAGGATTTCCTGGGTGACATTTTTCACCGGACCGTCATAGACAATCTCGCCATCGCGGATGCCGATTAAGCGCTTGGCATAATCGAGGGCAAGGTCGACATGGTGGATATTGATTAAGATTGTGATATTGGTCTCCTCATTGATTTTCGCAAAGTCCCCCATCACCATCTTTGCGGTAATCGGGTCCAAAGCAGCCACCGGTTCATCCGCCAGGATGATGGTGGGTTTCTGGTTGAGGGTCCTGGCCAGGGCAACCCGCTGCTGCTGACCGCCGGAAAGCTGGTCACAGCGGGTGTAGGCCTTCTCCAGAATCCCAACCTTGTCCAAAGCCTCCAAAGAGGCAATTTTCTGGGCTTTGGAATAGATGCCAAACAGGGTCTTGTACCAGGGCATATCGGGCACCAGGGAGGTCAATACGTTCTTGATGGCAGTGGAGCGGGTGATCAGGTTGAAGGACTGAAAAATCATGCCGATGCGCCGGCGAAACAAGCGTAAGGCCTTGCCTTTGAGCTTCGATACATCGACATCATCAACGACCAGTTCCCCTTCGGTGATTTCAATCATGCGGTTGATGGTGCGGATCAGGGTGGACTTGCCTGCCCCGGATAAACCGATAATCGCGACAAACTCCCCCTGCTGTATATCCAGCGTCACATGCCGCAGACCGACGACACCATTGGGGTAGACTTTGGTTACATTTCGAAACGAGATCATGTTTTTCTCCTTGCCAGCTCTAGCATTATTATAACTTGAAAGCGCACGGTCAAACCGATAAAAAAATTTTGTTTTGCTTATGGCAGACAAAAGCCGGAATGCCCTCATTCCGGCTTTGGTGTCTGCGTTTGAATTTCTCAGGTTTTACTTCACGGCATCCAGGGCTTTTCTGGCGCCGTCATAGTCCGCATCGGTCGCAATTGCATAGCCCGTATGGCTGTAGACCGCAAAGATCTCCTGCCCTTCCGGGGTATTGATGACACTAATCAGCGATGTTTGCAAAGCGGCGATAAATTCCGGATTGTAGATATCCGGGTTGGCCTTGGTCACGGCAACGGTATCATTGTAGATCCCTTCGGTGACGCCGATGACTCTCAGTTCTTCCCAGATTGAGACTTCGCGGCCCATGCCTTGTTTCTCGGTGGCATCCTTTTGGTCCACCGGTAAAATCCAGGCATCCTCATAGTCGTTGCGGCCATCCGCATAGCAAAGGATAATATCAACCTGCTCCGCCGCTGCGGCAGCGAAGGCATCGCCATAGCCGCCTTCAAAGACGGTGACTTTGGACAGGTCGGAAATCTTCTTGCCGTCATAATTGGCCATCAGCCACATGGTCGGATAGATATAGCCAGCCGAAGAGGAGGTCTTGGCTACGCCCCAGCGGGCGCCATCCAAATCTTCCCAGGTCAGCTCTTCGCCATTAGCGACCTTGTCCGACAGCATCTTGCCGTATTCGGTCGGAGCGGCATAAATCAAAGCCCGGTAGAAGGTCACTTGCGGACCATCCTTGAGGGTCTTGTTCTCTTCGCCGTTCCAGGTATTCGGATCGGTGCTGTCATTGGAGAGACCGGCGCGGGTCGCGGTCAGAATGACATCCACTTCCTCCGAGAACAGAGCGTAGGTGCCGCCCGGCAGCCAGCCCACATCGATGGTACCGGCAGCCATTGCTTCCCCGGTCGCATCGTAGTTGGTTCCTACGGTAATAATAATTTCGTCTACATCATAACCATTTTTCGCCAGTTCTGCTTTCAGCAGGTCCGGCAGGTTCTTGGTGCCTGCCAGGATGACATCGGCGTCCTTGGACGGCACAAACTCCAGGGTCAGTTTGTCCATGTGGATGTTGCCTGAGTCTGTGGTGGATCCATTCGTTCCCGAATTACCGGTGCAGCCCGCAAGCAATACCACAACCAAGAAGAAAATCAATAGTTTTTTCATGCTTCCTCCAGTTGGGGAATTATCCCCACTAGATTATAACAAAATTCCACCGTTTTTAATGATGTCGCAAGGTGAAAACCAAAGAATTCGTCATTGCCGAATGACTGTGTCTTTGGCTGTTGATTTTTGTTGGTTTTTGGTGGGTCAAGAGACTGTTATACGGGTAGCTTCAGGTATGCGAAGCGATTGTTTAATTGTCTGTTTCAAGCTACAATAAAGGTGACAGGAGGCACTATGGACAATCGTTTCCTTCTCAATACCACCGCCGTGGTCCTAAAGACGAGTGTCGGCGATATCAACGAAAACAAGCGCCAGATTCTTAAGGCCATTCAAAGCGCGGATTCCAGAAGCGAGGTTTTGTTGTTTCCGGAACTCTGTTTGACCGGTTACACCTGCTTTGACCTGTTTCAATCCCAGGACTTTGTCAACCAGGCCCTAAGTGCGACTTTGGAAATCGCCGAAGCTATTGAGCCATCACTGGTTGTTTTGGTCGGTCTGCCCTTAATCCATGAAGACAAACTCTATAATGTGGCGGCCGTGCTCAATAACCATAAGGTTTTGGCCTTCATCCCCAAGACCTATCTGCCCTCCACCCATGAATACTACGAGAAGCGCTGGTTTGACAGCAGCTTTACCATAGGGAAAGACACCATTGAGGTAAAAGGCGAAGCCATCCCGATTCGTACGGATGTTCTGTTTGCCTTTGATAACGGCGTCACCTTCGGGGTTGAGGTCTGTGAGGACCTGTGGGTCCCGATTCCCCCCAGCACCTATCACTGCCTGGCCGGGGCTTCACTGATCTTCAATCTCTCCGCCTCCAATGAACTGATTGCCAAGGCCCAGTACCGGGAAGACCTGGTACGGGTGCACTCTTCCACCAGCGTCTGCGGCTACCTATATGTCTCCAGCGGCTACAGCGAAAGCACCACCGATACCCTGTTTTCCGGCCATGCGATTGCCGGCTGCTATGGCAGCCTGTTGAAAGCGGAGAAGCTTGGGGAAGAGGGCAGTATGTCGGTGGTCTTTGATTTGGAGAACTGCCTCAATCAAAGGCGCAGCCAGACCTCCTACCGCGATAGCATCACGCGCTTTCACCAGGACCAAAAACGGGATTATCTGATAATCCCGCTTTTTATAAAAAAACAGGACTTAAGTGATTTGTTGGTTGTGGATCCCTATCCCTTTGTGCCCCATGACGCTTTGGCAAGGGAAGCCAGATGCAAGGAAATCCTGGAAATCCAATCCGAAGGCTTGAAGCAGCGCTTAGAGAAAACCGGGATTCAAAAAGCGATGATTGGCGTTTCCGGCGGCCTGGACTCCACCCTGGCTTTGGCCGTTACCGCTTTGGCCTTTGACAAAATGAAGCGTCCCAGAAACAACATCGTAGCCGTGACCATGCCCGGCTTTGGCACCAGTGAGCATACGCTGCATAATGCCAAAGCTTTGATGTCCTACTTTCAAACTGACGCCCGCGTCATCGACATCAAAGCCTCCTGCATCCAACATATGAAGGACATTGGCCAGGATCCGCAAACCTATGATGTGACCTTTGAAAACATCCAGGCCAGGGAGCGCACCAAAATCCTGATGGATTTGGCCAATAAGGAAAACGGCCTGGTCATCGGTACCGGCAACCTCTCGGAATCAGCCCTGGGCTGGTCCACTTACAATGGCGACCATATGTCGATGTATGCCGTCAACATCGGTATTCCCAAGACCCTGATCAAGTACCTGGTGGATGCTTATGCAAAGCTGCCGGGCACCTCCAAAGAAACCAGGGAAGTGTTATTGAGCGTATTGGCAACGCCGATTTCCCCGGAACTCTTGCCAACCAAGGATGGTGAGATCGTCCAGAAGACCGAGGTCTCCATCGGCAAGTATGACCTGCATGACTTCTTCCTCTACTACTTCGTCCATCACCAATACGGCTTTGCGAAAATACTGGACCTGGCAAAGATTGCCTTTAGGGGGATGATTGAGGAAAAGGAAATCAGGGATACCCTGATCATCTTCATCAAGCGCTTCTTCACCCAGCAGTTCAAGCGCTCCTGCATGCCGGATGGCATCAAGGTCGGCTCGGTCTCCTTGTCTCCACGCACCGACTGGCGCATGCCCAGTGATGCCTCCTATAAGACTTATCTCAAACAAATCGAAGAACAATAAACCGGTCGCCAAAAAGGCAACCGGTTCATTTTTGCGCTGTGCTACAATAAGATGGAATTGTAGAGAGAGTCAGGAGTAATATGATTCAATCTGCCTATCTTGTCTTTCCAGTTTATGATTTAAAGACCACCATGGACTACTATCAGAAAGTGTATGGCTTCAAGAGTGATCCGCGCTTCAATGTAATTGCCCCCTTGGTGATACTGAAGCGGGATAAGGCCCGGATTATTCTCACCTATGGTGCGACCCGGGTGAAACCCAACCGCGAGCTGTATGGCTATGGCTTTGATGCCTACTTCAACACCCCGGATCCACTGGCCTTGCAAAAGGAGTTTGTGGACAAAGGTGCGAAGCTGATCAAGCCGGTGGTAGTGACCGAATATGGAACCACGGAGTTTATTGTCGAAGACAACGATGGCCGCTGGCTGGCCTTTGCGGCAAAACAAAAAACCGGGAAAAAAACGTGAGTGCGAAACAGACCCGGTGTTGTATGTGAGTTGTAATCCCACTCTCTTTGCCATAGAAGACTGAAATTAGCTGCCAAGCATAACGACCATCACAGGCATAAAGGACAGGGACTTGCCCAGATGGGTCATCGCCAAGCTTAAAGCGGTGGTGTCGGTGCCAAAATTGAGGAAGCCGAAAAAATAGGAGGATGAATAGCGTTATGTATCAACAACCACCATACACAATCACGCTGAAAGCCGCCGATTATTTGGTGAAGATTGTTGAGGCTGTGACGAGGCTTGAATTTGGCACGGAGTTTAAACGCGATATAAAGTTGCATAAGCAAAACCGGGTACGGTCAATCTATTCATCGCTTGCCATCGAAGGGAATACGCTTTCTCTGGATTAGGTGACGGCGGTGATAGACGGAAGATTGGTTGCCGGAAAACAAGCGGAAATCAAAGAGGTGAAAAACGCTTACGAAGCCTATGACAAGATATTGACGTTTGACCCCTACAAAATCAAAGACTTATTAAAAGCGCACCAGTTGATGACAGGCGGACTTGTGAGCGAATCCGGCAAATGGCGCAGTGGCGATGTGGGCGTGTTCGACGACGGAGTGGCCATTCATCTTGGTGCGCGTCCGCAATTTGTACCGAAACTGATGGATGAGCTGTTTGCGCGGGCAAAAGAATCCGACTTGCATCCGATTATCAAAAGCGCTGTGCTGCATTATGAGATTGAAACAATCCATCCCTTTCAGGATGGAAACGGGCGCATGGGGCGGCTGTGGCAAACGCTTCTGCTTTCAGGGCACAACAAGATTTTCAGTTGGATCCCGATGGAGACAGTGGTATTTGCAAGCCGTGAACAATACTATGCGGCGATAGAAGAATCGCGAAAAAAGAATGAAAGAGATATTTGCCGCTCTCGGGATGAGTGGCGATTCTCGCTCATTCAAGCGCAATATAGAGCCATTGATAGAAGATGGTCTGATAGAGATGACCGTGCCTGATAAGCCGAACAGCAGATTTCAAAAATACAGGCTGACCATTAAAGGCCAAAAGGCTGTAAAATGAAGCGTACAAACTTATACGGAGATAATCGACGGTTTTCAAACTATCGAGCTTTTCGAGAACAGATGATTGCGCCTTGCGGCATGGATTGTGCGCTTTGTTACGGTTTTCAGGTTGGACAATATGATTTGAACCACAAAGGTTTTCATAACAAGAGCTGTTTGGGCTGCCGAAGTGAAGGACACCAATGCAAGCATTTTAAGCCAGACTGTCCAATCAAGACACAGAGTGTGTCTTTTTGTTTTGAGTGCCCTGATTATCCCTGCCCGGCTTTGAAGTCCCTGGATTACCGCTATCGCCAAAAGAATCACATGAGCTTATTGGAAAACCTGAAGATGATTCAAAAGGAAGGTCTGGATGCCTTTGTGACAAGCCAGGACCAGAAATGGACTTGCGAGAAATGCGGGGCTTTGCGATGCTGCCATAAATCGCTTTGCTTGAATTGTGAATTAGACCTATTACAGAAAAAAAGAAGCATCAACAAAAAGGTTCAATAACACCCAAACTTCAACCATTAAAAAACGAGGCTGCTGGCAACCCCGTTCTTCTTCAGTGTTTATGATACTCTGATTAGCCTTCTTCAATAAAACCCAGAAGCTCCAGAATCCGGTTGAGATCATCCACGCCCTGATAGGCAATGGTGATGTTTTTCTCATCGATTTTGACTTTCGTCTGCAGCCGTCTTTGAATCAGGTGCGCCACATTCAAAAGGTCACGGTCTTCCTCTTTCTTCTTGGTTTCCTTTTCCTCGCTGCCTTCCTGCTTGATCAGCTTTTCCACTTCCCGCACCGATAAGCCCTCGGCGACGATGCGATCCGCATAGTACTCCGCCAAATCCGCATCCAGCATAATCAAGGGCCGCACATGTCCCATCGTCAGCTTGCCGGCGATGACATAGTTTTGAACCTTGGCCGGCAGCTTGCGCAGCCGCAGGATGTTGGTGATATGTTCCCGGGACTTGCCGACGCGCTGCGCCAGGCGCTCCTGGGTATAGTGCAGGTTCTCGATGATTTGCTGGTAAGCATTCGCTTCCTCAATGACATTCAAATCTTCCCGCTGCACGTTTTCCACCAGGCCGATTTCCATCATGGCCCGGTCATCAAAGTCCACTTCAATCGCCGGGATTTCCGTTAAGCCGGCCATCTTCGCCGCTCTCAACCTTCTTTCCCCGGCAATCAGCTCATAGCCGGAAACCGAGCTCTTGCGCACCAAAACCGGGGTGAACACCCCATGCTGGGCGATGGAGTCTGCCAACTCCTGCAGTTTCTCCGGATTGAATTCCTTACGGGGCTGATACGGATTGGAGCGGATCTCGTCAATCGGCAAGACCGTCTTGTCATTGGCTAATTCACTTTTTCCGCTCTCTATTTCCTCGATGACCGAGTTAAGGTCTTCCCCAAACAATGCTCCTAAACCTTTTCCCAATTTTCTCTCGTTAGCCATTTTGCACCTCGTTGTTCTGCGCGATTACTTCTTTTGCCAGCGAAGCGTAGGCCTTTGCGCCTTCGCTGCGCGGATCATATTCAAAAATTGACTGTCCCCGTGAGGGGGCTTCCGACAGCTTCACGCTGCGCGGAATGATGGTCCGGTACACCCGTTCCTTGAAATACTTGCGTACTTCCTGCTGCACTTCCACACTCAGGTTGGTCCTGGCATCATACATCGTCAGCAGTACGCCTTCGATGCGCAGCTTGTCATTGAACAGGCGCTGGACCAGACGGATGGTGGACAAGAGCTGGGTCAGGCCTTCCAGGGCATAGAATTCGCACTGGACCGGTATCACCACCGAGTCCGCCGCCGTCAGGGCATTGGTATTCAGTAAGCCCAGTGAAGGCGGACAGTCGATTAAGACAAAATCGTAGTCATCCTTGACTTCATCCAGCTTGTCCTTCAACAAGCGTTCCCGGCCCATCTTGAATTCCGCCATCTCCAGATCGGCTCCCGCCAGATCGATGGTGCTGGGCACATAGTCCAGCGGCGGCATCTTGGATTTATACAGGGCCTCCCGCATCGGCGTATCGCCGATGATGACATCATAGATGGTCTTGGCACTGGCTTTGTTTTTGGCGCCAATCCCCTGGGTCGCATTTCCCTGGGCGTCGAAGTCTACCAGCAGAACCTGTTTGCCGAAATAGGCGAGGCTGCTGGCCAGGTTGATGGAGGTCGTCGTTTTCCCGACGCCGCCTTTCTGATTTGCTACGGCAATCACTTTTCCCACTTCAAACACCCCCTTTCTATTTCGGGAAGCGGACAAGAATCTCGATGCCTTCATCGCTGTCCTTCTGTTCGACGATGACTTCAATTCCCATTTCCTGCATCTGCTTGACCGCTTGCATGATCGTGTTGATTCCCAAACGCTGGTCTTTCGAGAAAGCCCGGCGCTTGATCTTGGGTTTTTCCTCTTCCGGTTCGCTGTTGGCGATTTCCTCAATATACTTCTCCGTCCGGGCCACATTCCACTTCTTGGTCCGGATCTTGTCAAAGACATCCAATTGCTGCTCCGGGGTGAGTCCCAAAAGGGCCCGGGCATGGCGCTCGGTGATAAAGCGGGAAGCAACCGCTTCCTGGATTTCATCCGGCAGGTTCAACAAGCGCATCTTATTGGCAATCGCTGATTGGGACTTGCCGATCTTATTGGCCAGGTCCTCCTGGGTCATCTGCGAATGGTCCATCAGGGTCTTCAGCGCTTTCGCTTCTTCAATTGCGGATAAACCCTGTCTTTGAATATTCTCCACCAAAGCCATCTCTGCCGACTGCAGTTCCGTCGCTTCCTTGACAATCGCCGGAATCGTGGTGTTGCCCGCCAGGATGTTGGCCCGAAAGCGGCGTTCCCCGGCAATGATCTCATAGCCTTCCCCGACTTCCCGGACCACGATGGGCTGAATGACACCGTTCTCGCGGATGGACTGCGCCAACTCCATCAGTCCTTCATGGTTAAAGTCCTCCCGGGGCTGATTCTGGTTGGGTTTGATTAAGTCAATGGAAATCTCGATGCTTTCTCTCATTGCATTCTCCTTTAGAGCGGATGGCGTTTGATCAGGCCGTAAGAGCGCGGATACATCTTCGGGGTTGGCTGATCCTTGGTATAAATCAGATTGAGGCGCTCGCTTTGGTCCAAGAGGGTTTTTCTTTGGACCTCTGCCAGCTGTACTGCCAATAGCTTGGCAGCACTTTGTGCCGACTTGGCTTCCTCTTCCCCTTTGGGTCCCTTCATCGCCACAAAACGTCCGCCGACAGCTGCCAGCGGGACGCACAATTCCAGCAGAATCGCCAGCGGTGCTACCGCCCGGGCGATGACATTGGGGAAGTACTCCCGCAGTTCTTCTGCCTGCTCAGCCCGTTTGGTGACAACCTTTACCTCCAGCTTGAGCAAGCCGGATACTTCTTTCAAAAAGCGGGCTTTCTTTTGATTGGGTTCCAGTAAGACCACTGCTGTCTCTGGCTTGGCAATCTTAAGGCACAGGCCGGGAAACCCGGCTCCGGAGCCGACATCGGCTATCGCCCCAGGTGTCAGCGCAGACAAAACCAGCAGGCAATCGATGAAATGTTTCTCCGCTATCTCGCTGCCTTGTGTAATCGCCGTCAGATTGAATTGCTTGGCACGCTCTTGCAGAAAATCACAATAGAGCGCAAACTGCTCAATTTGTTGCGGCAACAAGTCTATGCCGAGCGCTTTGGTGCGGTTTTCAAAGGCCTGACGGTCCAACCCATTCATCGCTACCATTATAACAAACAATCGGGAAAAACACACCCGAAATAGGTTGTTTCAAGAAAATCCAAATCCATCGGACCAATTCAAAAAAAGCCTTATTTTTCCGGTTATTTTTTGACTAGCTACACATGAATAGTGTAAGATTAACAAAGATAATGGCAATAATTGCCAGGGAGGAATTATCCGTATGGCTACAACAAAAAAGGTAACCGCTGCCTCAAGTTCGACCGGTGATGCTGTTACCAGTTTGATTACCAGTGCTGCCAAAAATGGTTCGCTGGGTACTATTTTAAATTTGGTGATGTCCTATTTCTCATCCAAGGAAAACAAATCGGCCGCCAAATCCGATCCGCTGATGAGCATGCTGGGCGGCCTACTGGGCTCAAACTCCGGTGCCACAAGCAGCTCCAATGGACTGGGTTTGGATGACCTGCTCAACCTTTTTGCGCACAGCACCGGCGCTTCCAAGTCGTCGGATGGCTTTGGGCTTGATGATTTGATCGGTGCCTTCACCGGCTCCGCCAGTACCAACAGTGCCCAAAAGAGCACCGGTCTGGACCTGGGCACCCTGACCAGTTTACTGGGCGGCGGCTCCAGCTCCTATTCCAGCTCCAGCGGATTAGACCTGGGCAGCTTAGCCAACACCCTGCTAGGCGGTAATGCTAAGACCTCGTCCAACAGCGTCAACCCGCTTTTGAACCTGTTTGGCATCAACCACTCGGAACAGGCAGTGGACCTCAAGGCTACCGATCCGCTTTTTGAAGCCTTGCATAAAACCCTGTCCAACAACAAGAACCTGCTGACCC
Source organism: Erysipelotrichaceae bacterium (assembly GCA_031272515.1). GTDB lineage: Bacteria > Bacillota_I > Bacilli_A > Erysipelotrichales > Erysipelotrichaceae > JAISTR01. The sequence goes on along the minus strand of JAISTR010000038.1, from coordinate 18,520 downwards.
TCGTCAGCAAGAATGTGAAAAAATGACCGTAAAAATCGATCACCTGGCGACCGAGACCCGCAATGAAGCATCCATGGATCTCGACACCAAATCCGCACTGGAAGTCGTAACCATCATGAACCGGGAGGACCAGAAGGTCGCCCTGGCAATTGAGAAAAAACTGCCGGTTATCGCCAAGGCCGTGGAACTGATTCGCGAGACCCTGAAAAACGGCGGCCGCATGATTTACTTCGGTGCCGGCACCAGCGGGCGCTTGGGCGTCCTGGATGCCTCCGAGTGTCCGCCAACCTTCTCCACCACCACCGAAGTCACAGCTGTCATGGCCGGCGGCAGCACTGCCATACTAAGGGCTGCCGAGGGTGCTGAGGACAGCGAAGAGCTGGGCGAGGCAGACCTGAAAAGCGAAAACCTGAGCAGCAAGGATGTTTGCGTCGGTATCGCTGCCAGCGGCCGTACCCCCTATGTCATCGGCGGGCTCAAGTACGCCCATAGCATCGGGGCCAAGAGCATCACCGTTTCCTGCAATGAGGACTCGGCGATTGGCAAGTACGCCGACATCGCCATCGATGTCTCACCCGGGCCGGAAGTCTTGACCGGCTCCACCCGGCTGAAGGCGGGGACCACCCAGAAGATGATTCTCAACATGCTCACCACCGCCTCGATGGTGGGCTTGGGCAAGGTCTACAAGAACCTGATGGTGGATGTGAATCCCACCAACCTGAAACTGATTGAGCGGGCCAAGCACATCATCATGAGCGCCGTCGAGGTCGACTATGACACTGCCGCCAAGGCTCTGGAAGCTTGCCATAACAAGGTCAAGCCAGCCATCCTGGTTGCCAAGCTGGGCTGTAGCTATGAGGAGGCCCTTAAACGCCTGAAGAATGCGGATGGCTTTGTCCGCAAAGCACTATTAGGATAACAAAACCCGCCGGGAATTCCCGACGGGTTTTTTGTCTCTATAAAGTTACTTTGATCTTCGCCTTTCCGGCTCTTTGCGAAGAAGCGCTGAGTGTGAGCTTGTCCCCGGCCTTCCCGGATACAATCCACTCGATCTGTTTCTCCACCGGATTATGTTTGGCGGTGAAGGGCCTGAAGCCCCAGATCTCTGAGCGTACGCCGGAGAAGCCTTCCAGCTGTCCGATTTTCTGGACCTTGTCTCCCTGCAGGATATCCTTTGCCTTGGCGCTGATGCTCACTTCGATATCCTCTGCCAAGCCCAGCGTTACAAACTCGTTGGTGGCACTGCTGGGCAGATAGCCGCTGTTATAGAGGCTGGCAAAGATACGGAAGACCCCCGGGCTGACCTCTTCGCTTTTGGCGTCTTTAAAGACCAAATGCGGCAGCATCTTGGCATGGCGCAAGATGAAGCGGGTGTGGCGTTCCACCTCCTGCTCCAACAGCTCAAAGGGCGGGTTTTGAATGAAGTACTTGGGCTCAATGCCGCCAATCTCCACTTCTCCCAACTGCGGGTGGTTATAAGGTGTCCAGGCTTTGACATACTTATCGTAGCCCTCACTGTCAATCCAGGCGAAGAACTTTTTGTGCATCTCCAAAATCTCCGCCGGTGTCTTCTTGTCATAGGGGTCGGGATGGCCGAGTTCCAACCCGGCCTGCTGTCCGGCATTCCAGATTTCGATGGTGAAGCTGAAGATGCCGTTGGCGAAATGCAGGAAGTCATCGAAGGAACCGGTCACTCTCCCTGGTGAATCCGCCAGGTAGTCGTCCTTGATGTTCATCGGCGTATAGCCGGTTTCCTCCCCGGCGATTTTGGAAATGACATCATAGCGCTTCATGTCATCCTGGTTGGCCTCTTTTTTGGAGAAGGTTCCCGGCGGGTAGAGATACTGGCGTCCCGAGGTATGCATGTTGATGGTGGCACAGATGTTGCGGTGCGAGATGACAAACTCGGCCAGGGTCCTTGATTCCTGCCGGTCCAGGGCATAGAAGCCAGACCCCTGCTGGATGTTGGCGGTTTCCCACTTGTAGGGGAAGTTGCGGTTTAAATCCAGTCCGTACTTGGCCGGGGCGGGCTGGGGTTCCTCACCCTTGTAGCCCTTGATCAGGCCTTCCATATAGGCGTTGTAGAATACGCCCTTGATATCATCCGGAAGCCGTCTGGTCAGGATTCTTGGATCATCTTTTTCCTTCTTCCAGACGCCATAGGGAGACTTGACCAGCATCGTCCGAATGACCCCGTCCCCGTCCAAATCCTTGGGGATAATGCCATCCTGGTCCTCTTGGTAGGGATAGTACTCATTGACCGAGCGCAGGGTATCCGGCGTAGTCAGGTAATACTCCGCCCCGTCCACGACGGGTCGGGGGATGACATAAAACGTCGTGTTTTTCAGCAGGTCCGAGACGCCCCTGTCGCTTTTGAGGTTGGTAAACAGTGCATCCAGAAAATAAAGCGTGGTCATGGTGCCGCTGACTTCCCCGGCATGGACATGGCCGTTGAGGAAGTAGCCGGGCTTCTCACTGAAGTCACCGGTACTCAAATCGGTGATTTCCAACAGCCAGATTTCCCGGCCTTCCTTGGAAGTCGCCAGGGAACTCAGCCGGGTGTAGCCGGGAAAATCGCTGGCATACTTTTGTAACAGGTCGGTGACTTCCGCATATTTTGCGTAGTGGTCATACTTGTTTGTAACCTTCATTCTTGCCCTCCTTCAGGTTTTTTCATTAAAAAAAGTATAACATGAATTAAGGTAAAGAAAGCGTTAGCGTCACCTTGCGAGACTCCAAATAACAGGCTTCTCTGAAGTTTAGGGAAGTTGCTATTGACAAACCAAAGAGGTTTTGTTACGATTTGGGCAATTGAAGATATTTCGGGGTGCTTACGCATGACCTGAACCAACCCGACAGCTGTTCGGTGATATGGTTTAGGTTATTTTTTTGCCCAAGTTTTTTATTCGAGCATAGCAACTTGTGTAGATGTGCCAACAAGAGAGGTGCGCAGAATGAAAATTAAAAAAATACTGGGATCCAACATAGCGGTAGCAACAGATGCCTACAGCCATGAATGTGTCATCATGGGCAAGGGCATCGTCTTTAACAAAAAACCGGGGGATGAAATCGACCCGCAATCCGTCGAGCGGATTTTTGCCCCGAAGGAGAAAGGTTTGGCGGAAAAGATTAGCCAAATGATTGAACATATTCCTTTGGAATTCATCCGCGTCAGCGATGAAATCATCAACCTCGCCAAGAAGGAACTCAATAAGCAGCTCAGCGACCGCATCTATTTAACCCTGATTGACCATATCTCCTTTGCGATCAATCGCCACAATCAAGGCGTGGATTTGGTCTGTTCCCTGAATTGGGAAATGCACCACTTCTATCCACAAGAGTATGCCGTCGGCCTAAAAGCCTTGGAGATTATCAAGAACCGGTTGGATGTGGACCTGCCAACGGATGAAGCGGCCTTTATCGCCTTTCACTTCGTCAATGCCGGGGTCACAAAGGGAACCGATGCCCAGGAAGTCCTGCTTTTGGTAAGGGAGATCTCGGATATCGTCAAAGACCGCTATCAAGAGCGCATCCACATCGACAGTTTCCACTATGACCGCTTTCTGGTACATTTGCACTACTTCGCGATTAGGATGCTGAAAGATGACCCGAACATATCCGTCCAGCCCGAAAATTCCATCCTGCGGAAAATACTCAAAGAACTCGAAGATGAACACGAATGTGTAGAAGAGATTGCCCGCTACTTGCAGGAAAGTTACGAATATACTTTGCGGGACGAAGAAAAATCCTATCTGGTAATTCACCTTCACAATTTGCTGACGCATTGAACCAATAAATAAGGGAGGAACAATCAAGTGAAGACACAGGGAACAGTTGAGCAACAAACAGTCTATGCCACCCAGGACGGTGCCTTGATACCGCTGGAAGACATGCCTGATAAAGTGTTTGCCGAAAAAATGATGGGGGATGGCGTATGCATCATCCCGACCTCACCGCAGGTCAAATGTCCGATCAACGGCACGGTGAAGCTGGTAGCAGACACCCTGCATGCCATCGGCATTGTCAGTGACGATGGCTGTGAGCTTTTGATTCACATCGGGATTGACACCGTCAAGCTGAAAGGAAACGGCTTTAAGGTAAAGGTGAAGACCGGGGACAAAGTCACTGTGGGTGATCTCTTAGCCACGGTGGACCTTGATTTTATCCAAAGCCAGGGATTACAAACCCACACGGCCCTCATCCTTACCAATGGCAACAAAGCCATTCCAAACAGCTTTGGACAAACCAAAGCCGGAATCACACCGGTATTCACCTATACCTGAGTTTTGTTTTAGGCTTAACAGCAAAAAGAAAGGAGCTGGCTATGTATCGTTTAAGAAGCACCATCAAATGTCCCAAAAACAAGCAGGCGGAAATTCTCTCAGCCTTGCAAAAGCTGGACATCACGGAAGTCGAAGTACAAGAGATTGAATATGGACGTTTTGTATCGGAGAGCCGCCTGTTCTGGGACTTTGTGTTCCCTCAAATGCTGGAGGAGAAACAGCCGGTGGTTTATATCTCCTATGAATTTGACGATACCGAAGCTGGCCGCAAAGCCAGCCACAGGGCGGAAATGAATATCGGCTGGATACCGCAGAACGTGCGGTATGTGGAGGTCTGAGAAATGCCAACCCAAAAAGAACAAAATGCAACGATTGCAAAATTGATTGGAGAGAGTGCCTTTTGGAACGGTGAGATTTTTACCAGGTATTTTACGGATGATTTTACGATGGACATCCCCAGCGCGCCGCCGGGCATGCCCACCCACTATTCCACCTGGGAGGCGGAGCGCTGCTTTGAGTGGCTCAACCGCAGCGTCAGAAAGTGGACCTCTGAAATCATCGAATTCTATCCCACCCCGGATGCGGATGTGTTTTGGATACACGGGAAACAGTCCGGAGAAGTTTTCTGGGGAGAGCAGGACGGCAGTTTAACAACCGACTTCTTTATGCGCTTAGAGTTTCGTAGTGGCAAGGTCGCCTATCTGAACTGGCGCTTTCACACCTGGGCCTGGCTTTTGGCGGCCGGCAAGCGCTACCACAGCCATGTGCTCTTTTTGCCCAGCGATGAAAATGGAAAGATAGATGAATACAACAAGGACTTTGTGATTGACTTAAAGGACCCGGATATCCAGGCCTATCTGAAACAGCCCAGCTTTGGTGAAATCCCGTCAGGGCATAAAGCAAGCGACTTCAGTGATGATCCAAAAGAGATTGACAAGCGCCGGCAGATCAATATTTATCAGTTTGCCTCCGGCGTCGAAAGGGATTTGTACCGAAAAAAAGAGAGCCTGAATGAACACTATGAGAAGTTCGCCTATTTTGTCGGTGACCCCTATCCACTGGAGGGCGGTTTGGAAGGGACGGATATGAATCCGCAGCTGTTTGCCTGGAACAAGGTTTGCAGCCCCTGGATGTACCGCGATCCCCGCAGTAAATTCTATCCGACCGATGACCCGCATGTGGTGTTTGTGGAAATGAATGCCCATGGCCCGGGATGCTGGAGGACTGCGAAAGTAAAGATCGGGCACTATAAACAGGATTACCTGGTGCGTCTGATTTTGGATGATTTGGGAAGACTGGTCCGTTTTGAGGAAATTGCCTCACCAGTCAATGGTCTCAACAGTACCGGCTCCCCCATCGACAATTTCCCCTACTATCACTGAAAACCAAAAAAAGCATCAGGGGATACGTGATGAAAGTAAATTGCGCAATTACTTTCTGTGCCCCTTGCTATAAATAGATGAGTTTCTGAGAAAGGACTCAATCTTCAGCTGAAGTACTACATGTTTGAGGAAGGAAGGTGATGTACTGCTGACGGCATTAATCGTACAGGCTGACGCTTGTCATCTGTATTAGAAGGCCGAAGTACAAATCAGGTTGAGCATGGAAGACACTACTACCAAACAAAAAAGGAGAAACTATGAGTACGATTAAAAATTACAAGGAAGCGGCAAGAATCATCATTGAAAATGCCGGTGGCAAGGAAAACATCTCCGGCTGCTACCATTGCGTTTCCCGCTTGAGACTGGATCTCAAGGATGTGGACAAGGTGAATCTTGAGCCTATCAAAAAATTGGATTTCAGCGGGGCCTTAATCAATGGGACCCAACTGCAGGTCATTGCCGGCAATGACATCTACAAGCTCTACAATGCCGTGGAAAGTATCTTGGGACCGGAAGTAACTTCCGGGGAAGTTGCGGAAGACGGCTCCGCAGTAAAACCGAAGCTGTCCATCAACAGCATGCTCTTTGGCTTTTTTGGCGGTATTGCCAAGTGTATGCAAGCCTGTATTCCGCTGTTGATTGGCGCCGGGATGTTAAAAGGGTTTACCTTGATATTCTGGCAAATGGGGATTTTAACTGACGCTTCGCCCACCTACCAGGTGCTGATGTTTGCCTGCGACGCCGCATTTTATTTCCTGCCGGTTTTCGTAGGTTACAGCGCTGCCAGAAACTACGGCGGCAATCCCACCCTGGGTGCCTTCTTGGGCGCTATCCTTTTGCACCCGACCTTTATTGCCATGGTCAACAGCGGTGAACCGATTACCCTGTTTGGCATCCCGGTACGGGCTGTCGGTTACAGCTCCACGGTTCTGGCTGCCTTCATCACCGCCTGGGTGATGTGCAAGGTGCAGAAGTTTATTGCCAAGCATTCCCCGGATATGATCCGCTCGGTCTTGGAACCGTTTGGAACCGTATTGATTATGGTTCCGCTGACGCTGTGGATTACTGCCCCGATCGGCGACTATCTGGGAATTGCCCTGAAAGTGGTATTGGAATGGATTTACACGGTGGCAGGTCCTTTGGCTCCGGCCATCATCGGTGCTTTGATTCCGTTCTTGGTTATTACCGGTACCCACCTGGTGCTGGGATCCATCGCCATGTTAACCCTGGCTACCACCGGCATGGAGTTTATCCTGATGCCGGTCGCCTTGTTGCATAACTTCGTGCACGGTGCCCTTTCTTTGGCCATCGGCTTAAAAGCCAAAAACAAGGAAATCAAGACTACCGGCCTCAGCTGTGTGTTTACTTCATTTATTACCGGAATCTCGGAACCGTCGCTGTATGGGCTTTGCCTGAAGTTCAAATCGGCGATGCTCGGTGTGATTGCCGGACAATTTGCGGGCGGCCTGTATTTCGGCTTAACGCATACGGGGATTTGTACCATGCCGGGCGGCGGCTTGACCTTCGTGAGCCTTGCGGTCTATCTTGGTGCTGATATTTCCAACTTCGTCAATGCCTGCATCGCCACGGTCATCGGCATTGCCGTAGCATTTATCGTCACCTTTATACTCTATAAAGACCCGAAAGAAACGGCAGCTGCTGACGCATAAGCCAAAACAAAAAAAAGACCTTGTTTGCCTAAAAGGCAACAGGGTCTTTTTTAGTTTGGTATAAACTGCCCTATAGAAATACTGCTTCAAAGCAGATAGCCAATCACCGGCCCCGCAAAAATCGCCAGGTAGATTAATGTAATCCAGGGCTGATAGTCAATATAGAACTCGCTGAGGGTCAAGGACCAGGGATGCTTGATCAGCACCCAGCCAAACAAATCAAAGACGATACAGATCAAAGCCCATAATAGACCCGTCACAACTGCATCATTGAAGGTCGGCTTTGCCAAGCCTTGCATATACAGCCAGCCAAAAACCGAAAACAGGATGATGTTGTATAAAGGGTGCCAGGGCTTTGTCTTCTCATAGGCTTCGCCCATACCGTTTGCATCCATCGGCTTATAGTGCAAGACATAGATATTAAAGATGGTGTGGCCGATGCCAACCAAGGTCACAAGCAAATAAGCCAGCCAAAACCACAGCATCGACATCCCAAAGTTGCGCATAAAAGTTTCCTTTCCCAATTACTTTACAAAGAAACACACATCCAAAATCCGCTCGCCGTTTTTTTGGATGTTATTAAAGCGCTCCGGATGATAGCGCTCCAGAAACAAAACCGGCCCGTCTTTGACTTTGTACCCATGCTCTTTCAAAGCTTTGTCACACGCATCCATCGCCATATAGAGCGCAGGCTCTTTCGCCTGTACAAGACAGACAGCTACCCTGCTCTCTCTAAGGCTAAGCGTATCAAAGGCAGGCGGGACTTTGGTTTTTTGGCCCACAATCTTGCCAATCCAATAGGCATCACGCTGTATTAAGCCAAAGGTCTCTTCGCCCTGTAGCAAATCAAACCAGCCATTTTCAAACCACTGCTGCCACTTATGGGCGAAGGTCCCGGTTTGCGGATTTCGCTCTTGTTCACAATAACGCCGGCCCGCAAAGACGCAAGCCGGCCAGTCTTCCCCCAAGACTTTTAAAACCTGTGCCATTTACGCAGATGCGTTATTTTGCAGTAAGCCCAGCGCCGTTTCTTTATCAATGGTGGCGCCGTAGTTGCAGATGGGACAGTGCAAAAAGTAGGTGGTGGAGGTGGTAAACAGCGGAATCCAGAACAGTGTGAACTTCCGGCGGCTGCACATCACCCGCATCACGACTTCGTTGTTGCAGTGTTCACAAGTCCGTTTGACCTTGGTCGGTCCCAAATCATCGTTATAAGTTTTCGAACCCCAAACAATAAACATCGCTTTTCTCCTTTTACTTGTTTCACCCATGATATCAAAAAAACAGACCCTTGGCGAGTCTGTTTTGTGAATTCAGGCAGCTGCCGGTACGGCAGCAGTGGGGGCAATCCCCAGCAGGCTTTCGATTTCCTCGGCGGTGATGGTTTCCTTGTCCATCAGCTCACCGACAATCTTATCCAGTTCCTTCTTGTGCTTCATGATGGTTTGTTTGGCTTCCCCATAGCACTGGTCGATGATGGCGCGGATCGCTTCATCAATCTTGAAGGCAACCTCTTCCGAGTAGTTGGTTTGGGAGGTATAGTCCCTTCCCAAAAATACCGCGGCATTGGGGTGGGCATATTGAATCGGGCCCAAATCGCTCATGCCGTATTCCACCACCATCGATCTGGCGATTTTCGTGGCTTCCTGGATGTCGCTGACCGCTCCGGTGGAGATGTCATTGAGGTAGATTTCCTCGGCAACCCTTCCGCCCATGAATGAACTGATGGAAGACAGCAGTTCCTTCTTGGTACGCAGGTACTTCTCCTCCTTCGGGGTAATCATATTGTAGCCCCCGGCCATGCCGCGGGGGATGATTGTAATCTTGCGCACGACGGTGGAGCTGTCCTTGCCATAGATTCCGACAATTGCGTGGCCGGCTTCATGAATGGCGACCCGCTTCTTCTCATCGGGGGTGAAGGTCTTGGACTTCTTGGCCGGACCCATCATGACCCGGTCAATCGCTTCATCGATGATTTCCATATCGATGGCGGTCTTGTTTTGCCTTACCGTCAAAATCGCTGCCTCATTGAGGACATTCTCCAAATCCGCACCGGAGAATCCCGGCGTTCTTCTGGCAATCTGAAGCAGGTCCACATCCGGACCCAGGGTCTTCTTGCGGGAGTGCACCTTCAGGATTTCCTCCCGGCCCTTGACATCCGGCAGGGATACGGTAATCTGGCGGTCAAAGCGCCCCGGCCTCAAAAGCGCAGGGTCCAAAACATCCGGACGGTTGGTTGCAGCAATCATCAGGATGCCGCTGTTGTCATTCATGCCATCCATTTCCACCAATAATTGATTCAGGGTTTGTTCGCGCTCATCGTGACCGCCGCCCAAGCCGGCACCGCGGACCCGGCCTACCGCATCGATTTCATCGATGAAGATAATGCAGGGAGCCGTTTGCTTGGCTTTGCGGAACATGTCGCGCACGCGCTTGGCACCGACACCGACATAGATTTCCAAAAAGTCGGAACCGGCAATCGAATAGAACGGGACATCCGCTTCCCCGGCACAGGCCTTGGCCAACAGGGTCTTGCCGGTTCCCGGAGGCCCGACCATGATGATGCCGCGGGGAATCCGGGCACCCATCTTCTGGAAGCGTTTGGGATTGCGCAGGTAGTCGATGAGTTCCATCATCTCTTCCTTTTCCTCATCCGCCCCGGCTACATCACTGAAGCGGGTCTTGACATTGCCTTCCAGTCTGGCCCGGGAGGCATTGGCTACTTCCATGCCCCTGGCCTGGTTGGTCATCGGCCGGATGAAGAAGAAATACATCAGGGCAGCCATGGCAATCCAGGGGACATAGCTCAATAGGATATCCATCAGCGAAGTGGTCTGGTAGGTATCCACAGTGGTAAAGAGGACATCGTTTTCATCCAGCGCTGCCACCAGGGTATTGAGCGACTGCTCGGTATTGGGCAGCTGCGCCGTAAAGGTCACATCCTTGCCATTCTCCTTGTAGGTACCGGAGATGTCAATCACGACCGAGGTCAGACTGATGGTAAAGCTGTCAACCTTCTTGGTTTCAATAATTTCATAGAGCTTGCTGCTGGTCACCTCTTCCTTCTGCGGCTGGTTGTTGATGAAATAGAAGGCAAACAGCATCAGTACCGCCAGGATCAGCGGAAACAGGTTAATAAATTTTCGGTTGTTATTGTTCACAGAATCACTCTCCTTGGAAAACTTCTTCTTTCAGTACACCGACATAATTCAAGTTGCGGTATTTTTCATTATAATCCAAGCCAAAGCCAATCACAAATTCATTGGGGATTTCAAATCCGACAAAGTCGGCTTTGGCATCCACGACCCGCCGGGAAGGCTTGTCCAGCAGGGTCACGACTTTGATTTCATTGGCTCCCTTGTTTTTCAGCATCTTGCCGACCTCGACAATGGTTCTGCCGGTATCGACAATATCCTCTACCAACAAGATATCCCGGCCTTTGATGGACTGGCCCAAATCCTTGAGGATGCGGACATCCCCCATCGACTCGGTGCCGTTGTAGCTGGAAACATCCATAAAGTCGTACTCGATATCCAATTCAATCCGGGAGATCAGACAGGCCAGAAACGGCACGGATCCCTTTAACAGCGCCACAAGCAGCGGCGGCTGCGGATAGTTGCGATAGGCCTCGGTAATCTCTTGGCCCAGTTGTGTGCATTTCTTTTGAATTTCCTCTTCACTTACAAGAATTTTTTTAACGTCCGGATGCATTTGACCCTCCCGCATATGTTTAATTCTAACATAGTTTACATTGCTTTCAAGCGCGACTCATCCGTCCTCATTATGTCCTTTTTTGCCTCTCCTCCCTATAAAATATTTAACCTCCTAAATATTTTACATTCTTAACTATAAGGTTTGCCCCTGTCGCTGTCAAGGGGTTTGCGCTCAAATAAAAAGACGGCTTCACTCCATAATGCGAAAGATCACAGCCCAGACCCGGAACCAGGATGATTTTATTCTGGCAGTTGACAAGCACCGGCCAGTTGGCCCGCTGGTCCTTGCGGATTTTGCGGTCCACAAAAAACCGGGAGACCGCTTTGGTGCCAAAGCGCAGGTCAATCTTGTCTCCGGGCTGCCAGTTGCGGATGACTAAGGGAAAGTCCTCTTCCGTAACACACACCGCCTCCAGGGAAGTACCCTGTCCAGCCAATTCAAAGCAATCCGTAACAAAGTACTTGATGTCGGATAAAACATAGGTATAGACAGATACCGGCAGGGCTTTTATTAAGCCTTGCTCACAAATCAAATACGTCTGTCCGCTTAAAGAAAATGATTCCTTATGGCAAAGTGCCAAATCAAGCTGCCGGCACTGTGGAGAAGTCTCATAATAATAGCCCTGGCCTCTCAACCAGCGGCGTACCAAAAGTAAGCGCAGTTTTTCCTCCTGGTTTTTGTAGGCATTTTGATCAAAGGAGTCAAAGATGCTTTTGTAGAGTTGCGCGAGCTTTGTTTCCTGCTTTTGCTTGTCTTGATTTAAGATTTCGATTTCTTTTAACAGCTGTTTTCTTTGGTCTTCATTTAAAGCCTGCACCTCTAGACGGATCCGGTTGCGGCTGTAGCGCATGGAATCATTGGATTCGTCCAGGCCATAGGGAATATTGTTTGTCTTGCAATAATCCAAAAGCTGATCCTTGCACAGATGCAAATAGGGACGCCAGACTTCCACAGACTCCACATTCGAGACCTCTCTTAAACCATAATAGGACGGCTCACTGCCCCGTTTTTTCTGTAACAGGTAGGTCTCCAGATGGTCGTCCTGATGATGGGCAACCACCACCGCCTGCCCCTGGTATTTTAGAATCAGCTCTTTAAAAAAGCGATAGCGCGCCTGGCGCGCCAGCGCCTGAAAGTTTCCTTTCTTCTGCTTTTTATAATCCAGAATAGCACAGTCAATCTGATACTGTTTGCAGTACGATTCGACAATCGCCTGATCGCGGTCAGCGCTGTCGCGTTTATGATAGTTGACATGGGCCACAATCAGCTGATGGCCCGCAATTCTTAACATATCCAGCACCGCCATCGAATCCGGACCGCCGCTGACCCCCACCACCAGCTTCTTCATTGGCGTTTCTTGGGAACCCCGAATAAGCGGCGGGACAGGCCCATTAAGGGGTGATAGCGCACATTGACCATGTCGGTCGCTTCCACAAACAGCTCAAAGCCAAAGATCAAAACCAATAACAGCGCCAAGCCCCATCTTTCATGGTAATAGCTCACCAGCGCCGTAGCCGCAAACAGGGCTGTGACCAGATAGAGTACCAGCACCGCCTTGACATGCCCCAGCTTCAGCCGGTACATCAGGATATGGTGCATGTGCTCCTTGTCTCCCTGGGAGAAGCTTACCCCCTTCAAGCGCCGGCGCACAATCGCAATCAGGGTGTCGAGAATCGGCACCGACAGTACGATAATCGGCAGCGCCAGGGTAATGAAGGTTGCGGTCTTAAAACCCAACAGTGAAAAGCAGGCGATGTTGTATCCCAGGTATAAAGCCCCGCAGTCGCCCATAAAGATCCGGGCCGGGTGAAAATTGAAAATCAGAAAACCGATGGTCGCCCCGCACAAGAGCATCGCCATCGTGCCGACAGAGGTGGATCCCATGGCGACTGCCAGAAACCCGATGGTTGCCAAAACGATGGCGCTGATGCCGGCAGCCAGGCCATCCAGACCATCGATCAGATTGATGGCATTGGCAATCCCCAGAATCCAGAAGAAGGTAATCAGGTAGTTGAGGGCGCCAAAGCGCAGGGTGATATGAAAAGGCAGGTTCAGGGTTTCTAATCCAACCCCGCCGACAAACATCGCCACCAGCGCCGCCGCAATCTGTCCGGCCAGCTTCACCATCGGTTTCAAGTCGTAGATGTCATCCACCAGTCCGACAATAAATATGATTAAACCGCCAAGCAGAATGCCATTGATGGTGCGGTCCGCTTTCAGAAAAATGCACATGGAAATCAAAAAAGCCAGGTAGATGGAAGCACCGCCGATGCGGACCACCTTCCCGGTGTGAATGGTGCGGTTGTTCTGGCGGGCATAGATGCCCAGGGCAATCCCGGTTTTATTCAGAACCGGGACCAGTACCACCGCGATGAGGGCAGCACTTACAAAGTGCAGCAGATTTGCTTTTAAAAACAGTACCAATTGGCTCATAGATTCCCCATAGGTTCGCCCCAATTATATCATGAGTGCTTTAGCCATTTAAGAGCTTTTTCAAATCCAGATCCGGACGGCGGTAGGGAGCCTCCAGCGTATCCGCAAACGAGTTGGGCAGATTCAACTCTTGCAAGAGCTGTCCAAACAGATACAGGGTGGCACTGCGTACACGGATGCGCTTGAGAATCGTGCCCAGGGTCAGGTCACTGTATTTCTTCGCATAGCGGGTCAACATCAGCCGGAGGCCCTGGGGATCCAGCGAATCAAAGCGGGGATGCTGGTCCAGGATTTCCAGGCAGGTCAAAATTGCCTGTACATTCTCGGTGAAGACTATGTCTTTGTATTTGACCTGGATGTGGGCAATCCGGCGGGTTTGGGACAAGAGCCGGTTGGAATAAATCTGTACTATGGCCGGCTTGCGGTTGATTAAACCCAATTGAAATAACAGTGAATCTTTGGCATACATACCGCTTTGTTTGTCCATATAGTAGGACAGGATAATTTTTTCCAGTTCCGCCTTGTTATTGGCTTCACAGCCGACCGGCAAAAAGGCGTCGCGGTCGATTTGAATCAGTTTCTCTTCGTCAATCAAGCGCCGGATTGCCTTGTAGAAGGCGGGCTTGCGCATCGTGGAATGACGGTTTTGGTAAAGCTCGGTGCCGATGATCAGGCCAGTGTCAGGAATCTGTAAACTCGGTTTGAATCTTAGCGTCATAGTCTCTACCTCTTCTTATACATAACCGTTTCTTAGTATATAACAAAGCGGCCGTCAAAAAAATAGAAAAAATGACAGAAATTGCGCTCTTTTCAGGTTTTATGGTAAAGTCTGGAAACAAGTCTTAAATAACTGTTAAAACCGGGTGCTTACTTGCTTGGATAAGCACACAGGGCCTTCTTGATATCCTCTAGAATCCCGATGAGCTTTTCGTCATCGCGATAGACACCCAACACAATGCGCAGGTGCCCTTCTCCGCCAAGCCCATAGTTTTTGCCATCATTGACCGAGACCTTCGCTTCCTTTAGTAAATAGGAAACCATTTCTGAGGAGTCTGCCAACTGGCTGACATCCAGCCAACAAAGAAAACCCGATTCCGGCTGTAGCAGTTTTACTTTGGGAACGGTTGAAAATATTTCATATGCCTTTTTGGCACGGTAGGCAAACGCGCTGGCAAAGACTTCCATGAAGGACGGATCTTTCAGGGCAGCAATGGCAGCCAGCTGGGCACTGGTGCTGGTGGCACCGATTACAGCCACGGCATTTGCGTAAAGCTTATCCATGATGGTATCAGGTGCCACCAGGTAGGCAATCCTGAGTCCTGACAAGCCCATGCCCTTGGAGAAGGAGAAGACCGAAACAGTCCGCTCAAATAATCCGGGCAGACTGGCTGGGGTAATCAGCTCTCTGGCATAGCAGAAATCCTCAAAGGCCTGGTCAACCACCAGAACCAGGTCATTCTCTACCACAAAGTCGCGCAGATCACTAAGCGACTGCTTATTGTAAATGGTCGTGGTCGGATTATTGGGATGGGTCAAAAGCACCATCTTGGTTCTGGGACTCAGCTTCTTTTTAAATTCCCTGATATCCAGCTGATAGCCGTTTTCTGCCTTCAGCTCGATTGGTACTACCTTGCCCGACATCATCTCGATATCCGTAAAGTTGTTGGGGTAGGAGGGCGAGGGAATCAATACCTCATCCCCGGGATTGATAAAGGGCAGTATCGCATAGTAAAGTCCGCTGTCGGAGCCCGGGGTAATCAGGATATTGCGAAACGGGTCCACCTTCAAATGATTCACCCGTAACAGCTTTTCTGCCAGTGCGATCTTGAGTTCGCCGTTTCCCACCGGTGCCGTATAGTGGGTGGCAGCGGGGGATGAGATTGCTTTTAACAAAGCACTCCTTACATGTGCAGGCATTGCCTCATCCGGCATAAAGGGATCAGCCCAGCCCAATAGGCGCACGCCCTGCTTCTGTAGTTGTCGGTAGCTGTCCCCGACATCCGCTTTCTCCACTTCCGCAAATAAGCCGCCGCTGCTCTTTTGAAAGGCTGCCGTCATTTTATCTGTAATCATGTCATCACCGTTCTTTCCAGAAACATCATATCACGCTTATTAAAAGACAGTTCTCTTCTTTTGTCTCTGTCTTTTCCCTTTGGCATTCGCTATAATGATTGGGTATAGAGCAAGGGGAGCGTATGAGTGACAAACTTAAAAAAGTGATTGACAGCTATCGGGACCTGTTTCACCCCGGACACGACTTCAGTGACCTCAATGGCACCGGACCTTTTGATACGCTCTTGCATATTGCGGCCCGGGAAGGACAGGCTGCCAATACCGAAATCCTGATTGGGGCGAATGCCGATATCAACAAAGCGAATGTCGATGGCTATACACCCTTGATGGAAGCGGTATACTACGGACACAAGAATGTCGTGAAGGTGCTGGTCAGTCATGGTGCGGATTTGAATCTGAAAAACATGTTTGACCAGACAGCCTATGATATAGCGGTAGAGAGGAAGGAAAAGGAAATCATGACCATCCTGAAGCCGGACAAGACCAGCCGCCATCTGTTGAACTTCAAGCCGAAAGCCAAGAAGGAAGCCAAAGAAAAAACCGGGAAGTGAAACCCGGTTTTTTGGACTTCTGATTTGACTGCTTGTAGAAACGGGTGCGTCATGGGTTTATCTATTGGGTGCAAGCACCAAAGCCTGATATGTAATAGCAAAGCAAACAAAGCCATCAAGTCTTCGTTTTTAAACTTCCCCAATAATAAACCTGAGGAACACCCTTCCGTACTATAACAGCCGTGCTGATTCACCATTCTTCCCCCTCCTCTTCAAACCAGTCGTAATCCTGTTTGTCGTATTTCACCCAGCAATCCATCTTTTTGTTGTAAATGACTTTAATGGATTGTTCCATGTCCGTTTCTTCCTGCGGTTTGACCAGGATCTTTTTACCCTGGCAATAATAAAAGCCATCTTCCCTCTTCTCAATTTGATAAGAATGGAAAATACATTCCTGAAAAGACAGACTGTAAAAAGGGGTACCGCTAAAGTCCGTAATTTCTGCCAGTTGTCCATCTCTCAGTGAATTAGCACCCAAACGATCTTCTTCGAAATCAATCCCAGGCTTTGTTTCTGTTTGCTTTAAGACCGCAAAGAAATCATCACAGATTTCATAGTTGAGCTGATGATCCTCTAATGTGATTTTGAGGGAAAGGCAATCCTGATCCCAATATGCGAAATCACCCGACAACAGGTGCTCCAAAATGCTCGCATATTCTTCAAAGCATTCGACACCCTTGATGTATACACCAATTTTCTGCGGTAGGAAAATATCAACCGCACCATCATCCGTGACAATTAAGGCATGATCCTGATCGCTGATAAAAACCCTTGGTGCCAAAAGCTGTACAAAAATTTGACCCGTGCTTTTTACATCTTTGACCTGATGCAAAAGAATGGTTGCTCCATCTAAAACAAGGTCTACCTCCTGGTTCTTTTTACTCGTTTTTTGGCGCAGGTACCAAAAACCAAACCAGATAAAATTCAAACCAACATACAAAATAAAAAAGACGATCTTCATAAGTAATTACCTCATCTTTCCTTTCTTCGGGTTAATGTCTCCAAACACAAAAAAAGTGTTTTAGTAACACATAAGCTTTGATAGTCACACTTTACCCTATCAATGGTCAGGGACTGCGCTAACCGGGCAGTTACGGGTACTTCACTTGTACAAGTCCGATGCTTCATGCGCTTGCATCGGCAGCGCTCAGACCTTCACTCTGATTGATCATTTATCCCTTCAATATACTACCCAAATGAAAGCGATTACATTTTGAAATCACATAATTTCACATAATCAACCGGCATGAAGTGAAATCAGATTATGCTGCAATCCCTGGCAGCATGCGCCATCCTTAACTATTGCTTCGTAACCACTGTAAGTATCATCACGCAATGTCATAATCGCTTGTTCCATACATCCTCTTTTCTCACGTCTTGTTATCACAATCCCTTCACTAAGTACGGCAACCCGATATTAGTACTATATACTAATAGCTGATGACAAGCTGGAAATCGTCTTCATCAGGTTCATACAGTCATTATCATCAAAATGGTTAAGCATCTCTTCAAGACAAGAATAAGACTGCAGTACTTTCATAACAAGTACCTCCCTTCATAAATAGAACCGTTTCGGATATTAGTATAAAGTATCAATATGTCTGATTCCCTTTACAAGGAATACGCGCGTAAATCCTTATAATACGCGTAACGTGGACTAACTGTATCGAACTGTATCAACAAGGTAAGCAAGCGTTTTATCATCTGTCACATCCCAATACATCTGCTCGTCCGTTATGCAGTTGATGTCTATACGAAACAAAAAGTCTGTTATATAGCGGTAGAGAAGAAGAAAAAGGAAATCATGACCATCCTGAAGCCGGACAAGACCAGCCGCCATCTGTTGAACTTCAAGCCGAAAGCCACGAGGAAGCCGAAGAAAAAACCGGGAAGTGAAGCCCGGTTTTAAAATGGCATATCAAACGATAGCAGGAAGTCGGTGGTGTTGAGATGGAGAATACCGTTTTCATCCTGATAAGTAATTGGCAGATCTTTCTGAATGATCACTTTGCGAAAGAAGTCACCGGTCAGCCGCAATGACACCGTTTCCCGGTTTTCACTTTGCGCACTGTCTATTTGGTAAGCCGACTGAATATACATCCGCTTATCATTTTGATTGACCACAAAGTCGATTTCCAACTGTTTGTTTTGCCCATTGGTCCTATCTGTAACAACCCCGACATCCACCGCATAGCCGCGACAAACCAGCTCATTATACAGGATATTCTCCATGAGGTGTCCGGGATTAAATTGCCGGAAATTCAACCTGGCATTGCGCAAACCAACATCCATATAGTGAACTACCCAAGGCTAAAGCCTTGGGCTTCAGGGGTCCCCGGCAACCGCTTATCGGCAGGGATGGCATGAATGCCAACCCGCGCTCCCTTGGGGGCGCTGCCAACAGAGGCGGTCGT
>JAISTR010000019.1 GCA_031272515.1 Erysipelotrichaceae bacterium | reverse complement strand
ATCACCAAAAGCTTTGAAGTCAAGGTGACGGTCAAGGATACCACCGCCCCGGTATTGGAGGGGGTAGAAAACCTTTCTTTAACCGTAGGCGGTAGTCTGGATCTCTTGGAAGCCTTAAGCGCCAGCGATAATTTCGATGGCGATCTCAAGGATAAGATTGAAATATTGGGGGACTACGACTTCAACAAAGCCGGAACCTATGATCTGCAGGTGGTGGTCAGCGATTCCAGCGGCAATTCCACCACCCAGGATTTCACCCTGACGGTAAACAAGAAGTCGGTGGTGGTGGATTCCGGAACCAGCAGCAGCGGCAGCAGCAGCGGATCCTCCTCTGGGAATAAACCGGGGTATTTATCGATTCCGGCTGACTATGGCAATCCCATCGTCGCTGCGGCGATGAGTCACATCGGCGGCGGACCGATGAATTGTACCTTCCTTGCCTATCTGGCTTTACAGGGGGGCGGAGCGATTCCCTATGCGGATTCCAGTTCCCCGTACTGGTGGATGGATGGAACCTACTTTGGGGACAATATCATCTATTTGCCTGATCCCCTGTACTACAATTTCGCAAATTTCTGCACTTGGGTGGAGGGGGACAACATCCGTCCCGGGGACATCCTGGACTGGCCCAACCACTATGCGGTATACATCGGTGATGGCAAGGCGGTGCATGGCGGCTGGAATGGCGGCAACGTCGCAGTGGCTGGCATCTATCTGACCTATGGCTATCCGACCGGAGCCTGGCATTGCCAATAGCTTTATTTCTGTAGACCTTTGGGGGAAAAAGGGGGGAACAGCTAAATGAAAAACGAGAATTCGGCAGCCAAAAGTCTGCCTGAGAAAGAACTTGATTTAAAAAAATCAGAAGAAGTCTTAAAAGCAGAACCAACGCAGTCTGAAAAAAAGCCGCGCAAGCGCAAAGCAACGCCAAAGGCTGCGGCAGCGATGACAAAGACTATTGCACAAGAAAAACAAGCCGTTTCATCGTCTCAAGTGAAAAAAGAAGCGGTTATCAAAACGGTAAAGAAAACACAAAAGCGCAAAGCCAAGCCAAAGGCAGCAGGGGAAGTTTCCCAGGATGTTTTTGAAGCTGCTGAGGCAGTGCCAGTCAGTGACGCGGTGGTTGCTTTTGAAGCGCCGCTGGAAAGTGCTGAGGCTTTAGTGCCGGTGGTTGAAGAAGCGCCCGCAGAAGAATTGCATGACAGTCCGGTCGAAGAGGAAGCAAAATCCCCTGAAGCTTTGGCCGAGGTGGAAACACCAGTACCGGAAGAAATTATTCCGGCTGTCAAAAAGAGTCATAAGAAAACCATTTGGGTTAGCTTGCTGGTTGTCTTTTCGTTATTAGCCGGTGGGGTTGGCATCAAGTTCTACTTTGACTATCAAGCAGAGCAGGCGGCGATTCGGCTGGCTGAGTTAAGGGCAGAGGAAGAAGCCAAGTTGGCGATTACTTTGCCCAAGGAGTTTCCGAGTATTGAGGCGCTTTCAACCTTTGAGAGTGAAGACCTGATTCAATCCTACTATGGCATCAAGCTGACCAGTGACCCGAAAGTGCTGGATACCAGCACCCTGGGGGAGAAGACCATCGTCTATACGATAACCAGCGAAAAGTATCCCGATATCACCAAAAGCTTTGAGGTCAAGGTGACGGTCAAGGATACCACCGCCCCGGTATTGGACGGGGTAAAAAACCTTTCTTTAACCGTAGGCGGCAGTTTGGATCTCTTGGAAGCCTTAAGTGCCAGCGATAATTTCGATGGTGACCTCAAGGATAAGATTGAAATATTGGGGGACTACGACTTCAACAAAGCCGGAACCTATGATCTGCAGGTGGTGGTCAGTGATTCCAGCGGCAATTCCACCACCCAGGATTTCACCCTGACGGTAAACAAGAAGTCGGTGGTGGTGGATTCCGGAACCGGCAGCAGCTCTTCTGGCAGCAGTGGGGTACCGGCTTATGTCAACACCCCCGCCAACTATGGCAATCCAATTGTGGCCGCGGCGATGAGCTATGTCGGCAGCGGCCCCATGAACTGCACCTTTCTGACCTTTCTGGCTTTGCAGGGGGGCGGCGTGATCCCCTATGCGGATTCCAGCTCGCCGTATTGGTGGATGGATGGAACCTATCCGCAAAACATCATCTACCTGCCCGATCCCTACTATTACTATTTCGAGAACTTCTGTACTGAGATCTATGATGATTTCAGGCCGGGGGATTTGATTTCCTGGCCCGGCCACATTGCGGTATACATCGGTGATGGCAAGGCGGTCCATGGCGGCTGGAATGGCGGCAATGTCGTGGTGGCTGGCATCAACCTGTCCAAAGGCTACCCGAGCAGCGGCTGGCGCTGCCAATAGGCTTCCTGTGCTTTTTCCCGGATTCTTTGTGCACTCTTGTTTTTAGGACAAATATTTAATAATATGGTTTTTGGTTATAATAATTGCGAGAGGTATAACAAAGTATGATAGAACAAAACAACGCAGGGGAAAACAAACAGGGTCAAGATCCTGTGGGGGAAACAATCCAAAATAAAAACGGCGCAAAAACCAAACAGCCAAAAAAGAAAACCGCGAAACCAAAGGTGAAAGCGGAAGCGGTGACGGAAATTGAACCAAAAGAGGTTTCAAAAGAAAACGAGCAGCCAGACGCCGCTTTACAGACAGCGGGTGCAATCTATGAAAATCCGGTTGGTGAAAAATCCAACCAAAGTGCGGTCCCGGTTCAAATAATCACCAAGAACCGCAAAAAAACCATCGGGATCAGCTTATTGGTTGTCTTTTGCTTAGTGGCGGGCAGCTTTGGCATCAAGTTCTACTTTGACTATCAAAAAGAGCAGGCAGCCATCAAGCTGGCGGCCATGCGGGCAGAGGAAGAGGAGAGGCTTTCCATTACCCTGCCCAAAGAGTTTCCCACCATTGAGGTGCTGTCACAGTTTAAAAGCGACAGTCTGATTCAATCCTACTATGGCATTCATTTGATTAGTGACCCGGTGATGCTGGACACCAGCACCCTGGGAGAAAAGACGATTGTCTTTACCGTCACCAGCAGCAAATACCCGGATATATCCAAGACCTTTGAAGTGACAGTGAGTGTCAAAGATACCACCGCTCCCATATTGGAAGGCGTGAAGGACCTCTCGCTGACGGTCGGCGGAAGTTTGGATTTGCTGGAAGCTGTCAGCGCCAGCGATAACTTTGACGGAGATCTCAAGGACCGCCTGGAGATTATCGGTGATTACAGCTTTGACAAGGCCGGAACCTACGACCTGCAGGTTGTCGTCACGGATTCAAGCGGCAATACTGCAACGCAGGACTTTACCCTGACAGTCAATAAAAAATCGGTGGTGGTTGATAGCGGCAGCGGCACCAAGAGCGATGGCAGCACGCCGTCCTATGTCGATACCCCGGCCAACTACAGCCACCCGGTTGTAGCAGCGGCGATGAGCTATGTGGGCAAGGGCCCGATGAACTGCACGATTCTGGTGTACCTGGCACTTCAGAAAGCGGGGGTGATTCCCTATCCGACCAGCGCCACTCCCTATGGCAAGATCGATGCCTCCTATTGGATTGAGGCGGTCTATTATGATGATCCAAAATACTCCGACTACGCCAACTTTTGCACCTGGGTGGCCCCGGAAAACATTCAGCCGGGTGATGAAATTTACTGGTCCGGTCATGAAGCGATTTACATCGGTGATGGCAAGGCGGTGCATGGCGGCTGGAACGGCGGCAATGTCGTGGTAGCCGGCATCAATATCTCGTCCGGCTATCCGCTGGGCGGCTGGCGCTGTTACTGAGTTGTTGGAAGGATAAAAGGAATCCGGTCGGATTCCTTTTTGATAAAAAAATTTGGTATGATGAAGAAAAGAAGCGGAATGAATCAATCATTTTGAAAAGGAGGGGGAGATGATGAAAAAGTGTTTGGTGGGACTGTTGGTTTTGTTAGTGTGTTTTGGCTGCAAGAAGGTTTCCAAGAAAGCACCGCCGCAATCCAATGAAGAAAAAGCTTTGGCAGTGGTCCAGCAGATTATCGATCACGGCTATGATTGGGAGGAAGACAATCAGGCTTTGGTGAAATATATCCAGCTAAGTGAGACCAGCTATGTCAAACTCAGCTATTGGCTTACAGATGAGTACAAGGCTTTTTCCTATGTCATTATGAGCTTAGAGGAGAATGGACAGCTGGTGATGTTTGTCGATTACGGCATGAACGTTGACACCGTCTCGGTTATTGCCTACCTCGCAGATTTGGAAAGCGGTATTATTGCGGACCAGTACGAATGTTACTTCAAACCGCAAGCCGGCATTAACAACTGTGCTGAAAACTGGCAAAAGCGCATCGATGAAAACTATGCGGCGCTATTGGCGCAGTTAGAGGAAGACGGCTTTGCGATTGAGGATCTGATACTGGATGTGAACTACTTCAGCCTTTACTTGAGTCAAAAATAGAGTTGCCGGATGCGGGTTTTCTCTCTATAATGCAAAAGGAAACCTTTTTGACAGGAGGGATGTCATGTCAGAGCAGCCAACCATTCTCTATATGGGAACCCCGGACTTTGCGGCCCGGGTATTAAGCACTTTACTGCAAGCAAACTTTCATATCATCGCGGTTTTAAGTCAGCCGGACAAACAAGTCGGACGCAAGAAGGTCATGGCGCCCACCCCGGTTAAGGAAGTCGCACTGGCTGCCGGCTTGCCGGTCCTTCAGCCAAATAAGATCGGGGATGCTTATCAAGAGATTCAGGATTTGCATCCGGACCTGATTTTGACCTGCGCCTATGGCCAGTTTGTCCCCGAGCGGATTTTACAGATTCCCGGACTAGGATCCTTCAATATCCATGGCTCCTACCTGCCCCGGCTCAGAGGCGGGGCACCGATTCACCGGGCCATCTGGTATGGGGAAAAGGATAGTGGCATTTCCATCATAAAAATGGTCAAACGCATGGATGCCGGGGAGATCCTGTTTCAAGAAAAGGTGGGGATTGATCCAGAGGAGACCACTGGTACCTTGAGTGAAAAGCTCATCCAGTGTGCCTGTGCGCTGATTGTTGAAAAACTGCCCCTCATTTTGAGTGGGGATTATACCTGTATCAAACAAATCGAAACCCAGGTGACCTTCGCCCGCAACATTCAAAAACGGGAGGAGTTTATCCGCTTTAACACCGATTATCAAACGCTGTATAACCATATCCGGGCTTTGATTCCCTCCCCGGGCGGCTATGGCATCATCAAGGATACCAGGCTGAAACTCTTGGGCATCGCCCAAAGTAATGAGGGCACGGATGCCAAAGACGGCACGCTGTTGGGCTTATTTCCCCAGGGGCTGGGGGTGGCAGTAAAAAACCGGATTCTCTATTTGACGATGGTCCAACCGGCAGGAAAAACAGCGATGGGCGCCAGGGAATTCTATGCGGGACATGGAAAAGACTTGTTAGGCGCGCGCTTTCTGTGATAAACTGGTCCATATGAAGTCATAACCAAGGGCTTCAGGAGGGAATTCAAATGAGAAAAATTGCGATGCTGCTCATCGTTTTGTTACTGTTGACCAGCTGCAAAAGCACAAAGAAAAACGGGGAAGCTTTTGCGAAACTGACGGTGATTTCCTTGGCCCAGCTGGATGAAAAGCTGGCCAATGGCGACAGCTTTATCGCCTACTTCGGCTGGGTGAAAAACTGCGGGGACTCCTTGAACATTCAAAACAACTACTTTGAGGATGTGCTCAACAATCACAGCGAGCTCTATGATGTCATCTATGTCATCGACCTGGACATCGAGCTGCCCGAGGCACTGGCGGACCATGATTTGCGCCAGCCTTTGACTGATGCCTATACGGTTGCCTACTCCCCAACCTTATTGGAAATCAGGGATGGGGAAATCATCAACAAGATTGAATGGACGCCGGTGACCAGCGACCCGGATACCGGGATTGCGAAAAGCGTGATTGATGATTTCTTTGCCCAGGCCGGCTATCCGGTGAACTGAGTTGTGATACAATCAGATAGGAAACTATCTGATTTTTTATAGGAGGGAAAACCATGCGCTTGACTCATATTCCCTGGCCCAAAGCCCAGGCTTATTTCAAAAAAAGAGACATTGCTTTACTGGCGGTAGGAAGCATTGAAAACCACGGCCGCCATCTGGCCTTGGGAACCGATACCCTGATTCCGGAAAAGCTTTTGGATTTGATTGAAGAGAAGAGCGATGTGCTGATCTGTCCCACCATTCCCTACGGGGCGACGGAGTACTTTGCGGATGTGCCGGGATCGCTGGATTTGGGCAGTGAACTGCTGTATCAGGTGCTGCTGAAACTTTGCACCAACCTCTACAATCACGGCATCCGCCATTTTGTAATCTTAAATGGCCATGGCGGCAACAACAAGTCGATTGAACGGGTTGGCTACAAACTGGAAAGAAAGGGTGCGCTATTGGCAGAGCTCAACTGGTGGCTGATGGCCTGGGACCTGGACCCTTCATGGAAGGGTGGTCATGGCGGTGGCGAGGAGACGGCGGCGATGATGGGCATTGATCCCGGTTTAGTGGATGAAGAAATGCTGGAATACCCCAATACCCTGAAGGACATTACACCTGAAATCAAGGCCAATGGTCTTTCCACGGCGGTATACAAAGGCGTGCAGGTGGTGATTCCCCGTTTGAGCATCCATGTCACCGACAACGGTTGGTATGGACCAGACCATCCCAGTACTGCCACAGAAAAGTGGGGCAAGGAAATGTTATACAAGACCGCGGATTACATCGCGGACTTTATGAAAGAGTTTGAAAAGGCAGAACTGCCAAAACCATTGAAGTGAGGTTGGAATTTGTCACAATCGCAAATCCGTAATTTTTCAATTATTGCCCATATCGACCATGGCAAGAGTACCCTGGCCGACCGCATCCTGGAATACACCAAAGCCATAAGCCAAAGGGAGATGGTCTCCCAGGTTTTGGACACCATGGATTTGGAGCGGGAGCGGGGCATCACCATCAAGCTCAATGCGGTCGCTTTGTCCTATGAAGCAAAAGACGGGAAAACCTACCGCTTGAACCTGATTGACACCCCGGGTCATGTGGACTTTACCTATGAAGTATCGCGCTCCTTAGCAGCTTGCGAAGGCGCGGTTTTGGTCGTGGATGCGACCCAGGGGGTGCAGGCGCAGACCCTGGCCAATGTTTATCTGGCCTTGGACAACAACCTGGAAATCATCCCGGTCATCAACAAGATCGACATGCCGATGGCGCGTCCTGAGGAAGTGGCGAAGGAGATTGAGGAGGTCATCGGTCTGGATTGCTCAATGGCACCAAGGATCTCCGCGAAAAGCGGGGAGAATGTAGAAGCTGTACTGGAAGCGATTGTAAAGATGATCCCGGCTCCCAGCGGGGATTGCAGCCAGCCTTTACAGGCACTGGTCTTTGATTCCTTCTATGACTCCTATCGCGGGGTTGTGGTTTTAATACGCATCAAGCAGGGCTGCCTCAAACGCGGGGACACCATCCGCTTTATGGCTTCCAAGGCGGAATATGAGGTATTGGAGGTCGGGGTCAGGACTCCCCGGGAAGTGGAGAAGGAAAGCCTGGAATGCGGTGAGGTCGGCTGGTTTTGCGCCTCGATTAAAAGCGTGAAGGATGTGAGTGTCGGGGATACCGTGACCTCTGTAGAAAGTCCGGCGCCTTTGCCTTTGCCAGGCTATCGCAAGATGAACTCGATGGTGTACTGCGGGCTTTATCCCACCGACAATGCCCGCTACAATGACCTGCGTGAAGCCTTGGAGAAGCTACAGCTCAATGATGCCTCCCTGCGCTTTGAACCGGAAACCTCCCAGGCTTTGGGCTTTGGCTTTCGCTGCGGGTTTTTGGGCTTGTTGCATATGGATGTTGTGCAGGAGCGGCTGGAGCGGGAATACCATCTGGGCTTGATTGCGACGGCGCCTTCGGTGGTCTACAAGGTCAATTTAACGGACGGGACTTCTGTCCTGCTGGAAAACCCGGCTGCCTTTCCGCCGGTGCAGAAGATCTCCAGCATTGAGGAACCCTTTGTGAAGGCGGTGATTCTGTTGCCCAATGAGTATGTGGGGGCAGTGATGGAACTGTGTCAAAACAAGCGCGGTGTCTATCGCGAGATGAGCGCCTTGGACAATAACCGTTCGAGTCTGGTCTATGAACTTCCCCTGGGGGAAATTGTCTTCGATTTTTTTGATAAGCTCAAATCGGTAAGCCGGGGCTATGCCTCTTTGGACTATGAAGTCATCGGCTACCGGGCATCGAAGCTTTTGCGGATGGATATTCTTTTAAACGGCGAACCGGTCGATGCCCTGTCCTTTATCGTCCACAGCGACTTTGCCTATCAAAGAGGCAATGCGATTACGGTGAAGCTCAAGGAAATCATTCCCAAGCAGCAGTTTGAGATTCCGGTCCAGGCCGCAGTCAATGGCAAGGTCATCGCGAGGACCAACATCAAATCACTGCGCAAAAACGTCCTGGCGAAGTGCTATGGCGGGGATATCACCCGTAAGAAGAAACTTTTGGAAAAGCAGAAAGAGGGCAAGAGGCGGATGAAGTCGGTCGGCAAGGTCGAGATTCCGCAGGAAGCCTTCATGGCGGTGTTGACCATGGGGGAGGAGCGCAAATGAACTTGGATGCCATTTACAAGGAAATACAGGAAATGCGGGTTTCCAGGGGCTGGGACAAGACCGATGATGACCAGCGGCTGGCGAAGTTTATCGTCATGGAAGCTGCCGAGCTTTTGGAATGCTTTCTGGATGAACCGGATGAAAACAAGGTCAAGGGTGAACTGGCGGATGTATTGATGTACGCTCTGGCCATGGTCATTGACCATGGCTGGGATTTACAAAGCCTGATTCACGACAAGATCCACGATGTCAAGAAACGCTACCCCGAAGTTTGAGCATCTCTATGTTCATGTGCCTTTTTGTCATAGTATCTGCGGATACTGTGATTTTTGCCGGGTACGCTACAATGAAAAACAGGCGGAATGGTATCTGCAGGTACTGAAAAAAGAGCGGGACCATTTTTCGTATGGCGATACGCTTACTACGCTCTATCTGGGCGGGGGAACCCCGACCAGCTTGAGCGATGACCAGTTTGCGCGCTTATTGGCGATTTGTCAGCAAAGCAAGCCAGTGGCGGAATACACCATCGAAGCCAATCCGGAAAGCTTGAGCAGTGAAAAGATCGCCATCATGAAAGCCCATGGGGTCAACCGGGTGTCGCTGGGCATCCAGGCTTCACAAGACGGACTTTTAAAAAGAATCGGCAGACACCACAGCTTTGCGCAGGTGTGCACCTGCATCAGTTCTTTAAGAAAGGCGAAAATCGAAAACATCTCGGGTGATTTGATGTATGGTCTCCCGTCTCAGAGCTTGGATGATTTTAAAGTATCCCTGAAGGCTTTGTGCGACCTGCGCTTACCCCATCTTTCCCTCTACAGTTTGACCCTGGAGGAGGGTTCCCTGTTTTATAAACAGGGTCAAAAGCAGGTTTCTGCGCAAGCGGAAGAGGAATTCTACTTTACGGCCTTGGAGCTTTTGAAAAAGCAAGGCTATATACAATACGAGATCAGTTCCTTCTGTCTGCCCGGTTTTCAAAGCCGGCACAATCTGCACTATTGGGACTACGGGGACTTTTTGGGGCTGGGGCCTGGTGCCGCCAGCAAGGCCGGAGCGCACCGCTGGCAAAATGCGAGAAGGTTCAAGGATTACGAAGCTGGGTTACGGGATGAGGACATCAAGCTTTCCCTGTCTGAGCAGCACTTTGAATTTGTGATGATGAACCTGCGCAAGAAGGCCGGCTTTGCTATGAAGACCTTTCAATCACGCTACGGCCTGCCCTTTGATTCCGCTTTTTTAATGACCAACAGACTATTGCGACAGGGGAAGCTGAAAAAATACCAGCAGGCTGGCACGGAATTTCTTTGTGTCAGTGACGACTGGTATCCTTTGTTGAATGATGTGCTGACGGAGTTTTTATAGGGCGTTGTAGAGTTTTTGTAAACGCTCGACCACCCGCTGCTCTCCCATTGCCTGCTGCAGCTCCCAGAGATCCGGGGCGTTGAGGGTTCCGGCCAAGGCCAAGCGGAATACAGCGGTGACCTCACCGATATGACCGCGGTATTTACCCGGTTCTTTTTGTATCAGCTTGGCTTTGAGGGCATAGTTGTGCACTTCACACAAAGCGCGGACCTTGTTAAACCAGGTTTCCTTGTCATCGCTGATATCCATGGTTTCAAGATAAGCGGTGATGAGTTCTTTGGCACTGGCATTGTCGATGGCTGGCGGCAGACCTTCCTTGATGGCAAACAGCGTGTCAAAGTAAAAGGCAATCTTCTCGGTGATCTGTTTGCCATAGATCAGATCCTTGCGGGGATTATTGTCATAGCGGCCAACCATGAAGATCCGCTTCAGGTAGGCTTTGTCATTGTATATAGTCAGGTTGTCTTGGTCATAGTCTTTGACCCAGTCCAAAAAGAAGTCACAAAGCGCTTCCACTGATAAATCAGCCAGGATGTCTTTTGAGACATCGTTGAGCTTGCTTAAGTCAAACAGGGCACCGGAGGAGCCCATCTTGGCTGTCGTGAAGGAAAAGCCAGTCAAATCCGCTTTCGGGTTTTCATCCCGCCAGGCCTCATAGTTGGAGTTGAGCACCCGCATCAGGTACTCCTTGACCGCCAGCGGATGATAGCCCAAAGACTTGTAGTATTCCAGGGAGAGTTCCGGGTCCTTGCGCTTGGAAAGCTTGCGGCGGATTTCCCCGTCCTGCTTTAATAACAGGGTGGTATGGCAATAGACGGGCAGGGGAAACTGCAGGTATTCAAACAATTGGACATGGACCGGTAGGGTGGACAGCCACTCTTCCCCCCGGATGACATGGGTGACGCGCATGAAGTGGTCATCCACCGCATGGGCGAAGTGATAGGTGGGCAGGCCGTTGGATTTCAAAAGCACCGTATCGTTGGTGTTTTGGGGCATGGTTAAATCACCGCGGATCCCGTCGTGAATGGTGAATGTACCATTGGGGTCGCCCTTGGCTTTGAGCCGGATGGTGAAGGGGATGTGTTGGCTGAGCTTATCCTTGACTTGGTCTATCGTTAAATCCCGGCATTTGGCATAAATGCCATAATAACCAAAGTCAGCCTTCTCATCCGCCTGCCTTTGATGCGAGAGCGCCAGCTCTTCCTCACTGCAAAAGCAGGGGTAAGCACAGTCATTGGCCACCAGAAACTTCGCCGCCGCCCCGTACAAATCCCGGCGCTCTGATTGCTGGTAAGGCGCATAGTCCCCCTGCGGATTACAGAGGATGCCTTCATCGAAATTTATACCAAAGTAGGCCAGGGTGCTCACCAATAGTTCAATGGCACCTTCGACCTTGCGTTTTTCATCGGTGTCTTCAATGCGCAGAATAAAGCGTCCCTGGCTTTGGTGCGCCAAACGTTCATTCGCCAAAGCCTGGTAGAGATTGCCCAGATGGATAAATCCGGTCGGGCTGGGAGCCAGGCGGGTGACCATCGCTTCTTTTGGCAAATCCCGCCATGGATAGCGGATCTCATAGTCTTGCAGCGTATCCTTCACATCCGGAAACAGCAGTTCGGACAAAGCTTTATAGTCCAAGTCAAATCCCTCCAGTCGTTTTGTGCTCTACTATCATATCATTTTTTTCTATGGACAAAAACGCTTTTTGGCGCTATGATTTAGCCACGGCCCATTAGTCAAGCGGTCAAGACGTCGCCCTCTCACGGCGGAGACGAGGGTTCGACCCCCTCATGGGCCACCAGGTTTCAATTTCCAGCAGTTTGCTGGTTTTTATTTAGGAGGTCTGTCATGAAGGTATTCACGATTGGTGAAAGCATTCAAGGCGGGGCAGAACGGTTCTTTAAACTGCTGCTTGAAAATCATGTACAGATTGTGATTGATATCCGGGTCATCAATGACTATCCCGATGCCGGCTTTTCCAAAGCCCGGGACCTGCCTTTTTTTTTGCAGCATGTCGATTCTGCGAATATCGATTATGTTTCGCGCAAGGACTTTGCGCCCAGCCTAAAACTGCTCAATGACACGCATGCCGGCAAAGTTGATTGGCAGGGCTATATTGAGATATACCAGCAGCTGATACAGGAAAGGGGAACCTGGAAGGACTTCCTGGATGACTTTGGCTGCTATAAGAATGTCTGCCTGCTTTGCTTTGAAGCGACACCTGAGCAGTGCCACAGGAGATTATTGGCAGAAAAGCTGCAGGACTACTTTACAGGACAGATTGAAGTCAAACATCTGGTGTGAAAGAAACATCAAAATGATTGGATTAAGAAAAGTTGAAAGAAAAATGATTGGATATTTACTTACTATCATGAAAAAATACTGAAAACAAGGCTTATAAACGCCCGTGAATTCCAGAATCAGACCATAATTTGATTTTATAATGATTGTAATTATTGCAATCACTCATAATATGATTGATTATCTGCCAGTGTAAGCGCTAAACAATCATCCTTTGATTGTAAGCGCTTTTTCTCTTTGCTAGACTGAAGCTGACAGTTTTACAAAGCGGGAGGGCACTATGAATATTGTACTGACCAGAATTGATCATCGTTTATTGCATGGCATCGTGATGACCCAGTGGGCTGGTGGAACCGGCGCCCAGAGAATTATGGTAATTGACGATCAGGTGGCCAATGATCCGATGTTAAAGCAGGCGATGTCGCTGGCAAAACCAGCGGGCATGGCCTCCTCCATCATTACTTTGGAAACCGCAATCACCAACATGAAAGCCGGCAAGTATCAAGGCCAGAAGATTTTTCTGTTGGCAAAGAGTCCGCTGACGATTTTGACACTGGTCGAAAACGGCATCGAAATTCCCCATCTGCAAATTGGCGCCACGGATTTATTGACCGGTTTCCGCTGTTCCAAACGGGCATTTCTTTCGGATGAGGAACTGGCAGCCGTGAAGAAAATCATGGCTTCCGGTACCAGGGTCACGGTCCAGCATGTGCCTACTGATTCGGTCGTCCGCTTTGAAGACTTATTGTAACAAAGGAGGAATTCCCTATGAGTGGATTTCAGATTCTGGTGCTGTTGACGCTCACCTGTCTGGCTGCCTATGACACCTATGGCATCCAGATACAGTTTTTCAGCAACAAAGTAATCATCGGTTTTATTCTTGGTTTGGTGTTCGGGGACATCAAGACCGGACTGTACCTGGGCGGTACGATTCAGTTGATGTCCATGGGTGTGGTCGGCTTGGCGGGTGCCAGTGTACCGGACTACACGGTCGCTACCCTGGTTGCGGTTCCCATTGCCATCAAGGGCGGTTCGGTGGAAGCCGGACTGGCAATCGGTATTCCGGTGGCGATGCTCTCGGTGCAGTTTGACATCATCCATAAGATTGCCAACGGCTTTGTCGCCAGATGGTCACAAAACTATGCCAACAAAAAGCAATTTGGAATGATGACCAGCGTAATCTGGCTGACCGTACTGTTTCAAGTACTGAAGTACCTGGTTCCGGTGGCTTTGGCGACCCTGGTCGGCGTCAATATCATCAATGACATTCTGGCAATGCTGCCGGATTGGTTCATGGGTGGGTTATCTGTTGCCGGCAAGATTCTGCCGGTCGTCGGTATTGCGATTTTGATGAACTACATGCCGACCGCAAAGCACTTTCAGTATCTGATTGTCGGCTTTGTGCTGTTTGCCTATCTGAATGTGCCGATGCTGGGGGTTGCCCTGGTAGGAGTGGCTTTGGCCATTAATTTCTACAAAAACGCGATTGAAAAACAAAAAGCAAACGCGGTGATCGGAGGGTTGGAAGATGAGTGAAAACAGAAACATCCTAACGAAAAAAGACATCAGCAGTGCCGCGATTAGATGGATGCTGATTGCGGTATGTTCCTTTAACTACGAGACGCAATTGGCTCCGGCTGTCGTTTACAGCTTTGCGAAAGTGCTGCGCAAGATTTATCCGGATGATGACGAATATGTCGCTGCGCTCAACAACCACTACAAGTACTACAATTCCCAGCCTTATCTCTCATCCGCCATCCTGGGCGCTGCCCTGGCCGTGGAAGAGCAGGAAGGCATCAAAGGATTGGATGCCGTACAAAACCTGAAGACTGGTTTAATGGGCCCGCTGGCGGGCATTGGCGACATGGTTTTCTGGGTGTTGTTGCCGACTATCTTCGGTGGCATTGCTGCTTATTCGGCTTTGGATGGCAGTCCCTTGAGTGTTTTGATTATGGTTATCTACGCGATTGCGATTTTCTTGATCCGGATTCAGTTCTTCGGTCTGGGCTACCGCGGCGGTAGGATGATTGTGACCCAGTTTGGCGCGGAGCTCAATATCTTCACCGAAGCGGCTTCGATTTTGGGTTTGACGGTTGTCGGCGCCCTGGTTCCCTCGGTCATCAGTGTCACCACCGGCTTGAAGTTTACAACCGGTGATGTCAGCACTGAACTGCAGGGAATCCTGGATGTCATAATGCCGGCAATGATCCCGGTTGCCTTGACCGCCTTGACCTATTTCCTAATTGCGAAAAAGAAGGTCAAGATGACGACGGTGATTCTTTGTGTGCTGGTCATCTCCTGCATTACCTATCAGCTGGGGATTCTGCGTTAATGGAATTTGCCAGTGCCAGCTGTACTTTACAGCCAAAAGATCCATTCTATTTAATGGGATATGTACAGCGTAGTATGCCGGCACAGGGCATTCATGATTACCCGCAGGTTAACACGGCAGTCGTGTCCCTGGCAGGCCACAGGCTGGTCATCTGCATCATCGATGTGTGTGTGATTTCCCGTGAAGTCAGCAATCAGATCAAAAAGGACTTAATCAAAAAATTTGATTTGGATTTTCTGGACATCACCTTGACCGCCTTGCATTCCCACTCCTGTCCGGGCGGCACGCAAAGCAACCATAACTTTGGCGCAAAAAATGACGACACCGCGTTTCTTACACAAGTAAAAAACGCGGTGTCAAAAACCGTGGCTGCGTGCTTAAGCAACCTGCAGCCGGCCTCTGCTTTGATACGGAAAACCCCGATCCTGGGCTGTTTCAGCAACCGCAATGACCTTCAGGAAAAATATGACAATGAAATCATAGAGATTGAATTTTACCATCAAAGGCAATTGCTGGGGGTATTGCTGAGTGTGCCTTGCCATTCGACTGTGCTGGGCCCTAATAATGATCAGTGCAGCAGCGATTTAATCGGAGCCCTGCGCAATCAGATGGCCGCTTACTTGAAGACAAGTGTCATTGCCTTTATGGCGGCTGCCGGGGATATCTCGACCCGCCAATACCGGCAGTCGGATGACTTTATGGAATTGGAGCGGGTCAGCGCTGAGATTTTTTCACAGCTCAAAGAGCGTACCGGTTTTTCACCGCTGTCCTTGACGCAGTTTCGCTTGAACCTGTTGGAGCATACGATCGATTATGATGGTTCGGACCGCAAAGAGGAACTCTATCAAATTCAAAAAGAGACCGAAGCCCTGCTTGCGGATCCTGGCCTCTCTCACGACCAGCGCAAGCTGAGCATGACCACCAAAGCAGTGATTGAAAACAAGCTGAAAAATCAACAGGTCCATCTGGATGTCATCACCAAAGTTTATCATTTGGGGGGACTGGTTCTGGTTGCCTTCGGCAGTGAACTCTCCAGCATCCTGGGATTAAGGATTAAGGCAGCATGTGCTTGTCCGGTGGTATTCATGACACCGGCGGATGAGGATCTCGGCTATTTCATTGAAGCAGACAAGTACGGACAGTACTATGAAACCATTGCCAGTGATGTGCCAATCGGGTTTCCTGAGAAAATCGTTGACGCAATCTGTGGTACGATAAAGCAGGAATAAAGCAAAACAAACAACATGAAACAATATGACCGCTGGAAACAACTGATTGCGATTTTATCCCACAAAGAGCAGATGCCTGTCTATCTTTTGGCGAAGAAACTGGACGTCTCACTGGCGACCATCCGCCGGGATCTGGCGATTTTGGAAAAGGACAGGGTGATTATCCGCAGTCATGGCTATGCGAAGCTGTCCTTGGTGGAAGAGGATGAACCCAGCGATGTTTCCAAGCAGTTGATCAGCATCAGTGGCAAGGAACAGATTGCGGCTTATGCCGCCAGCCTGGTGCAGCCGGGGGATTTCGTGTTCTTGGATTCCGGGACGACCATCCGCTGCATCATCAAGCATCTGATTCAGCCGGATTTGACGGTGGTAACCAACTGTCCTTTGCATGTGGAAAGCCTGGTGAGAAAAGGAATCCGGGTGATTCTTTGCAGCGGTGAGGTAAAGCCCAACACCTTTGCCTGCGTCGGTGCCAAGACCATCGAACAAATCCGGCAGTATCATTTTGACATCGCCTTTGTGGGCTCCAACGGGGTCTCGGGTAACAGCGGCTTCAGCACCCATGAGTTCAACGAAGCCGAGGTGAAAACCAATATTCTTCTGCAGGCGAAGAAACGCTACATTCTGGCGGATTCCCGCAAGATGAATCAGGAGTATTTCATTACCTTTTGGAAAATGGAGGATGCGACTTTGATAACCGATACGCGTGTTTCCGGTTTTGATTATGACCGTACGGATTGCATTATTGTGGATGAAACAGGAACGCAATCATGATTTATACCATCACCTTAAATCCGTCTTTGGATTATCATGTCTATCTGGATGAATTGGAAAGCGGGACCTTGAATATCGCAAAGCAGACTGTGCTTTTGGCAGGCGGCAAGGGGATCAATGTCTCGACGATGCTGACCAACCTCAAACACAAAACCGTTGCCCTGGGTTTTTTGGCGGGAAAGATTGGCAAAAAAGTGACGGAACTGCTGGATGAAATGCATGTGTGCCATGATTTTATCTTTTTGAAGGAAGGGGAGACCCGCATCAATGTCAAGGTTCATGCAAAGCAAGAGACGGAGATTAACGGCAATGGCTTAGCGGTAACAGCGGCTGATCTGGATCAGCTGATTGCGAAAATCAGCCTCTTGAAGAAAGATGATTTTGTGATTTTCTCCGGCAGCATTCCCGGCGGCATGAACAGTGCTACCTATCAGGATATCCTTGAGAGAATTTTGGACCTGCAGGCTTTGGTGATTGTGGATGCCCGGGGTGAGCTGCTTTTGAAGTGTCTTCCATACAAACCGTTTCTAATAAAACCGAACCGGCTGGAACTGGGGGAACTGTTTCATAATTCGCTTCAATCAGAGATGGATATCGTTTCCTGTGCCTTGTCTTTGCAAGAACAGGGAGCCCGCAATGTGCTGGTTTCACTAGGAGCAGACGGGGCTTTTCTGTTGGCCGAGAACAAAGGTCAATACTGGCTCAAAGCTCCGCCTGGGCAACGGGTCAATTCCATCGGTTCCGGTGATGCGATGATTGCCGGATTTTTATCCGGTTTTCTAGAGACGAAAGGGGATTATGAATACGCCTTGAAGAAGGCAGTCTATACCGGCAGTGCCAGTGCTTTTGTCAGGGGACTGGCAAGCAAGAGCGAAGTCGAGCAGTTGATTCGGGCAATGGATCGATAAAAACAGCTGACCAAAATGTCAGCTGTTTTTATGGGTGAAAGAAGAAGTGATTGCTTCAGAATCACCGCAATCACTCAATAAAAAACACAATATTGTTCTTGTTTTCCTTCGCTTCTTCAAAGAACTCCTTGATGCTGATGAAATAACTGTAGAGCTCTTCAAAGAGCTCTTGCTGGTCTTCGTCAGTATCGCTGTAGACATAGACATGATCTTTTTGGAACGTTGAAAAATCGCAGTGTGCCCGAAACCAGGCTTCATCCATGTCTTTGAGCACATCACAGGCCTGCACAACCTGACTGCTTAAAACAGCTCCGCAGCCATAGTCACAGATGACCTGCGGCAAAAGACAGTTTTCCCCCAGGGGAATAATATAACCGGCAGGGGTATCCGGGATTTGGTCATAGCCGCCATAGAGAATATGCGACAGGGCATCCCAGGACTTTTCGATGGACAGGGCGGGCATGCCCATATCAAACAGATCCCAGAGATAGTACTTTCCGCCTTTGAGTTCTTGCAGCTGGCGGTCATCCAGCTGAACATAACAGCCAATCATTGACATCGTGCTTCCTCCTGAGTGTTTAGGTAAATACCCGGTTTGAATCAGCGCAAGCGCTTACTTGTTTTATTATAGCGCAGCGGGTTATTTCCTGTTATGAAAATTTTTTCAAAATCCACCATAAACCTCTTTTATTCAGGATAACTCTGTACTATACTTTTCTGGTATCAAAGGAGTTTTCGTGAATGAAGTTAACCAAAGATGAGCTGTTGGTACTCTCCATTGTCGGGATCTACACCCTGGCCAGCACCATGGTCTCGACCTTCGCCAATGTCTACATGTTGAAATACACCAGTTCCCTTACCATCATGAGTACCTATTCGCTGATCCGCTATCTGGTCATCGGTTTTTTTGCCTGGGCCAGTGCCAAGCTGTCCACGAAAATCCGGATGTCCTATACTTTAATGATTGGATTGTTTCTGATTATCTGCGCGGTTTTATTCTTGTTGTTTGTCAAGGATTGGATCAGCACCCGGCAGTGGTTGGTCTACATTGTGGGTTTTGTCTGGGGTGCCGGGGAGGGGTTCTTCTGGATTACCATCAACACGCTGTACCAGCTTATTTCCCATATTGAAACCCGTGGTTTTTTTCTGGGGGTCAGCGGCATGCTGCAATATTTGGCTTCGATTCTGGCACCGTTTCTCTCCGCCCTGATTCTTTCCTTCGCGAAAGTTGAGGATGACGGTTATCTGTTTTTGTTTGAAGCGGCGATTGTCATCTTTGTGATCATCTGCATCGCTTCTTTGAAAATCCGCTCCACGGCCTCAGGCAAGCCGTTTCACATCAAGGAGAGCTTCACCCATCTGGACAAGGACCCGCGCTGGCGCTATTTGGTGGTCTGCCAGTTTCTATGGGGCATGCGGGAAGCGGCTACGGTGTCTTTGACCGGCTTGTTGATCTATCAGGCTTTGGGCAGCGGCTCTAGCTATGGCAACTGGCTGGCCTTCTTTGCCCTGGTGGCAACCTTCGCCAATTTCATCATCGGCCGCAAAGTGAACAAGCAAAACCGCCTGCGCTACCTGTTCCGGGGCTGTATTCTACTTTTTTTAAGCGGGTTGGCTTTGGTGAGTGGGACCAGAACCGGTGCGATTGTACACGGGTTATTGCATTACGGGTTTTTGTCCATGGCTTCCATGCCTTTCTCTCTAATGTATATGAATGTGATTTCCGAATACGGCAATCCCGAACAGCTGATCGGCCGCACTGTAGCAAGGGAAGTGATTGTGGCAATTGCCAGGGCGGTTGGCTTATTGATTGTGATCTTGACTACGACGCTGGCTCCGGGCAGCCTGGGCATGAATGCGGGAATGCTGATTCTGTATTCCTTCTGCTTGTGGTTTTTGTTTTACTGCATACGCGGTTACAAACGTTTCCAGTTCAACTGATTGCTTGTGAAAAACCGGACTTCATGATATATTAAAGCCGGTGAATTCTATGAAAAAAATACAGGAATCCAAGGAAGATTATCTGGAAACCATCTTGGTTTTGCAGCAACAAAAGGGGTCGGTTCGCTCGGTTGATATCGCCCATCATTTAAATTATTCCAAGCCCTCGATTTCGCGGGCGATGAACCTGTTGAAAAACGAAGGCTACCTGGAGAACACCAAGGGCAATCTGACCCTGACCGCCAAAGGCTTGAAAAAGGCGGAACAAATCTACCAGCGCCATCGCATCCTGCGCTGCTGGCTGGAGAACGAACTGGGCATACAGCCGGAGGTCGCGGAAACGGATGCCTGCCATATCGAGCATGTCATCAGCGAAGCGACGTTTGAAGCGCTGCGCAAGCTGGTCGAAGACAAATCGCTGTAAACCCGGAAACTTTCAAGCATATTTCACGCATTTTCACAAAACTTTCACAATGATTTTGTATGATAAGAGTGCAAGCAGAGCCAAGCTGTTTGTATCAAGTAATTTTTTCATTATTTATCTCCTTGCAATACTGGAGAAAAACCCCGCAAGGGGTTTTTTCTTGGTTCAATTGGAGGCACTTTCCCGCATCTTCTGCAGCAATAGAAGATAGTAAATTTCCGAGCAATAATTCGGGTTGAAGATATTGATATTGGAATCGGAAATGAAGCGGTTGAGGCGGTAGAGGATGGTGT
>JAISTR010000049.1 GCA_031272515.1 Erysipelotrichaceae bacterium | reverse complement strand
ATGTATTTCAGAACTTGTACTTTAGTTTTTCACTCTTGCTCTTTTGCAAGTTGCTGTTGGGCCGCTTCCGCAATTCTCTGTAGTCGAATTTCTTCCCGGACTATGGCCATAGCTTCATCGGTGACAATAAAAAGACACTCATCAAAAAGCTGGGGTTTTTTGTACTCTCTCTTCTTCATATCTTTATTTTTTTCGACCATATTTCTTCTCCTTTGTTTTTTAGATAAAGCAATACTGCTCTACCCAGAATATTAGGCTTTCCAGCCAAAGCATTTGCCAAGCATTCCGCAAAAAAATCTCTTTCGTTCTTCATTCCAGTAACCGACATTTGTTCTGAGACATCTAAAAATGGGCATAAGTCCAAAGTAATTCCAATTATATCAGTTTTAATAGCTTGCGCAAGCGAACGAGTATATTCATCAAAGAGTTGTGCTTTTTCTGTTTTACTTTCTGTATTTTTGACTCTTTTTTGCACAACTCTATATTCCTTGTCCCACCGAAGATTGTCTTTTATACTCTCTAAATAAAACAGATAACTCTGAAACGCATGAGCTCCTTCGTGCAAGCCTAAGTACTTTAGAGAGTAATCTGTATCATACGGCATGACCAAGCTCTTCTCCGTTAACTCTGCCATTATCTCCAATAGCCTTTCTCTGTCTTCAAAAAGATGTGTGTTCACAATGATTCTGGTGTCGCGAAAATTCATTTCCGTTCTCGTCACCCCATACCCATCCATATACTCGTTGTCCATTATCAACCCCCGCTCCTTCACAAATTTCGCAAACCCGGAGGAATACTTCAGAAACACCTTCAGCTGATCGATGGTCATCCACAATAGCTGCGGGTCAATATCATCAATATGCGAATCCATGATTGTGATTCCCTCAATTTCCGGATAATCAAAAATTGTCATCTCAACCTTCTTTCCAGCAGGCAACTAACCAAAAGCCCACAACCTAACATAGCGGGTTGTGGATGAATTTCCTTCTGGAAATTGTTGCCAATCGATGATGAAAGCAATGCTCACCGGATGTTCGTCTGTTGTTCACATTCTGAACAAAAGCCTGTGATAGAATAGTGCCGACATTCAAAATAAATCGGCAGTCAGGGGGGCAAGCAGTGATGAGTAAGTATGCCGGATTATGGGAGCATTTGCAGAAGCAGGGCACAAGGAGCCTGTGGCTGACTTTTGCGGAAATTCAAAAGCTCACCGGTACACCCATGGACCATTCCTTTTTGAATTACAAAAAGGAACTGTTGAACATCGGGTACCAGGTGAAGAAGATCTCGCTCAAAGACAATGTCGTGCTCTTTGAGCGTCTTTGGTCATGAGGTCAGTATGAGCAGCATTGAAGTATTCCAAAAGCCGATTGGTACCAAGCGGCTGGTTTTAAGGCGTTTTCTAGAGAGTGATGGCGAAGCCTTGTATGCCTATCTCTCCAATCCCAAAACAATAGCCCTGGAGCCCTATGAGCCACTATCCAAAGAGCAGGCAATAGAGATAGCCGCAAAGTGGGCTTTGGACCCCTGCTATGTGGCAGTCTGCTTATTGGAGGGAGGTCTGATTGGTCACCTGGTGCTCAAGCCCAAAAAATTTGACACCTATGAAGTGGGGTATATCTTTAACTGTGACTACTGGAAAAAAGGCTATGCTTTTGAAAGCATGCTAGCCTTGCTACAGCATGCCTTTTTTACTTTGTCCGCGCACCGCGTTGTCGCCAGGACCAATTTGTTGAACAGTCCGTCCTGGAAACTCTTGGAGCGCTTGGGTTTTCGTTTGGAAGGCCTGGGCAGGGAGGATGAGTTGATCAAAAAGGACGAAGATGGCGAGCCCATCTGGAAGACTACCTGCTATTATGGCTTATTGGAAAGTGAATACACAAAAGCCGAAGCATAAAGAAAAGAACAAAGAAACAGCAGCATCCAAGACGATGCTGCTGTTTCATCTAAAAAGGCTGAATGTTCAGCCTCTTCTTTACATTACAGTTACGTTAACTGCTTTCTCACCACGATCTTCCGTGATGATGTCGAATGATACGACATCCCCATCATGAAGGGTTCTGTGTCCCGATCCGTTAATTCCGGTGAAATGTACAAACACTTCTTTCCCGGAATCAGTGATAATGAATCCGAATCCCTTAGCATCGTTGAAGAACTTTACTTTGCCTGTTTCCAAACTCTTTGCCTCCGTTCCAGTACTTAAGAGGCCTAATCGAATACCACTCACGATAATGCGAAGTCCTACTTAATACCAAGCAATCATAACACCAATGGGAAAAAATGTAAACACTTCGGGAATTATATGGCGGATTATGTGTAATTGAAAGCATGAAAATGTCGTTAATTTCGGAGAAAACAACAAAGAAAGCGCTTTTTGTGGGACTGCTGAATCAGGGGAGATTCTATCCTGCGGTACCCAAAAATCCATCCAAAAACCCCAAATACAACAATGTTTATCAGAATACAACTATCTGTTACAATTTTCCTCTTGTTTCTTTCTTCTTTTGTTCCATAATGGAGGTATCAACCCAAGGAGGATAAAAGCATGTTAACCTTTGAAGAAGTCGGGGAGCGCATCAGCGTCGCCCGCAAGCTGAAAAATCTTTCGCAGACCGATTTAGCCAATCTGCTCTCCATCACCCCGCAGGCCGTGGGCAAGTGGGAACGCGGGGAATCAATGCCGGATATCGTGACCTTTGCGAAAATGGCAGAGGTGCTGGAAGTGGATCTCAACTACTTTGCGGATGGAAGCATGAAAACAACAGAAAAACCAGAACCAACAGAAGAGGCATATGAAGAACCAGAGGAAAAACCATACAGCGAGCCTGAACAAGAGTCAGAAGACCCGCCCTTCTTTGACCAACCTCCACATCATCATCCCGGACCGGACTTTGACGTCCCGCCCTTCTCTAACAGGTCCTCCCACTTCAATATGTCCTTTGGTTCCTGGCGCAATTCCGACTTCAGCAACCTCAGCGGCCTGGGCCGGATGTTTAGTGCCTCCAGCATTTCCAACTGCCTGTTTTGCGGTTCTAGCCTCAAGGAAGTGAAGATGTATGGCAATTCCATGAAGAACAACGACTTCTCCAGCTGTGACTTCACCGGCAGTTCTCTGCGCGGAAACAGCGCCGCCAACTGCGATTTCACCAATTGCAACTTCAGTGATGCGAAGCTGGATGGCTGCTCCTTCCGCAATGACAATTTCGACAGAGCGAACTGTACCAACACCCTGTTTAAAAGTGTCTCCCTGCAGAATGTCAATCTGTCCAACTGTATCTTCAACAAGACCGCTTTCATCCATGTCGGCTTTGTAAACATTGTTTTTGAAGGAGAGCTGAAGGACTGCCGCTTTGAAGACATCCGCCGTTCTACCCGTCTTAAATTTGAAAACGTGACTTTTCTCAACTGTTTCTTTAGGTACTGTAATCTGCGCAATGTCACTTTCGAAAACTGCAAAGCAGATAAGATATCCCTGGCGTTTCTGAGAAACAACGGGGCAGATACCAGTGATATTGAAATCATCAATGAAACCCCGGCGGAAGCATAATTCCGCCGGGGTTTGTATTTCATCCATAGATTCTGATTAAGCCCAGAATCAGCAGGTGTGCCGGATAATAGATATAGAAGAACCACTTCAACCATCTGGCCTTGCCTCTGGTTTGGTTGTATAACGCCAGCAGGGGGAAGGACAGGACGATTCCCATCTGCAGGATCCCATAGACCATGTCGAAGGAGAAGGCATAGACGGTGGCATACATGGCAATTGCTGTGGCTAAGCCAAGCATTTGGCGCTTGAAGTTGCCGTGGTTGCGGCCGACAAAGACGACAGCCATGGCACCGGGCATCGACCAGTCAGAGAAGAAAGCCAAGGCGCAAAGGCCATATACCAGGATGGGCTTGGTTACCGGCGTTAAGCGCGGATCCTTGCTTTGGTCAACAGCCAGGGCACTCAGCCCCATCGCAAAGGGCAGCATCACACTGGTCATCTGAATACCAAACATCGTGAACTCCCCGCCAAACATCAGGATATAGGGGATGTGGGAGATGGCGGCGAATAACAATAACCTGCCGATGTACTTCTTCACATTGCGGGTATGGAAGTATCCTTCCGCAATGAAGTAGATCATAATCGGGGCGGTCAAACGGCCGATTAAGTGCATCACCAAGGGCAGCGGCTCCTTCGGGAATCCGGGATACAGCAGGGAAGCCAGATGGTCGATGGTCATGGCGACAATCGCAATCAGCTTTAAGGTGTTGGCAGAGAATCCTTTGGTTGTTTTCATGGTTTGTACCTCTCTTACAATCCCAGTGTATAAAAAAGCTCACTGTTTCAACAGTGAACTTTTTCCGGTCTTTTCGTGACAATTGTCATAATCAAGACAAAGGCTATTTTACCTTGGCTGCCAGATCCACAAAGCGCTGGGTGATGGACATCGGATTGGTGATGGCGGTGCCGATGACAATGGCATCGGCCCCGGATTCAAACGCCTCTCTGGCATCCTCGACACTCCAGATCTTTCCCTCGCAAATCAAAAAGACCCCCGGGACCTTTTCTTTGATATCCTTTAACAGCTGGAAGTTGCATACGCCCTTGAATTGTTTCGACTCCTCGGTATAGCCGCACATCGTGGTACTCAAGATGTCGGCCCCCTGCTTTGCGCATAGCTCCGCCTCCTTCAGGGTGGCGATATCCGCCATAATCAATTGCTTCGGATATTTCTTTTTGGCTTCGCCCAGAAACTGCCAGGCGTATTGCCCGCGGGCGTTTTTGCGGTCTGTGCCATCT
The DNA here is from genome assembly GCA_031272515.1 of Erysipelotrichaceae bacterium. Classification (GTDB taxonomy): domain Bacteria; phylum Bacillota_I; class Bacilli_A; order Erysipelotrichales; family Erysipelotrichaceae; genus JAISTR01. The sequence goes on along the minus strand of JAISTR010000049.1, from coordinate 5,845 downwards.
AAAGCAACTATTTCGCAGCCCAGACTCACCAGCGTGTCCACCGCACTCATGTGCGGCGTGATATAGACTTCATTGTCCCCTTCCACAATCTTCCAGATGCCAATCATCGGCAGTTGCGGATAAGCCTCCTTAATCGCCAGGATGTTGGGCGGGGTGTTGGCCCGAAAGCCGCAGGCTCCGCCCTTGTAGGCGGATCTGGCCATCAAGAGCATATGCTCGGGGGTGTGAAAGGGATTGCCGGTGTCGGCAGTGCCCTGACACGAAACAATGATGCGTCCGCGGATGCTCTCTAAAATTTCATTTTCAGCCATACATTCCTCCGTGATGAAATACTTGGATACACTTATTTGACACCGCCTAAGGCGGTGCCGGTCTGCTGTTTCTATCTTAACAGATTTGTTTGGACTTGTTTGAAAATCAGGCTTATAGCCAAATAGCGACATCCCCCACTCCCTCACCTTGGATCACCTCTTCCCATGAGCAATCTAAAAGGATTTGGTATAATTGAAAAGACAAGCAGAGAAGGAGCAGTTTATGGAGATAAAACTGATTGCAATGGATATGGACGGGACCTTATTGGACAGTCAGTCCCGCATTACCACCAAGACCAGGGAAGCACTCTTAGAAGCCCAGAAACAGGGAATCCGTTTGGTGCTGGCATCCGGCCGCAATTATCTGGGCTTAGTGGAAAGCGCCAGGGAGCTCAAGATGAAGGAGTACGGCGGTTTCTTCTTGGGTGTCAATGGCCAGCAGATTACCAATCTGAAGACCGGTGAAACCCAATATATCGCCAGGATTTCCATCCCCCTGGCTAAAAAAGTACTGGCTTACGCGGTTGCCAATGACCTGGAGTTCTTCGCGGTGCTAAACGACACCCTCTATAATTATTTCTCCCCGCAATTGAAAAAGAAAAAACTGGAGTATGCTAAAGAGCATCACCTGCCCCAAGAGCATCTGACCGCTTCGGTATTCTCCTTTGTCAAGAAACAAAACTATGAGCATATCTACTACATCGAGGGCAAACCGGAAGACATTGTCGTAGAAGCCAACAAGCTGGTATTTGCCCAGGAACCCGAGATTTTACAAAAGCATATCCCAGCCCTTCAGCGTTTATTCGGCAGTGATTTGGAGATGGGGCGCACTTCCCCCCGCTGGCTGGAGTTCACCCCCAAAGGCATCAACAAGGGCTCTTCCCTGCAGGCAGTCATGAAACAGGAAAAAATCAAAAAAGAGGAAGTCATCGCCTTTGGCGATGGCGAGAATGACCTGGCGATGCTGCAGGCTGCCGGCCTTGGCATTGCCATGAGCAATGCCATGGAGCCGCTGCGCCAGGCGGCAGACTACATCACCCTCAGCAATGATGAAGACGGCATCGCCCTAGCCCTGGAGAAATACCTTGATTAACCATATCAGGCTGGAGGTCTGCTGCGGCAGCTACAGCGATGCGCTTGCGGCCAGCGGGTTTGCGGACCGCATTGAACTCAACAGTGCCCTGGAATTGGGTGGGCTGACACCTTCGCGGGCGACCTTTCTAAAAGCTATGGAATTGAATATTCCCCTGGCGGTTATGGTCCGGCCCAGAACCGCCGGCTTTGTCTATGAAGAAGCCGACATCGAGGTCATGTTGGAAGATGCCAGGTGGTTTTGTGAACATGGTGCCAGCGGCATCGTCTTTGGTTTTCTAAACAAAGATGGCAGTATCAATATCAAACAAAGTCAAAAAATGACTGACATCATCGGTGATAAGGAAAAAATCTTCCACAAGGCCTTTGATGCCACCCCGGATCTCTTTCAAAGCTGCCAGACCTTAATCGATTTGGGCATCACCCGCATCCTGACCGGCGGGGGCAGGGGTTTGGTTGGAGACAACCTGGAGGTTTTGGCGAAACTTCAAAATCAATATGGAGATCAAATCCAACTGCTGCCCGGAGGCGGGGTCACAGAGGACAATATCATTACGATTCTAAAGCAGACCGGCATCACTCAGATCCATATGACAGCCAAGGAAACCAAGTTGGATCCCTCCACCAATCAGCCTTATGTAGCGGTGAGCTCTCAGGTATTGCAAAGGATAAAAACAATCCTGAGTCAGGCATCCGATTTGGTATAATTGGGCTATGTCAGAGAAAACCCCTTCCTTAATCGTCTACACCTTCGCCCACTTCGCGGTGGATTTCAGCTGTCTGTGGCTTTTGTATCAGTTTGTCAGCCGGCCTTTGTCGGCTGCTGATATCGGTGCCCTGTTTTTGTTTTACAACACCCTGGCCTTTGGCTTGCAGGCACCCATCGGCGATTTCGCCGACCGTTATCCAAAAATCCATTTTGCCCTGATTGGCATGGGACTGCTGATACTGGGCTTAGTATTGAATGTCTTTGTGTGGCCGGCCATGATTTTGGTATCGCTGGGCAATGCCTGCTTCCATGTCGGCGGCGGCATAGACTCTTTAGAGCACGGAGGCGGCAAGTTCACCCGGCCCGGCATCTTTGTGTCCGGCGGCGCGATGGGGGTATCCCTGGGAACCCTGGCTGGCAAGCTGAACCTGCCGCTTTACATCTTAATCCCCGGCCTGCTTTTGGTTACATCATTAATCTGGGCTTTTTGTCCAATTAAGAAGGATGAGGACTTTGAGCCGGTGCTGTATCATTGCAACCACCCAAACAAATCCTTCTCCTTCATCTTTGCGCTTTGTATGGTCTGCATCATGATTCGGGCCTTTGGCGGCTTTGTCATCAAAATAGACTGGGCATCGACCTGGTCATTGGCCTTACTGCCCAGCATAGGCGCAACCCTGGGTAAGGCTTTGGGCGGCTTTGTCGCCGACAAAGCCGGTGCCAAGCTTACCGCAGGGGTGAGCCTGACTTTGGCCGCTTTGTTATGGGGCTTTGGATCATCTGAGCCGTTCTTGTTTTTTCTGGGAGCTCTATGCTTTAATATGTGTATGCCAATCACCCTGGGCATCAGCGCTGCCTTGTTTGAGAAGCGCTTCGGCTTTGCCTTCGGGGTGACGGTATTTGCCTTATTGGTGGGATCGCTGCCAGCCTTCTTTATCAGTATTCCCTATGGAGCAGTTGTGGCCGCAGTGCTGTCGTTATGTTCGGCAGTCTGCCTGGTTCTGATTCTGGCAGATCCCAAGAAAGAGGAAGTAAATGAAAACACTGCTGTATGACCTCCCTTCGCCCACCCAGGAAGTAACCTGGTGGCTGCAGGACAACTGGTACATCATTGCCATTGCGGTCCTTGTATTGGCTGGGGCTGTAGTCTGGATTTTGCGCAAGAAAAAGTAGATTACTCTATTAGGGGGAAGAGTTCATGAAATATATCTTGGGATTGGATATAGCGCATGATGAGTTTCCGGTAGAGGAAGCTTCGAAAAATGACAGCACCGCCCTGATTCTGATTGGGGTTGTGATTGCGGTCATATTAGTAGCAACGCTGATTTTTTTGTTGCGCAAAAAAAGATAGGGAGGAGAATCAGATATGTTGGAATGGTTTGTACACTTTGATGAAGCACCGATTCCGGATCCTCTGCCTGATAATTTGCCAGAGTCTTCCAATATGATGCCCTGGATTTATCTGGCGGTAGGCGCAGCGGTTGTCATTCTGGCGGTCGTGGTGTTTCTGATACTGAAGCGGAAGAAGTGATTGTACAGGAAACCGAGGTGATTGTTTTGTTGTGGAATAAATTCTTGTTATATGACGGAGCCCCTTCGCCCTCCGGCCCGGACTTTCAGCCCTGGGTTGTTTTGATGGTTGGGGCAGTGGTGGTGATTATTGCGGCTGTCCTCTTCTTTCTTTTGAAAAGAAAAAAATAGACGATGCTTGACCATCTGGTAATTCCGCTTGCCGCTACTTTGGTTTTGGAGTATGCGGCAGCCTACTTATTGTTAAACGATACTGCAGTTGCGAAGAACAGCCTGCTGGTGAATCTGATTACCAATCCCTGCCTCAACCTGATTCTGTGGGGACTTGGCAGTTATCTGGGGTTTACAGGATACTGGCTGCTTTTGCTGTTTTTGGAAATTGTGGTGGTAGCCTTTGAAGCCTGGTGGTATCATATGCGGCTTCAAGAACCGGGAAATAGGGCTTTGTTATTATCCTTTGCCCTCAATGCCATGTCTTTTGGGATTGGGATGCTGTTGCAAGCCTTTGGGTTACTGTAGGAAAGGAGAAGGAATGATGGAATTTCTGGTGTATGATATAACTATTAGTGTGGTGTTATTTACTATTGGGTTTTATAGCTTCCTGATATGGTTGGTGATTGTGATACTGGTATCGGTTGCCGGGTTTATATTGAAGAGGCTGAAGAAGGAGTAAACAGCAGATGTTGTCAATAATCTAAACATACATTACTGTTCAGACTCGTTTACCCAAGTAAATCCTACAGGACTCTACTGTTTTATCTCGTTAATAGGACATTAAAGGGGGGAGTGTGCGACCAGGGGGAACCCCCTGGTCGTTGCCCCCTGCAGTGATGATACATTGGTGTTTCACTTCGGGATTGAAGGTGGGATAGGATAATATTGATAATTTACTTAAGTGTTTATATTTTATAACCCCATCCATCGATTTGGTGTTCCAGTAAGTAGTTCTTCATACCAGGAAAATAAAAGTTCAAAAGGGGTAAAAGATGCTCCACTTACATCAACAACCAATCGATACTTGTAATCCTCTCGAAAAAATCCTTTCGGCCATCTTCTCTTAAAATATTCAAGATAGCCACAAGCTAAAACAATAAGTTTCTTTCGTTTCACTTCAATTGAATCATCTTTCATCTCAATAAGATAAGGTCTGAACAATTCTTTGGCGTCTTCTTTTGATTCTGGTATTCGTTGAAAGAGATTCAGGTACTCTTTTAGATAAGGTGTATAGTTATATAATACTTCATCTCTCATTTGTTTATTGATAAAGTAATATTCTCTATCTTCTTTAATTGCCGGAATGATATATTCGAATACGCATTTCGCGTACAAGTCAATAACCATAGGCGCTTCTTTTAATTGAAACAATTCAGGACAATTGATTTGCTTCAAGTATTTTTTCATATTATAATTCCCAGAAAATTTTCCAAAAGGCTGACACCCATTACTGCAATAATTTAATGAAATACGCTGCTCGTAATAATAAATATCATGCATTAAGAATATATTCGAAGGTATTCCGTCTTCTTCCTTTTCCGCACCAAGAAATGTCTCTATATCATCTTTGTTAAACTCGTCTTCTGTATAACCATATTCAGAAACCAATCTGTCAATAATTTTCGTCTTAATCATCTTTCTTATGCTGGGCTGTTTCAATAACGTCAAGTACTTATAGCCAACCGGTGGTGTTTCACCATACAGCCATCTCTGCTCAAAACCAATCAGCGAACAAAACTCCAATAACCATTCTTCACTGTCTTCGGTTTTGTTTTTGAATACCTCATAGATTTGTTTAATAGCTGTCTTTGAAGGAAGGAACTTCTCCCATAAATCTCTGTCTTTTTCTAAATTCTTTAAAGCAGGATGCTCATCATCATGTAAGGTACAAGTAAGATCATTTTCAAAAAACTGTATGATACCATCACCATCAAAACTCCACATACTGATTAATACTGTATCGAAGAGTTTTGCCAGGCTATAATATTTATCCTCATTGACATCATTCAGGTTTTCCTGACTGTAAATAGACAGCCAGCGTTTGTTTTTGGTCAACATGAAATACAAATCCGGTAATTGATATTGCTTCATAAACTGTTTTAAACGGTCTTTGATTTCTTTGGTTGTCCATCCTTTGTATAAAAGCTGATGACTACTGACAAATAATCCCATGAATGTCCCCTCCTTTGTGTCTGCCACAGATTCAATC
>JAISTR010000024.1 GCA_031272515.1 Erysipelotrichaceae bacterium | reverse complement strand
CCGATTGCGCAAGTGTGTTCTTTCGTTTACTCAAAAGAAAACCCGCCGAAGCGGGTTGCCTTTTGAAGTGCTCGCTCTCACCCCACGGTTAAAACCGTGGGCTCTCCCGCTCGCATTTTGTAGATCCTGTTCAACTTGGTCTCTGGTTGGCCAAGCATGTGTGGTGCCCCATGCGGTAATCGTATTATAGGGAATCATACATCTGGTTCCACCTTTCTATTGATTTGTAAACACCACGATTGATCAATAGATCCACCATAGGAAGAAAGCGGATCAAGCAGTGTTATGGATGTGCTTTCTGAGGCAGCCTTTGCCTTTAATTCCTCAAGCCCACGGATTGCCGTGAAGTTTTCCATTAACCAGCCAAGCCTGCGCAAGGCAGCCGCCGGATAAAAATCTGATATACGGTTGATTTCATTCATTGAAATATCCTCATCATCACATAACTCCACTACCAAATTTGCGGCATTATCAATACCAGCAACCATCCTGATGTTTGTTGTAATATCAAGCAATGTTGCTTCTTTGCTGGAAACACGAACTAATCCGTTCTTTGACTCTTTCTTAATGACCGGTATGTGCTGTAAATTGCTGCGCTGAAAAAAACGCAACGAAGTGCGCCCAACAGTTCTGTCCCTAATTGCCATATCGGTTGCAACCTGGAATACCTGTGGGGCATGATGCGAAGCACCATGCAATTCAGCTGCAGAAAGCCAGCCAACATAATAATTCGCACCGAAGTAACTCATAAAAGGGGCTATAAGGTCGAGCGCTGCTGGAGCTCCCCAAGCCAGATACTCCGGTGGTACAGGAACCCACAGTCCTTTTGCAGGAGTAATAATTTCTCCGCGCAGTTTAAGCGGTGCCATTCGTTGCGAAACCTGGTTTTTTGGAATCCCAAGAATTTTTGCTATTACTTCAGTGGTTGCTGTTGCCACTCCTTGTGATAAAAGCAGATTTGGAATTTGCGCAGGTTTAATTGCTTTGGTTACTTTACTTAGATTTTCCATATTGCAAATAATAACATATTTCGTGTTTTTTTGCAATCTAAATAATTTACACAACGAGACCAAAAAAAGAAGGAGAATTACTTCTTCTTCTTTTTCTTGGTTGTTTGTTTCTTCTTCAAGTTTTCCATCAAGGCCTGCATCGATTCCTTGGTGGCTTTGCCATCAGGCAGAATCTGCAATGCGGCCTCTTCCTTTTCACGGATTTCCTGTGCGGTCAGTTTTGCTTCCACTGGTGGTTCTTCCACCTTTGCTACGACTTCCGGTACCGGTTCCTGAATCATCTCATCCAGCCATTCCACCTGTTTCAAAAGGTTGGAGCTGTCCGCTTCAGAAAGCAGGCTCTCTTCCTTTTTGGTGGCTTTGCGTGGTTTTGGTTGAGGAGTTTCCTCTGCAGCTGCTTCTGGCGCTGCAGCTTTCTTGGCGGGTTTTTTGCTTGCAGCTTTCTTGCCCGGTTTTTTGGATGGTGATACTGCTTCTATGACCGGTTCAACTTCAACGACCGGTTCGATTTCAACAACAGGTTCGACTTCATCGACCGGTTCAGCTTCGCTGACTGGCTCTTCTGGTGCTGCTTCCAAAACCGGTTGTTCAACTATGATGGGGGTCTCTTCCACAACGGTTTCCGCTTCCTCAGCTGCTTCTTCCACCTCTTCCACCAGGTCATTGAATTCCGGCAGCTTCATGGTCTCCGCCAGCGGGAACACCGGCAGCTCTTCCTCTTCCATAAAGTCTTCCGCAGCAATCGGCTCACTTTCCACCGGCTCACTTTCAATAAGCACAGCTTCCGGCTCACTCTCCGGCTGCACTTCATTATTTTCCGGTTCTTCTTCCAAAATCACATCCAGCTCCTGGGTGTCTTCACTGTCCACACCCAGCTGTTCCTTCTCTTCCTCCAGCCGGTTCATGATGGACTGGCTGATGCGCATCGCTTCGATTTCATCCATCTGCTCACTCGCACCGACTTCCGGCTCTACGCTGTTGATATCCAACGATCCGCCTCCAGCCAAGCGCAAAAGTTCCTGATAAAACAGCACCCCGTTTTTCAGGTTTTCGATACTGATGGACTCATTGTTACCATGTATGGATGCCAGCTCCTCGCTGGTGATATGCACTGGCGAGAAGCGGTAGATATTGGGACAAAGTTTCTCATAATGGCGGCTGTCCGAAGCCCCCAGCATCAGATAGGGGGTAAACAGCGCCTTCGGGTAGGTGTTTTTCGCAGCCTGCACAATCGCCTTGTAGCCAAAGGACTTGGTGGAGGAGATGCGCGAAGCCTGGTGTCCGCTAATGGACACCGAAACCTGCTTGTCATCGATGATGGATTTGACCTGCTTTTCCAGCTTGCTCAGTTTATCATAGGGGGAAACCCGCAGATTCACATTTGCAGTTGCCGCCTGCGGCAACATGTTTTCCTTCTCACCGGCAATAAAAATCGTCGGTGCAATGGAAGTGCGTATCAAAGCGGCAGTGGTCGGAGACTTCAGCAGGATGTTTTTCACCAGCGGCTTAAACAACCAAAGGTTACTGAAGACGTAGCGCATCAATCCGCTCATATGCGGACGCAGCACCTTCAGCATCGTCAAAGCCGGGCCCTTGAGTTTTGCAGTCAGCTGTTCCTCTTCCAGATAGGTAATCGCCCGGCTGACCCGGCCGATGGCGGTAATCTTCTTGGGCTGGGAGGAATGCCCGCCCTCATCCGAAGCACTCAGCGTGAGATTGGCAATCCCCTTCTCCGCCACCCCAATCACACCGATCGGCTGGCGGATGCCCGGAAAGACGTTGTCGACAATCGCCCCGCCCTCATCCAGGATAAAATCAAAACTGATGCCGCGGTCTTCAAGAACCTGGGCAATCGCCTGGGCCCCGTTGTGCCCTTCAATTTCCTCATCAAAGCCAAACAGCAGATAGACATCCCGGCCCGGCTGATAGCCTTCCTTCAAAAGCGAAGTCGCCGCCTCCAGGATGGTAATCATCGCATTTTTGTCATCCAGGGCCCCGCGGCCATAGATGCTGTCACCCTCCAGCTCGCCGCCAAACGGGTCCTTGCGCCACAAGTCTTCACTGCCGCTTTCAATCGGCACAACATCGTAGTGCGCCAAAAAGGCCAGCGGTTTCTCATTGGAGCCGCTGCCGTTCCATTTCAGCATCAAGGCATAGTCATTCACATATTCCACATCCATAATTTCAAAGACTTCCGGGTAGGAAAACTCAATGAAATCCAGATATTTTTCATATTCCGTAAAATCAATCTTATCCGCCTGCGGATAAGAGATGGTCTTGAAGGTCAGTGCCCGCTGCAGGTGCGCAGTCGGCTTGAGCGGATCCACTTCCCGGTCAATCCCCTGGGGCTTGGGCTGAGAGGGACGCCACAAAAAGCACAATGCGATTGTGATGAGCAGAAATATCAGGACGCCGGCTGCAATATAATTCAATATACTCATAAAATGCCACCTTCTCCTCTCGCAATACTATTCTAAAGAGAAAAGTGCCCTTTGACAAGTTTTACTCGAAAAACAAACACAGAAAAAAGCCATATAAAGCTAAAAAATCAAGCATTTGCGCACAGAAATCCAAACAAAACATCCTGTCTGCATTCCCCAATTAAAAAGTCAGCCTTTTAAGCTGACCATCACTCACTTGTTTAAATCATGGAAGGCTGCCGTGGCCGCCAGGGCCCCGTCACTGACCGCCGTCACGACCTGGCGCAGCTCTTTGCGCCGTAAATCGCCAGCCCCATAGAAACCGGCCAGCGGTGTGCGCATGTACTCATCACAAAGCAGATATCCCTCTTTGTCACAGATACCCAGTGATGCAAAATAGCCGCTCACCGGATCGGCACCGATGTAGGGAAACACCCCGTCGCAAGCCAAAGTCATGGTGTTTTCACCAGTACTGTCCTTAAGGACAATGCCATTCACCCGACTGCCATCCCCCAGGATTTCAACAGGGACTTTTTGATACAGAACCGTGATGTTGGGATGAGTCAAAACCTTGTCGACAATGCTGCCCTGGGCCCGAAACTGGTCCCGGCGGATCACAATCGTCAAAGAGGAGGCAAGATTGGCCAGATAGAGGGCTTCCTCCAGGGCTGAGTTTCCCCCGCCAATCACGACCACTTTCTTGTTTTTAAACAGCATGCCATCACAAACCGCACAGTACGAAACCCCGCGGCCGGTGTAGGTTTCCTCTCCCGGTATCCCCAATAAGCGCTCCCTGGTTCCGCTCGCCAGAATCACCGCTCTGCCATGATAAACTTCCCCGCTGAGGCCATACAGCCGCTTCACTTCCCCATCTTCAATCCGCTCTATTTCATCAAAGAGAAAGGTCACCCCGGCTGCTTCTGTCTGCTCATACATGGTTTGGGAAAGCGCTGCGCCCGAGGTTTTGCCAGTCCCCGGATAGTTTTCAATCTCATAGGTCTTCTGCATTTTGCCACCATAAATCATGGCGTCCAGTATTGCCACCGACAAACCATAGCGGGCCCCGTAAAGCCCGGCGGTCATCCCTGCCGGACCAGCCCCCACAATGATTACATCGAATTGTTTGTCCATACCAAATCCTCTTTTACTAAATCCAAAAGCTCCCGCAAATCCGTGATCAGACGGTTGGGGTTCGCCGCTTTCAAGTCTTCGATTTTTTCTTCAACCGAGCCATAGGCCACCGTGAAGGCGTTGGCATTCACCCCAGCCCGCACATCGGTAAAAGAGTCTCCGACATAGATGACGCTGTCATGGGAGGCCTTCAAAGCCTCGCAGGCCTGCCACAAACCCTCCGGATCCGGTTTGATGCTGGTGATGTCATCCATGCCGATGATGGCCTTCACATAGTCCCCCATCCCCAGAAAGTTCACATCCCGCTCCACGGCCACATGCAGCTTCGAGGAAACCACACCAAGCTTGTAGCCCTTTTCAGACAAAGCCTTCACCACTTCCAGTGCATGCGGCATTTCCTTGATCAGCTCATCATGGTGCTGGTCCAGATATTCACGGTACTCAACAATCATCTGCTCTGGATTTTGGTCCGGCAGATACTTGGGAAACAGCTCCGACAGCGGCGGTCCCAAGACCTCAATCTGCTCCTCTTTACTCATCTTCTTCTTTGGCCGGTACTTTTTCAATACCGCCTTATAGGAATCGATGATTAAGGCCCGGGTATCCCCCAGGGTCTGGTCAAAGTCAAACAGGATCACCGGTTTGACTTTGAACAGCTTCAAAACCAGACCGGAGAAGAAAAACAGTGACAGAAACACAAAGAAAATGCTCACCAGCTGGGCAGTCTTGAAGCTGCCGATCATCAGGCTGTCGCTGCGGTAGTGCTCGATGCCAAAGCGGATGATGCCATACCACAACAGATAAGCCCCGCTCAAATAGCCGCGCTTGGGCTTGAAAAAACGCTTGTAGACCTGGGTGATCAGCACCCAGCCCAGAATACAGAGGGCGCACTCAATCAAAAACATCGGCTGCCGGTAGGCACCGTCGATATACATGACCTTCTTGATGAAGCCGGGAAACAGATTATAGTAGCTCTCGGGTACAATTTCCCCGTACGCTTCCTGATTGAAGAAATTGCCCCAACGCCCCAAAGCCTGGGCCAAGAGCACATTGGGTGCAATCATATCCGCCATCCGCAAAAAGCTCAGCTTGTGGCGAAATGAATAGTAGAGGATGTACAGGGCACCGCTCATCAAGCCGCCCTGGATTGCCAGTCCGCCATCCATAATCCGCAGAATCGAAATCGGATCCGCCATATAGTGCTTGAAGTCCACAAACAGCACATACCAGATCCGACAGCCCAGGGTTCCGACAATCACCAGAACCAAAAGGAAATCCAAAAACGGATCTTCCTTGTAGCCGGCTTTCTTCCATTCAGCCAAAGACAGGTAATAAGCCAGAAAAATCCCGGCACAGATACAGACCGCATACCAGCGGATGCTAAGCGGCCCAAAGTTGACCACCGTCGCCAAATCCGGAAACCAGCTCATGATTGGTTCTCCTTCTGATCTTCAATCAGGTTGACCACCCTTTGTTCAAACTCAAAAGCCCCGTCAAAGCCGCGCTCCTTCAAAGTGAAGTTGGTGACTGCCGATTCAATCAGCACCGCCATATTGCGCCCTTCCTTGACCGGAAAGATGATTTGGGGAATCGCAATGCCCAGAATTTCCACATAGTTGCTGTCCATGCCCACGCGCTCATATTCCTCGCTTTTGTCATAAGGTTCCAAGTGAATCGCCACATCGACGGCAATCCGGTTCAGGATGGAGGATGCGCCAAACATCTTGACGATGTCGATAATGCCGATGCCGCGGACCTCCAAAACACCTTTGAGGACATCCGGTGCCTGTCCGAAGATCTGGTTATGGACCCGGGATACATCCACCCGGTCATCCGCAATCAATACATGGCCCTTGCGGATCAGTTCCAGGGCGGTCTCGGACTTGCCCATGCCGCTTTCCCCCAGAATCAAAACGCCCTTGCCATAGACGCTCATCAAGACCCCATGCAGGGTATCGCTGGGTGCCAGCTGCTCATCCAGAAAGGAGATGATATCCACCATGACCCGATAGGTCGGCTCCGGGGTGGTGAATATCGGGAAGTTCTTGCGCAGCGCCAGCTCGCGCAGAATCACCGGCGGTTCATAGTTCTTGCAGATGACAATCGCCGGGGTATAGGGATCGGTCAAGACATCAAAGCGCTCCCATTGGGTTTCTTCATTCAAGGTCCGGATATAGGCCATTTCCTTGGCACCCAGGACCACAATCCGCTTGGGCTCAGAACGCTCATAGAAACCGGTCAGCTCCAAACCCGGACGGTTGACGTCCGGGACGATGACCCAGCGGTCCAGGGATTCCTCGTTGCCGGTCACCTGCTGGAAGTCAAAGAACTGCTTCATTTCCCGTATCGTCACTTGTTTTTCGTATTCGTGTTCACTCATTTGTTTTTCTCCAATACTTTTTTCAGATAGGCGCCGGTGTAACTGGCTGGATTCTCAGCGACCTGCTCAGGGGTGCCGGTGGCAACAATCGTGCCGCCGAAGTCACCGCCTTCCGGTCCCAAGTCGACAATCCAGTCGGCGCTCTTGATGATGTCGAGGTTGTGCTCGATGATCATCACTGTATCGCCATTATCGCAGATTCGCTGCAAAACTGCCAACAGCCGCTTGACATCATCACTGTGCAAACCGGTGGTCGGCTCATCCAATACATAGACAGTCTTGCCGGTTGCCGGCCGCTGCAGCTCACTGGCCAATTTCACCCGCTGGGCTTCGCCGCCGGATAAAGTGGTGGCGGACTGCCCGAGCTTGATATACCCCAGGCCTACATCATAGAGGGTCTGGATTTTGTTTTTGATGCGGGGAATGGCAAAGAAGAAGGTCAGGGCCTGGGCTACCGTCATCTCCAGGACATCATAGATGTTTTTATCCTTGTAGGTTACCTGCAGGGTTTCTTCATTGTAGCGCTTGCCGCCGCACTCTTCACAAGGCACATACACATCCGGCAGAAAGTGCATGGAGATGCGCTTGACGCCATCACCCTGACAGAGCTCACAGCGCCCGCCCTTGACATTGAAGGAGAACCTCCCCTTGTCATAGCCGCGGATCTTGGCTTCTACGCTGTTGGCAAACAGTTCCCGGATCGGGTCAAAGACCCCGGTGTAGGTTGCCGGATTGGAGCGCGGGGTACGGCCGATGGGATCCTGGTCAATCACCACAATCTTGTCCACATTCTCCATCCCGCCCACACGGTCCACCTTGCCCGGCTTGATGCGTGGCGAGCTTAAACGGTTCAAGAGGGATTTGGCAATCACTTCATTGACCAGGGAGCTCTTGCCAGAGCCGGACACCCCGGTCACGCAGATAAAGGTTCCCAAAGGGAGATTGAGGTTGAGGTTCTTCAGGTTATTTTCATGGGCGTTGCGCACTTTCAAAAAGCTGCCATTGCCCTTTCTTCGTTTCTGTGGGACTTCTATCTTCATTTTCTTGGAAAGATACTGTCCGGTGATTGATTCTGCACAATCCATAATCACCTGCGGCGGTCCTGCCGCCACGACTTCACCGCCGCTCTCACCGGCACCCGGACCGATGTCGACGATGAAATCGGATTCCATCATGGTCTCCTCATCATGTTCCACCACAATCAGGGTATTGCCCAGATCGCGCATATCCTTCAAAGCCGCAATCAGCTTGGCATTATCGCGCTGATGCAGACCGATGGAGGGTTCATCCAAAACATAGAGCACTCCGGTCAAGCGGGAACCGATTTGGGTTGCCAGGCGGATCCGCTGGGCTTCCCCGCCGGACAGTGAGCCGGCCATGCGGTCCAGGGTCAGATAGTCCAAGCCGACATTTTTCAAAAACGTCAAACGGTTTTGTATTTCCTGCAAAACCAGCTTGGAGATCTCGCGCTGGGTATCCGTGAGATTCAGGTTTTGGACAAAGTCCAAAGCACCAACAACGGAGTGGGCGGTGAACTGCGCCAGGTTTTCGCCATCCACCTGTACTGCCAGCGCCATCTTGTTTAAGCGCTTGCCATGGCAGACCGGGCATTCCAAATCCGCCATGTAGGAGTTGTACCACTCCCGGGCCATCGAGGACTGGGTCTCCGCAAAGCGGCGCTCAATCAGCGATACCACCCCTTCGACATACTCATTGCGGGTGTATACATTGCCACCCCTTGAGGCAATGGTATAGCGGATGGGTTCCTTGGAGCCGTACAGAAGAATCTCCATCTCTTTGGCCGTCATATCCTTCAAGGGTTTGTTTTTATCAATCTTATAGTGCTTCAGCAAGACTTCATAATGCTGCCATTCCAGGTTCTCGGTATTGACAATCCATTTGTAGTAGCGGATTCCGCCCTGGCTGATGGTCAGGTTTTTATCCGGCATCAGTAAATCCAGATCGACCTGCTGCACAATCCCCAGCCCTTTGCAATGCTCGCAAGCCCCCAAGGGCGAGTTGAAGGAGAAAAGCCGTGGCTCCAATGGCGGAATCGAGAAGCCGCAGATCGGACAGGCGAAATTGCTGGAGAACAGGGTTTCCTGCTCACCGCTGGCAATCATCACAATCCCCTCAGACAGCGATAAAGCGTTCTCGATGGAATCGTGAATGCGGGAGCGGTTCTCCTCTTTCTTGATGATCCGGTCCACCACGACATCAATGTCGTGGCGCTGGTTTTTGTCCAGGGTGATATTGGTATCGATTTCCTGGACAACCCCGTCGACGCGGATGCGGACATAGCCTTCCCGTCTGAGTTTTTCCAGCAAATCCTTGTGGGTCCCCTTCTGCCGCTTGATGGCAGGCGAAAGAATTGTCAGCCGGGTATTGTCCTCCATGGCCATCACATGGTCCACCATCTGCTTGATGGTCTGCCCCACAATCGGGACATGGTGGTCCGGACAATAGGGAACCCCGATTCTGGCATACAACAAACGCAGATAGTCATAGATCTCGGTCACGGTTCCCACCGTGGACCGGGGGTTATTGGAGGTGGTTTTCTGGTCGATGGCAATCGAGGGGGAAAGCCCCTCAATTAAATCGACGTCCGGTTTCTCGACACCGCCCAAAAACTGCCGGGCATAGGCACTCAATGACTCCACATACCGTCTTTGCCCTTCCGCATAGATGGTATCGAAAGCCAGGGAAGTCTTGCCCGAACCGCTGACGCCAGTCATGATGACCAGCTGGTTGCGGGGGATTTCCAAGTTTATATTTTTCAGGTTGTTTTCTCTGGCACCTTTAATGACAATCGTATCTTTTTCCATGCGTTCCTCAATGTTTCAATTATACATGATTTGAAAGAAAGTGAATGGGTTGACGCAATCTGAAACACTCCAAGTAAACTTGCTTTATAACAATAACAAAGAATCCCCAAACAAAAAAGGCTTTTCAGCCTTTTATATCCTGCAGTAAGCCTCCGGATAAGCGAATCTGCTTGTCCGAGAACTCCGCTACATAGTCAGAGTGGGTTACCACAATGACGGTCTTGTTGAAGTCGGAGGTCAATGACTTGAAGATCTTGATGATCTCCTTCTCCGTCTCCGTATCCAGGTTCCCGGTCGGTTCATCCGCAAAGATCAAATCGACATTGCCGATAATCGCCCGGGCAATCGCCACCCGCTGCTGCTCCCCGCCGGAGAGCTTGGAGACCAGCCGGTCCGCCTTGCTCTTGACGATGCCAAACCGTTCCAATAGCGCATAGATCAATTGGTCGTGCTCCTTGGGCAGCTTGTTATGGGTTTCACTCATGACGATCTTCAGGTTTTCCCTGGGGGTCAAATAGTTGATCAGGTTGAATTGCTGGAAGACGATGCCAATCTTATCCCGGCGGTAATTCTCCAGCCCGATCTTCTGAATGTCCTCCCCTTCATAGTAAACCTTGCCCTCATCGGGATTATCCAATCCTGCCAGAATCGATAACAGGGTCGTCTTGCCAGAGCCGGAGGGTCCCAGAATCGTGTAGAACTGTCCGGCTTCAAAGTCGTAGTTAATGCCTTTGAGAATCTCGCGGCGGTTGCCGCCGTCATTGTATCCGTACCGGATATTTTCCAGTTTCAATATTGTTGCCATGGCTGCCTCCTAATTGACATTCGTCAGAATCCGTTTCGGATTGTAGCGCATAATCAGGATGGAAGGAATCACAGTCGCAATCAGCACCACCAGGACCCCGACTCCCATCGTATAGGCGATCACCTTCGGATTGACGCTGGCGTCATAGCCCTCCATCAATTCATCCTGGGTGATATCAGAGAAATAGTCGGTATCCCAGGCACTGGTGTAGTAGGCTATTCCATACAGGTCATCGCTGGTATCCCCGTACTGGGATTCAAACTGCAGCTGGAAATCCCGGATCCAGTTGCCGGTCGCCTTGGTCAAGAAGCTGCCGGAGCCAATGGATAACAGGAACGCCAGAATCGCGATGATGAATACTTCCGCAAACATCTGCAGAATCACCTTGACTTTGGATACCCCTACTGCCAAGAGGATTCCGATTTCAAATTCACGGTTCTTCAAGGTCAGGGCGGTAATCAGGGAAATGATGACGGTCGCTGCCACCAGGATGATTCCCATGAAGATGTTGGTATAGATGGTAATCGAATCCAGCGGTCTGGCGATGTTCTTGAATTCTTCATTATGGGCGTCCAGCTTGAAGAATTGCGGCAGGTTTGCGCTGTTGTCATCGACAAAGGACTGCACTTCAAGCGGATCATCCAACAGAAATACCGTATTGGAATAGTAGAACTGATCGATGCTGGGAAGATCGGTGATGACAATGGCCCTGGGTTCCAGTTCACTGACATTCGATTTATTCCAATACTCGTTATAGATTGCGGTAATCGGTCCAATCGCCGTATAGACAGTGCTGGTTGGCATCAGGATCCGGTTTTCCGGGGCTTCAAAGTCTGACTTCCAGTTATAGTCCTCAGCATTGGGGTCCAGAACTTCCTTGTTGTCATAGATGCCGATGATTTCATATTCATAGTTGCGCTCATAGTTCGCAAAGGCTTCCTTGAGGCCGGCATCCCAGGACAGGTCATAATCCGTCATATAACTGATGGTAATCTTATCCCCCACCCGCAGGTTGTTGAGTTCCGCCAAACCGGTTTCAATCAAAACCACATTGTTGCCGTCGATGATGTCCTGTTCGGTGTACATGCGCCCTTCCAGAAGGGTGTAGGTTCCATCTTCAAACTCAATCATCTTCTCAAAGGCGTTGGCGCTGATGAAGATATCCGGCTCCACATACGTTGTTTCATCTACGGTACTTACCTGGACATCGGTGTCATATGTAATGGAGCCATTGTTGTCTTGGTTTTGCAGCTCAACAACATCGAAGTCCATCGCATAAGCAGTCTGTTTAATCATCAGGTTGACGGCGATGATGTGATCATTGCCTTCCATCATCTTCAGAACATCATCCCGTTTGACATAGGGATATTCATTGTTGTAGAAGTTGTTTTGTTCCTCTTCCGTCTCCAGACTCATTACATACTTGTTGATGGCCTCCCAGTCCACCAGATACTCCACCACCGCCTTCATCTTCTTGCGTGCGGAAACCTTGGCCTGTTCCGAGGCATTGGCAATGCCCAGACCAATGACCACCAGGTTGCCGATGATAAAGAAGGTGATGGCCAGAAGGACCGTCTTGGTCATTCTGCGGGATATATTTTTCAGTGCTCTTTGCAGGAAATTCATTTTTCACTCCTCCTAATTAATGATAGTGACAGTTTCACCTTTGCGAATCTCAGCACCATTGCTCCACGAACCTCCTGTGGAATTAGTTACATCAGTAAAAGTTCCACTTGCCATAGAGCTGTCTGTCAAGTTATACGATATATTGTTAGCCGCTAAGTACTGAATCAGGACACTGATTTTAGTAGGATCCAATCCATTGGCCGAACAGTAAACGTTGTAAGTATTCTGAGTAATTAATAAACCACCATCCGAATACCAAACTTCAATTTTCGCTCCATAGTTCAGATATCCATCTTTCGTAGGATCTACAGGATAATCAATTCGGATAATAGTGTTAATTGGCAATGTAGAATCCTGTTTGTGTTCCACCAAATTCAGTCCCGCCTGTTTGTAGTTCATCTCTTCCACCCACACCCGCAGTTCGGAAATGGTCGAACCGGTGAAGGTCTTGAAGTCCACCCTGCCCAGGGAAACCTGCA
>JAISTR010000023.1 GCA_031272515.1 Erysipelotrichaceae bacterium | reverse complement strand
AAGAGGAAAACACATGAAAAAGACTGTCATTTTGTTTCTGCTTGCGTTGATTCTACTAAGCGGGTGTAAAGCAAAACCGCAAAAAAGCATGACTTGTTTTCTGGATACTTTTGGAATGGCTCAATTTGAATTTTATGGTGAATCCCCTATTCAAACAATTAAGTTTGAAGTTATAGAAAAAGCCTTCACTTATGGTATTGATGAAAACAATTTTGAAGCGAATAAACAATCTTTGACAGATGCTTTATCTAATCAATTCCCAGGTTCAAATTTTGACATCTATCTTGAAACCGGGGAACTGCATTTGCTGTATTCAGGAGCTGTAACTGAAATTGATTTCTCATCCATGAGTGATGAATTCAACTCACTTCTTGTTTCTCCAAACTCGAATTGGGATGATTTAGAGACTTGGTTTGCGGAAAAACGCGGGGTTGACTGTGAAAGAAATGATGATACATTAATTTGTGTTTTAGATTATCCGGACGCAATAAATAAATATACATATATTGGAGAAATGCCGATAACTTCAATCGTCTTCGATGTTACATATCCCGCATATATATATGGGATAAATGGAAGCAATTTTGATGAGAAAAAACAAGCATTAATAGACTATTTAGTAAAAGAGAATAATATTTCTAACATTGATGTTGCGATAGATGGATATGTGCTCCATATTGTTTTAAAAGCGAACACATCTGATATTTCTTTATCTCCATTAAATGAAAGTGGGAAAGCTTATGAGACCGTCACTTATTCAGAGATAATCACTAACTATACTGAACGAAACGGTTATTGTGAGATTCAGGAATGAATAATAAAGACAATAAAATGCTAAGCTTTGACTTGATTGCTTTTGGAAAAAACAAATTGATAAAACGCTATAGCAAACACCAAAATACAGGTAAGTACTTTTGGACAGTATCCCCATTTACCAATTTTTGGTTTTCACTGTTTTTCACCGCTTCAGCACATTTTTCACACATTCAAATTCAAAAACAATTGCACTCAAGTCCTGAAAATGTTTTAATATAACCATATGCAGAATCAGCACGCATCTCAAACACAGACACACTTGCTATGCCAAGGGGTTTCTGTCACCCTGAATGCGTGTTTTATTTTAGGCTTATATTCATTATGGTTGCCAAGCACTTTGCTGCTTTGCAATATTGTACAGGAGGACAAATGAAAAAAGTACTTTCTTTGCTGCTTGTTTTAGTCTTGGCGCTATCCTTAGTCGCCTGCGACAACAAGAGCGGTTCCACCAGTGGAACCACCGACGGCGGCGATTCCGACGTCACCAAAATCGCATTGTTATTGCCTTACATCGGCGACCAATCCTACTTTGACGTTACCTACCAGGGCTTATCCCTGCTGAAGGAAAAGTATGGCGATGCCGTCGAAGTAAAACTGATTGAAATGGGCACCGATGCTGCCGGTTGGGAAACCGCCAACCGTCAAGCCGCGGAAGCCGGCTACGACATCATCATCTCCGGAAACTTCGAATACGAAGCGGCGATGCTGGCAGTAGCCAAAGACTATCCGGATATCAAATACCTGAACTTTGACTACTCGGATGCAGAAGCCAACAGCCTGCCCAATGTCTATGCCGTCTCCTATGCCTGCAATGAGCTGGGCTATCTGACCGGTGTGGTGGCTGCGATTAAATCCAAGAGCGGCGTCATCGGCGCTGTGGGCGGAATGGATTTGAACGGCATCCGTCAATTCATCGCCGGCTACTTCCAAGGAGCCATGGCGGTCAATCCGGATATCAAGGTTCTGTCTTCTTTTGTTGGCGACTTCTCTGATGCCAACAAAGCCAAGGAAATCTCCCTGAACATGATCGCGCAAGGCGCGGATGTGATCTGGGGCGTTGCCGGCGGAGCCGGTAACGGCGTATTCGCGGCTGCCGCGGAAAACCCGGGCGTATGGGCCATCGGCGTTGACACCGACCAATATGTCACCATGGCCGGACAACCGGAGTTGCAAGCCACGATTTTGACCTCTGGCATGAAGAACTGCGACAAGGCCATCCTGGCTGGCGTTACCGCCATCATGGAAGGCACTGCTCCTTATGGAACCCAAGAGTTCTTGACCTATAAGGACGGCGCTGTCGGATTGGCAGAAAATGATTACTACAAAGCCAACATGACTGAAGAAGAGCTGGCTTTGGTGGAGGAATACACCTCCAAGATCCTGACTGGCGAAGTCAGTGTCGTGGATGAACTGGTAACCCCGGGCGTCTACGAAGAACTGCTTGCGGAAGTCAGCGACTAACACAAAACCCCAAAGGATGCTTCCGCAAGGAAGCATCCTTTGAGAAAGGAAGAGGAGAGATGAGTGAAGCGATACTGACCTTAGAGAACATCACAAAAATCTACCCCAACGGGACCCTCGCCAACAAGAACATCAACATTGAATTTGAAAAAGGGGAAATTCATTCAGTGGTGGGCGAGAATGGTGCCGGCAAGAGCACCCTGATGAAGATTATCTTTGCCATCGAGAAACAAACGGAAGGCAAGATTATCTACAAGGGCAGGGAGGTTTCGTTTGCGTCCTCGATGGACGCAATCGAAAACGGCATCGGCATGGTCCATCAGCACTTCATGCTGATACCGTCATTTACCGTAGCCCAAAACATTACCCTGGGTGCGGAGCCAAAGAAGGGGTTGTTTATTGACAAGAAAGCAGTGGTGCAGAAGACCGGGGAACTGGCGAAACAGTACCACTTTGATATCGATGTCACCAGTAAAGTCGCGGACCTGTCGGTCAGCGCAAAGCAGAAGGTGGAGATCTTGAAGACCCTCTACCGGGATGCAGAAGTAATCATACTCGATGAACCGACGGCAGTGCTGACTCCGCAGGAGACCGAACAATTGTTCGAACAGCTGAAGATCTTCAAAGAGATGGGGCATACGATTGTCTTTATCTCGCATAAACTCAATGAAGTCAAATCCATCTCTGACCGGATTACCGTCATCCGGGATGGGGAAACCAAAGGGACCTTCCTAAACAAGGACATTACCATGGACCAGCTCACGGAGCTGATTGTGGGCAGAAAGATTGAGACTTCCTATGAGTCCTACAAAAAGAAGGTAAAGGACCCGCAGGTCATCTTCAAACTGGAGGATTTCTCTTGCAAAGCCCATGGCATTGAGAAGGTCAAAAACCTCAATATCACCATACGCAGCGGCGAGATCCTGGGCATTGCCGGAGTACAGGGCAATGGCCAGGAGGAACTGATCAAGATTCTGACCGGCCTGGAACACTTCCAGCAGGGCAGGATTCTGCTCAATGGCGAAGCCATTGAGCACAACACCATCCACCAGCGCAGACAAGCCGGAATGTCCTACATCCCGGAAGACCGGATGGCGGATGGCGTTGCCCAGGCAGCCAGTGTCAGTGACAACCTGATCTCCACGGTCTATAACACCCCGGAACTCTCCGGCAAGGTGTTTCTGAAGAACAAGGCAATTGTGAAGGAAACCGGAAATCTGATTGAGAACTTCTCCATCAAGGTCAGCTCCCAGAAGGAAAAGCTGAGCTCTTTATCCGGAGGGAATATCCAGAAGGTGGTGGTAGCCAGGGAGTGGAACACCAAACCGAAACTGATGGTGGCGGAACAGCCCACCAGGGGGATCGATATCGGCAGTGCCGAATACATCCATCACCAATTGATTGAGATGCGCAACCAAGGCGCGGGAATCCTTTTGGTCAGTGCCGACCTCACTGAGGTCATGGCGCTCTCCGACCGTCTGGTCGTCATGTATGACGGCGAGATCGTCGCTTACTTTGACTCCTTAAAGGGCGTGAGTGAAAACCAGCTGGGCTACTACATGCTGGGGATCGAGCACCAAAGTGAAGAAGAAATCAGGAGGGCAGCCCAATGACAGCGAAACCCGTAAAGAAAAAACAATTCCTTTTAACCAAGGAAAAACCCTTTACTGCCTTGCAGATTATTACTTCCATCTTCACCGCTTTGGCGATTACCTTTGTGGTGCTGGCGCTGGTCTCCAAGACCCCGGTGAAGGACTTTGTTGATCTTTTGACCTATCCCCTGAAGTCCCGGTTCAACTTCGGCTATGTGCTGGTCAAGATGGTGCCGCTGACCTTTGCCGGTTTGGCGACCCTGCTGTACTTCCGTACCGGATTATTCAACCTCAGCACCGAAGGGGTCTTCTACATCAGCGGCGTAGCCGCGACCGCAATTGCGGTCAATCCCAGTATCCTGACTGGAAACGGGGTGATTGACCCGGTTCTCTGCATTTTGACCGCTGCCATTGTCGGCTCCATCATTGCTTTAATACCCGGCTTTCTCAAAGCCAAGTACGGGGCCAATGAGATGGTCATCTCGCTGATGTTAAACTCGATTCTGTTTGGCATCGGTTTCTGGATCATCAAGAATTTCTTGGCGAAGCAGGGTGTCACCGGACAGTCCAGCGCTCCCTTTGAGGCCAGCGCGAAGTTGCCGGTCATCATCCCCAAGACCCAGGTCCATGTCGGGATTGTCATCATGGCAGTCATGGTGGTTCTGGTCTATATTCTTCTGTTTCATACCAAGCTGGGCTACACCATCCGTATGACCGGCTTGAACTCGAGATTTGCGAAATACTCCGGCATGAGTGCTTTCTCACTGTTTATGGTGGTGCACTTAATCGCCGGTTTTCTGGGAGGCATGGGCTCCGCAGTGGAACTGCTGGGGGTCTATAACAGCTTTACCTGGGCGACTTTGCCAGGACTGGGCTTTACCGGGGCGCTGATGGCGATGCTGGGCAAAAACCATCCTCTGGGAGTCTTGGGTGCTGCCTTTGGCATCAGCTATCTGCGGGCTTCGGCGCAGCTTTTGGCCAATATGTCCCCGGTTATAGACATCAAGCTGATATCGATTGTGGAGGTCATCTTGACCTTGATGATTTCTTCCCAGTACTTCCTTAGAAAATGGCGGGAGAAACAGTTATTGAAGGAGGAACAGGAACATGAATAATATCATTGCCTCTTTCTTCTCTGCTTCCTTCCTGTTTATCGTCATCCGGGTTGGCATTCCCCTGCTCTTTGCCTCGATGTCTGCCTATGTGGCTTCGCTGTCGGGAATCTTAAACATCGCCGTGGAAGGAATCATGATCTTCGGTGCCCTGTTCGGGGTTTACTTCAGCGCTTTGAGCCACAGTGCCTGGATCGGCTTATTGGGCGTGATTGTCATCGGAACTGTCTGCTCATTAATCCTGGCCTTCTTCACAATGAAGATGAAAGCGGATGCCGCCATGAGCGGCATCGCCCTGAATCTCTTCGCTTCGGATATATCGATTTGGCTCTTGTTGATCTGGACCGGCTCCAAAGGCACCAGTGCCAGCCTGCCCTCCAAGGTGCTTCCCACCATCAACATTCCGATTATCAAGGATATTCCGATTCTGGGGCAGATTATCTCCGGCCACTACTTCTTGACCTATGTCTGCATTGCCCTGGCAATCTTTGTCTATATCCTGGTCTATAAGACCCCGTTTGGCATGCACATGAAGGCCTGCGGGCTGGATGCGGATGCAGCATTGTCTGTTGGCATCAAAGTTAACAAGGTCCGCCTGATTTCCATTATCCTCTCCGGGATTCTGGCAGCCTTGGGCGGAGCTTATCTCTCCATGGGTTACATGCCAATCTTCTCCAATAACATGACAGCTTCCAGAGGCTGGATCGGGATTGCCGCCAATGCGGTAGGACAGGGCAATTTCCTGATTGTTATCCTGGCAACCTTCGTATTTGCGATTGCCCAGGGTATCGTCAATAATCTGGCGCTGATGCAATTGCCGTCAGAACTGATTAACACGATTCCCTATCTCTGCGTTATGATCGGTCTGATTATCCTGTCGGTAAGAAATTACCAGAAAGCAAGAAAGAACAAGTGAACAAAAGGCAACGGGTCAACCGTTGCCTTTTATTATTCCTGTAAAGAATAACGGAAACGCTCTACATCTCTTCAATTTGGTGGAAGTTAAGACACGAATCATGATTGTCTGGTGGGCAGGGGCAGGTACACTATCATGAACCCGGACGCTTTTGTAATTCTGGTTCTGCTCTTAGTTTCTTGATTTTGAAGACGAAGTCCCGTTAAGAGAGCCTGCCTGAAGTTCACCAACACGATGTTCGTTAAGGACAAAGAAATGGGAGCTTTACCGTTTTCCTTTTCCCATGCACAGAGTGCAGGGATACAATTGCTATATACCAAATCTTTAGGAAGGATTCAAGGGGATAATCAGATGTTTACGGATAGAAAAAAATCACAGCAAAAATCACAATAAATCATCCGGAATTAAACACCGCTTTAACACATCAATAACAGTGGTTTTCTGTTTCCAAGGCAGGTTTATCGAAGGCATCAACACACTCATTCTGCTTAAGTTTCCTATTACGTCCTGAGTGGAGAATATGCGATAATGGATAAGATATTTGACAGCGGTAAAGATTCAAGTACGACCAACATTTCTCATTAGTGTTTAATCAACGCACTGCGAAAGGAGTAAGAGCATGCCTATCGGGATATTGACTGACAATTTGATGGTTGTTTTGGGAGGTTTTGCCGGAAGTATACTGGGGGCGCGCCTGAGTGAAAAGACGAAGCTGAATATGAATCAGCTGTTTGCTTTTATCTCGATGGCTATTGGAATATCCCTGATTGTCAAGGTCAGCGCCTTGGGTGCGATGGCACTTTCCCTGGTTGGCGGATTCATCATTGGCAATGCCCTGAAGCTGGAACAGCATGTCAATTCATTTTTCTCCCGTCTCAGCATTAAACTGACCAAAAAATCTGCACCCAGTGCCCAATATATGGCGATGTTTTCAACTCTGCTGGTGCTATGCTGCTGCAGCGGAACAGGATGGTTCGGATCTATTAATGAAGGCCTCACCGGCGACAGTTCCACCATCCTTTGCAAGGCAATCCTGGATTTCTTCACCGTCGCCATCTTTGCGACGGTACTGGGACGCTTCACCGCTTTGATTGCTATTCCCCAGGCAGTTATCTTTCTCACCCTGTTCGCCTGCGCGAAAATCATCATGCCCTTAGTGAGTGTGACCATGATGCAGGACTTCTCTGCTGTGGGCGGTGTCATCAGTCTGATTATCGGATTTCGCATCCTGAAGCTGGTGGAAGTGGAAGTAATCAATATATTGCCCGCATTGCTTCTGGTATTTCCCATTTCCCAGTTTTGGCAATGGATGCTTCTGCATCTCTAATTTGTATATTGGAAAATGCTTTGTTTTATAACAAAACACAAACATATCCCGCAATGAAACAGGGTGTGTTTTTTTATGATGAAATGAATTGTGAAATAGTTCATTAACTTTTTTATCTTTTGGGGTAGGAATTACCGGATTTGTTGTCAATGATAAGGTGGAGGGAAAGACATGAAATATTATTGTCTGATGGGCAGGGGCAGGTACACAATTATGAACCCGGAAGCTTTTGTAATCCTGGTTCTAATCTTCGTTTTCTTAATTTTGAAGACTAAGTCCCGTTAAGGGAGCCTGCCTGCCATCCAACAACTCCACGTCCTTAACAGGACAAAGAAAAGGGAGATGACCGTCTCCCTTTTTCTTTTGCACAGAGTGCAGGTTATCGATCACCTATTTTATAACATATCCTCACGCAATACTCAAGTGTTTTTGTTGGTTTTGCAGCAATGGCAAAGGCGCTATATTCAAGCTGTTCTTTCATATCATGCTATACTGAACCTGAAAGACTTCAGGGGGTAGAATTATGAAACAAGCGAATAGCAGTAAATATGCGGCTTTTACAGCGGCACTGGAAGCTGACTTTAAACAGTCATCCGGCAAATGGTCTGTTTTTTTCAAAGATCTCAGAGATGGGCAGATTGCCGAGGTCTACAATGGCAGGCTGGCGGCAGCCAGCCTGATTAAGCTCTTTGTCATGGAGCTGGTAAGAGAAAGAATTGCTGAGAAATTCATTGAAGACACACCCGACATCAGCAGGGCCATCCATAACATGATTGCCAATTCCAGCAATACTTCCACCAATCTTTTGCTGGAGGCGCTGGGTGTTGGTGACTGGGACAAGGGCAGGGACAGACTCAACAGCTATGCGCAGAAAAACGGATATGTGGACACCTTGCTTGAAAGAAAGCTTGGCAGTACCTATCCGGACCCGCAGGGGCTGGATAATTACACCTCACCCCGGGATGTAGGATTGATCCTGGAGCGGATTTATGAAAAGGATAAAAAAGGGGACAGCGAGTCTTTGAAAGCCATGAAGCGGCAGATGTTTCGGGGCAAGATACCGCAGGGACTGCCGCCCTATCTGACTGTGGCCAATAAGACCGGGGAGCTGCCGCACATAGAAAATGATTCGGCGATTGTCTATACCCCGCAGGGGGATTATATTCTGGTTGTGATGTCCAATGACCAGGAAAATGAAGAAGCAGCGAGACTGAAGATTTCTTCCATCTCCGCCAAAGCTTACAGGCATTTTTTGGGAGAATAGAACAAAGGGGGATAATACAATGATGACCAAAGAAGAATATCTGCAAAGAATGCAGGAAGAGAAGGAAGACTTCGTACCCGGATGGGATGCGATTGATGAAGCCTGTAAAAAAGTATATGGAGATCAAAAGCCGGCACATTATGCAACAGCAGTCCAGAACCGCGTCATATTTGGCGGAAACCAGTATCTGGATGGCTACAGCATCTATGTCTCACCCAAGGGCTACCGGCATATCGTTACCTATGGCATGAGTGAACTGTATGCCAGTCCGGAAGCATATGGCGAAGATTTCAGCAAGTGGGGCTATGAGATGACCATGAAGATCAAAGCCGACAATGATGAGGATGTCATGTGGGCAATCAATCTGTTAAACAACATGGCGCATTATGTCAATGATTCGGAGAATTACTTTGAGGAAGGCGATAGCATCCCCAGTGGGGGAAACCCGATTAAGCCGGGTTCAGGCAGCTTATTGAGTGGGGGACTCTTGTGTGTATTGGATACGGAAATGCCGGGAGTCGATACGGTGCACGGAAGACTCGACTTTATCCAGTTGATTGGCTTAACCCAAAAGGAATTTGCCTGCATAAAGGAAAACCAGGACAAGGTGAGTGAACTGGTGGATAAGATGAAGGCGGACAGTCCGGATCTGGTGATTGATTTAGAGCGGACCAAAGAGTATGTTTAGCTGACTGAAACAACAAGTTTCAAGTCTTATTTCCCTTTTATAAAAGTGACACCGTTCTTCCAGCGGACATCCTCTTCCTCTGTAAACGGCTCTGTTTCATAACCAAGCAAGACACCGGCACAGGGCTTGAATCCCTCCGGAATCTGCAGCTCTTCTTTGAATGATGCCGCATCTTCGCCATGGAAGGCGAAGATTACAAAGTACACCCAGCAGGAGCCCAGGCCCAAAGCCTTGGCGGCGATTAACATATTCTCAATTGATGCACCGCAGATGGCTTCATGCTGCAAGGCGGCTTCATTGCCGGACACGATAATAATACAGGGGGCACCATAAGTGCCATCAAAGCCGGGTTGCTGAAAGATCTCCCGCATTTCCTTGTTGATGGCAGAGCCGGCTTTGATGGCTGCCGCATTCAAGCGGCTTATCAAATCTCTGTCTTTGACTACTGTAAAGTGGCGGCAGTCTTCCCACACATAGGGGGCTCTTTGACCGGCTTCAATAATGGTGTTCAAATCAGACTCGCTGATGGGATCCGGTTTATAGGAGCGGATGCTGCGGCGGTTCAGGATGGTTTCGATGGTTTGATTCTGTGACATGGTTTCTCCCTCATTTCTGCTTATGTTAAAATTTTAACAATTTCTTACAAAGAACGCAATCTTCAGGGTAACATTATCCGGTCATCATCTTCCATTTAGCCTATTGAGATTGTATAATAATAAGAGTCAACAGGAGGGAAGAACTATGACACTGAAACCGATTGATATTATCAAGAATCCAACCCTGACTGTCTACCAGCAATTCATTGAACTCGCAAAGCTGGCAGAGAATCAGGATACCACCATCCCCTTATCCGATGATTACATCGAAGCTGTGAAAGAAGGGGCGATCTGTGATTTAAACGAAGGCGCGGCGCCGTTTCGGCCCCGTTATTTAATACCCGATTTTGAACTGTTAATGCAGAAGGGCTGTGAGTTTCTGGGCTTACCGGTTCCTACCGATCTGCAGGAGGCAACTTCCTACCTGCTGATCTTCTACCGTCATATCACCTCCGGTTCCACCTATCCTCCCTATTTGGGAAACATTGATACTTTACTTGAGCCCTTTATAAAGGATGAAGCCAGTGCCTATGAGACCATCAAGCTGTTCTTGCTGATGATTGCCAAGACCATGCCGGATTCCTTTGTCCATGCCAATATCGGGCCCTATGATACCAGGGCTGGAAGAATGATCTTAAAGGCGACGGAAGAATTGGCTTTGGAGATTCCCAACCTCACTTTAAAATATGACCCAGAGAAGACCAGCGACGAGTTCGCCAATCTCTGCATCCGCTGCATGATGAAGACCGCGAAGCCCAGCTTTGCCAATGACAGGATGTTCCGGGCTGACCTGGGTGACAACTATGGCATTGCCAGCTGCTACAACGGCTTTATGATCAAGGGCGGGGCCTATACCATGAATCGCATCCGTCTTTCTGATGTTGCCAAAAAGGCAAGTGACATTGATGACTTCTTTGACAGGGTACTGCCCCACTATACCAAGACGATGATTGACAATATCAACCGCCGCATCCACTTTGAAGTGGAGGAGGCGGCCTTCTTCAAGACCAACTTCATGGTCAAGGAAGGCTTTCTGGTCCGGGAGAACTTCATCGGCATGTTTGGTTTGGTAGGCTTGGCAGAGTGCTGCAATATCCTGCTGGGCATTACTGACAAGACCAAGGGCTTTGGCTTCAATCAAGAAGCGGACAAGTTGGGTGAGAAGATTTTACAGGAAATCGTTAAGCTGACCAAGGAGAATCCTTTGGACTATTGCGAAGCCTATCATGGCATTGCCCAGCTGCATGCCCAGGTCGGCATCGACAGCGATGGCCTGGATTGTTCTCCGGGCATCCGGATTCCCATCGGGGCAGAGCCTCCGGTTGCCATGCAGCTCAACCACTCTACCCACTATCAAAAGTATTTCCCGACCGGCTGCGGGGATGTGTACAAGTTCGATGAGACCTGGTACAACCATCCGGAAGCGCTTCTGGATATCCTCAAAGGCGCCTTTGAAAAAGGCGTGCGCTACTTCAGCGGTTATGAGGAAGGCGGGGATCTGGTACGGGTTACCGGCTACCTGGTGAAGCGCAGTGAAATCGAAAAATACAGAAGAGGGGAAACCATCCTCAACTCTTCCACCGCTTTGGGCTATGGGGCAGCAGAGAACGGCCATGCCCTGGAGCGTAAAGTCAACCACGAAGGAGATTAACAGAAAATCCCAGGCAGCTGCCTGGGATTTTAAATACTATGTTAACGGATCTTCTTCACCAGATCCTTGACCTTCTCCAGATCAATCAATCCTTCATATGCGCTTAAATCCATCCGTTCCAGCTGTACCAAAGGTTCATCCTTGATAGCCAGTGCCGCTTCCTGTTCCAAAGACATCAGGGCATCAATTTCCGCCTGGTTGTTTAAGTGCTTGGGGAAGAAGGGAAGGTTCTTTTCCCTGTCAAAGCGGGGATTGAAGGGCGGCAGCTTGCGGAAGTCCCCGTTCTTGACCATCCGGGGCAATCCATAGCGGGCTTCCAGTTCCACCAGCTTGACTTTGAGCTGGTCCCTGACTCCCTTCACCGATTCCGGGATGCTCTCCATCAGGTTATCGGTTTCCTCCGGATCCACCAATAAATCAAACAGTTCTTCCCTGGCTCCGCCATAGAAATAGTTGTATTTATAGCGCTCAGAGACCAAGCTCACCCAGCGCCTGGAATCATGCTGGTGCTCGATGTACTGGACACTGCGGTCTTTGTTATTGCCAAAGAGGGAATCACCGGGATAGTCGTAGTTTTTCGGCATCTGCAAGCCGCACACATCCATAAAGGTCGGAAAGATATCATTGAGGTCCACAAAGGCATTATTGACACTCCCTGCTTTTACAAGCTGGGGATAGCGGACAATCATCGGAATACGGGCGGAGGCATCATAGGGCAGAAACTTCTGATAGGTCCCCAAATCCCCGAGCATTTCGCCATGGTCACTGGTGAAGAGGATGAAGGTGTTATCCAGCTCTCCCATGTTTTCCAACTGCTTCAGCATTCTGCCAATCTGATGGTCGACAAAGGTGATGGAGGAACAGTAGAGCTGTCTGGCCCGCATCAAGACCTTCTCATCGGGATAATCAGCAATGTCCTGGTTATCCAAGGCAGTGGTGCAAAGTGAGGTCTTGCTTTTGGTAGGCAAGGGCAGCTCCTTGTTGTCATAGAGGTGGGCATACTCCCTGGGTACATCAAAGGGCGGATGCGGGGCAATAAAGCCAGCCCAGATCAGAAAGGGTTTGTCCTTGCTCTTGGTTTTCAGATAATCGATGACTTTGTCTGCCACCCAGGTACTGCCATGATGTTCAATGTCCACCAGGGACTGCTGCGGCTGCATGTACAGTATATGGCGTACGCCATGAAGGCTTTGCAGCCAGTCATATCCGTTGTTTTTCAGATAGACTGCGTAGTCATCATCTTCCCTATAACGCGGTATTTCATCCATCAGATATAAGCGCGTAAAGCCGTTGTGGCGCCGGTAGGGTTGAAAGTGCATCTTGCCCACAGCAATGGCGTCATAGCCGGCATCGCTGAGCTTTTGCGCAAAGGTCGGCAGCTGCTGGGGAATCTGATGGGAGTCATCAAAGTAGTTGTCATCAAAGGTATGATGCTTTGCGCTCAAGCCGGTAATCAGGTTGTGCCTGGCAGGCAGGCACACCGGATTGGGGGAATAGGCACGCGTAAAGCGGCACCCTTCATCGCATAAGCGGTCCAGGTTGGGGGTAATCATATGGGGGTAGCCGGCAGCATGGATGGTATCATAACGCTGCTGGTCGGTGGTAATCAACAGAATGTTGGGTTTTTTGTTTTCCATAGGTTACCTTTGAATTATACAACAAGAAGATTCTGGGGAGGATTGAAAAGCCTGTCAATGGAGGTTTCATAGAAAAAACTACCTCCCTCATGTATAATGAAGGCAATGAGTGAAGGGGGATTTGTGATGAAGAAGCTGTTGATTCTGTGCCTGTTGTTTCTGATGGTTTCCGGCTGTAAAAGCGGAAGTGGCAACAAACAATTGACCTGTACCTTGAGCATTGAGGAAGGATATCTGTTTACGTATGTCTATACCGGCGAGAAACCAGTCACCTATGTTGATATGGATCTTGCCTATCCGGGAGAATACATCGGTGTTAGTGCGGATAACTACGATTCCTATAAAGACGACCTGTTGGCGGACATGGTTAACTCCTATCCCGGTTTTGATGTCGATCTTTCCTACAGTGATGATATCATCCATTTTTACATCAAAGGCGATCCAGCCAACTTTGATTCCGTGATTGGCGGGGGAACCTTTGATTTTACGGTTGTTACCTACAAGGAAATCACCGAGTTCATGGAGAATGTAGGCGGGTCTTGCAAATAGGATTAGGACAGCTTAATGAAGATTTGTACAGCAGTGATGCTGGTAACAAATAAAGAAGAGGAAAGAGAGGGGATTTGTGATGAAGAAGCTATTAATTTTGTGCCTTTTGTTTCTGATGGTCTCCGGCTGTAAAAGTTCAAAACAACCGACTTTGACCTGTACCCTGGAGATTGGGGAAGGATACCTGTTTACTTATGTCTATACCGGCGAGAAGCCCGTCACCCATGTTGACATGGATCTGGCTTTCCCGGCGGAAGCTTATGGACTTGATGCAAGTACCTTTGAGCTGTATAAAGAAGAGTTGCTGGCAGACATGGTAGAAGCCTATCCCGGCTTTGATATTGAGGTGAATTACAAAGATGACAAAATTCATTACATCATCAGCGGGGAAATTGCTGATATTGATGTGGAGGAAATCGGCGGCACCTTTGACTTTGATACCATCAGCTACCAGGAAATAACCGAGTTCATGCAGCAGCAGGGCGGAAGTTGCAAGTAAAACAAAAGAAGCAACGAAGTGTAATGTAAAACTCTTTGGAATGATTGTTCCAAAGAGTTTTTTGATTACATGACTCATCCGAATTGACACCAATGGATTTCAGGATGAATGGCACATCTTTTCAGATTGGCGTAAAATAATAGATGTAGGAAGAAGGAGACTTTATGAAGAAAATTGTCATGTTGATTTTGCTTGTCATGCTTTTTACAAGCTGCACCAAAAAGGAAAAAGTCATTGTCTGCTCTGCACAGGAAGATGGTGTCCAGCTTTCATTTACCTATTATGGCGAAAAGCCGGTATCCAGCTATTCTATGACGTTTGAAGCTCCGGCCAGCCTTTATGGGATTGAGGAAAGCAACTACGAAGAGTTCAAGGAGGAACTGTCAAATTCCTGGAAACAGGATTTCCCTCAGGGAGTCCTGGACTTCGATTTGACGGATGATGGCAATGTCATCGTCACCTTGACCATTCCCGATGGCAAAATCGACTTCAGTAAAACCCAGAATGATATGCATTTGGATACTATTACACAGGCAGAGATCAAGGAATACTTGGAAGCAAATGGTTTCAGCTGTGAAATGAAGTGAGTGGCAAATCAATACAAACGGAAGGTATTGAAGTGAGGTATTTATGAAGAGATTAATGATTGTCCTGTTGTTATGTTTCAGCTTTGGTTCCTGTTCTAAAAAACAGAGTGAACTGACCTGTGTTTTGACCAGTAACGGTACCACTTATACCTATATCTACTATGGTGAAAAGCCGGTTGAGAAATTCTCCATGTCCCTGGATTTGGCAGCTGCCAATTACGAAGCCACCAAGGAGAATTTCCCGGCCATCAAGAAACAATTGATTGCCGAGGTGCAGGAGATCTTTCCTGGTGTAGAAGTAGAGGCAGAGCTCAAGGATGATGTGATCCACATTACCGCCGGCGGTCAAATCAACAAAATCGACATGAGTGCAGCCGGCAGTGTCTTTGACTGGAAGACAATTACCCACCAGGAGATCAAGGATGTGATGGTAAAAAACGGCGGCAGCTGTACCCCCTGAACGGTCTGGTTTTCAAAAAAATTCTTAATAAAATTCCAAAAGAGATAAACAGTCGCTTTTGAATTGGATTTGCCTGATAATTTTTTATCAAACAAATCCTTTTTTCATTTACAATTGTTGACATTTCCCTCTATAATAAAAAAGCGCAAAGGGAGATGACAACATGAAAAATAACACTTATTACATCACTACCCCGATTTATTATCCCAGCGATAACTTTCACATCGGTCACTGCTATACGACGGTAATCGCTGACTGTCTGAGCCGCTATCACAAGCTCAAAGGCGAGGATGTTTACTTTCTGACCGGAAGCGATGAGCACGGCCAGAAGATTGCCGAACGGGCAGCTGCTGCGGGCAAGAGCCCCAAGGAATTCGTGGACCCGATCGTGGCCAATGCCAAGGATCTCTGGAAGGCGCTGGACATTGAGTATGACCGCTTCATCCGGACCACGGATGAGGACCATATCCGCTGCGTGCAGAGAATCTATGAAAAGCTGTATGAGCAGGGCGACATCTACAAGGGCTACTATGAAGGCTGGTACTGTACTCCCTGTGAGTCCTACTGGACCCAGTCCCAACTGGTGGACGGGAAGTGCCCGGACTGCGGCAGGGAAGTCAAGCTGATGAAGGAGGAATCCTACTTCCTGCGGCTTTCCAAGTATCAGAAGCAGTTTGAGGAGTACCTGGAGAGCCATCGGGATTTGATGCAGCCGGAGAGCCGCTACAACGAAATGGTCAATAACTTTTTGAAACCGGGTTTGCAGGATCTGTCGGTGTCCCGCACTGTGGACAAACTGTCCTGGGGGATTCCTTTGACCTTTGATTCCAACCATGTCAGCTATGTGTGGATCGATGCCCTGTCCAACTATATCAGTGCCATGGGTTATCTGAGTGAGGATGACAGCCTGTTTCAAACCTACTGGCCTGCCAGCCTGCATCTGGTTGGCAAGGAAATCTTCCGTTTCCACACCATCATCTGGCCGATTATGCTGATGGCTTTGGGCGTGGCCGAGCCTTTGAAGGTCTATGGCCATGGCTGGCTGATTATCGAGGGCGGCAAGATCTCCAAATCCCTGGGCAACTACAAGGACCCCAGAATCTATATCAAGGATTATGGCGTTGACACAGTCCGCTACTTCCTGCTTAGTGAAGTGCCCTTTGGCAATGACGGACAGTTCTCAGAGCTCTTGATGGTCCAAAGAAGGAATTCCGATTTGGCCAACGTTCTGGGCAACCTGGTCAACCGTACCCTAACCATGTCCAACCGCTATCTGTCAGGGAAGATAAAGAAGAATGACGTCAGCGGCGCACCGGATGCCTCGCTGCAAGCGATGATCAATGATTTGTCGGTACTCTTGGAGGACAAGATGGACGGCTTGCGGGTCGATGAAGCCATCGGCGTGATTTTGGACCTGTTAAGGCGCTCCAACAAATATGTGGATGAAACCGAACCCTGGAAGCTGGGCAAGGACCCGGAAGCGAAAGAGCGACTGGAGAGTGTGCTCTATCACCTGCTGGAAGCAATCCGGGTATCCGCCATCGCCCTGATGCCCTTTATTCCGGAAACCTCCAAGCGGATTTTCGAGCAGCTCAATACCAGTGCAAAAAGCTACAGCGATATGGCTTATGGCAAGGTGGATGAATATCAAGTCACAGCGAACCCGGAGATTCTCTTTGAGCGGATTGATGAGAAGAGTATTGGTGTAAGTGAAGAGCCAAAGGCTGCTGAAAAGCCGGTAGAAGAAAGCAAGCCGGAGATTACCATGGACGACTTCAGCAAGATCCAACTTCAAGTCGGACTGGTCAAGTCCTGCAAGAAACACCCCAAGGCAGATAAGTTATTGATATCGCAGGTTGACATCGGTGACAGGACGGTTCAAATCGTCAGCGGCATTGCTGAGCATTATACCCCAGAGGAATTCACCGGCAAGAAGATTATTGTCATCACCAACCTGAAACCGGCAGTCTTAAGAGGGGAAACCTCAGAAGGCATGCTTTTGGCCGGCAGTGATGGCAAGCTGCTGGAAGTGGTGAGTGTCCAGGACTTGGCCCCAGGGACGAAAATTTACTGAGAAACAAAAAGACCTGTGAGGGTCTTTTTTTAAGGGATTGAACAACAAAGCACACGGGTTGCCGTGTGCTTTGTGTCTTTCTTATTGGTTTGCGGGAACGTCTTCCAGCAGATAGAAGAAATTCCAGCCGGTGGTCTGATAGAGCTCATTGTTCTTGAGCAGGTTGAGCACGGTTCCGGTGTACTGCGGATCAATGATGCCCGCAAACTCATAGCCGTTGGCATCCTGGAAGATCAGCACGCAGCCGGCTTGCTTGGCCAGACCAGGGGTCAGCAGGTAGGGCCGGATTTGCTCAAACTGCCTGGCCGTCAGCCGGTAATAGGTGAAGGTCATATCCTCCCCGTAATACAGGCTGGGGGAGAAGGTAAAGAAGGCGGACTTCTCCAAATCTGCCATCGGCAGCACCAGCACAGCCTTGCTCATGGTCTGGGCCGGGATTTCATAGCCCTTCTCAGCCAAGAAGGCAAGGGTGTTGGTCATCTCTGAGTTGAGGGAAATATAGTAGGCGTAGTAGGATAAGGAGCTGGCCGTTTGATAGGAAACTTCGCCATCCAAAGAATAGGTAATGATCGTTTCCTTGACATTGGCAGTGATGGTCAGATCACCCAGGTAGGTACTCTTGGCACTCAAGAGATCCTGATCCGCAATATCCAGCTTCAAGGCTTCGGTCAAGGCAATCAGGTCCTCCTTGGTGCGGATGTTGGTGGCGGCACTGTAGGTCAGGTTATTGAGGGTGACCAGAATATTGGAGTTGTCATTGATGATGCCGTTGATATTCTCATACTCGGACGCACTCGAGTCCACCAACAAATCATTTCTTGACGGCAACAGCACATCCAGGTTTTGTATCGTCAGCTGTCTTACGATATTCGAACTGGTCAGGCTGTAGCCCCAGTCGGTCGGATAGGTATAGCTGCGGGAGATGGAGGATCCGTCTTTTAATACATAAGTGATTTCCAGAGAACTGTAATAGTTGTCGAAGGTGGTATAGGGATAGGTATAGATACCGGCGCTCACGCTGGGGGATTGCCAGATGATGTCGTAGCTGCCAGTGCCGGTTAACCCGCTTTGCTCGTAGTAATCCAAGAGCTCCTGATGGAAGCTGGTGATGGTCGCTATGGATTCTTCATCCTCCAACAGCAGTTTATTGTCATAGGAGGAGAACTGATAGTTGGCTAAGACAAAGTCATTGATATTGACATAAACGGAAGCGACTTCCTCATTGTCCGGGACCCGCTTGACAAAGCCGAAACCGCCGGTTGCATTGGCAGGCAGGATAATCATAAAGCCGGCGATGCCGATTAAGGCATAGACAACCCCGGCCTGGATGACATTCTTGAAGCCGCGGTGGGCTACCGCATCCACAATCACATAGACCAGCCAGGCAAAGGCGAAGGGCAAAACCATATAGCGGATATCGTAGTAGAAGCCCAGTCCCAAAACCCCCCAGAACAAAAGCTGTATCGCCAAGGCGAAAGCTCCCATAAGCAGGGGGAAGAAGACCGGATTGGTGAAGGGAACCTGCACCTGCTGGGCCTTCCGCTTTTGAAACAGATAGGAAGAAAGCAAGGCCAAAACTACGGTGATGACGCCCCAGTATACCGACAGCCAGAAGGTAAAGGCAGAAAGCGAAGCCCAGTCAAAGAAGGTCGCAATCCCTGCCGCCAGCGGCGAGAAGTAACAAAAGACCAGAAACAGCTGGCTCAGGTTGCTGCTGGCATAACCCAATAGCATGGTATTGCAGTACAATAGCCAAACCCCGCAAATCAAGATGGGAAGCAGCAGGGCAATCCCCGAGAACAAAACGCTCTCCAGCAGGTTGCCGGTATTCATCTGCACAAAGACCAACAGGGCAAAGACAGCCATGATCATCGGCAAATTAATCAGAAAGACCTCAAAGGCTTCCCCGATCTGCTGCCCATAGAAAGGCAGGGCGGAAAGCCAGCCGCAAAGATAGGGCACAAAGACCAGGATCATCCCGGTCACAAACAGGGTGCCAAACAGGTCGGAGCGCTTGATGGGCAGGCTGAAGAAAATGTCCGCCTTGTAGCGCTTGTTTAAAAAGTCAAAGAGGAAGCCGGAGACAAAGAAGGCACCGACGACGGCGATGACGGTTTGGAAAAAGGCGCCATCCACCAGCCAGGGCCCGCCCGCAAAGGGATTGGTGAAAACCAGAAAGCCGTTGGCAATAATGCAAGCCAGCGAGGTTAAAACCAGGTAACGCAGATGCTTGGATAAAAGATAACGCGCGTAGTCAAACTGCACCCGCTTCTTAATCAACGGTCTCATGATTGGCCTCCGCTTTCAAGATAAAGATTTCCTCCAGGGTCAAAGGTACTTCCTGGATGAAGATTGGTTTGCGCTTCTGCAAATCCAGCAGAACCGGTTCGGCTTCGCCCTGGATAATCAGGGTCAAAAGCTTGCCGGTCTGGGTTAGGGACAAGGGCTTGTACTTATCGAAAGAATCCAAGTCCACCGGTTTATCAAAGGCCAGCTGGATGCGCACAAAGCCGGCTTTGATCTCATCGATATCCCCAAACAGGGAGATGCTGCCATCCTTGAGCAGGCAGATCATATCGCAGATATCCTCCATTTCCCTGAGGTTATGGGAAGACAGGATTACCGTCATTTCCTCTTCATCAATCTGCTGGGTGATGATGGCTTTGAGCTTGTGGCGCAAAGCCGCATCAATCCCGTCAAAGGCTTCATCCAATAACAGGATGGAAGGCTTGATGGCCAGTCCCAGAACCAAAGCCGCCAGCCGTCTTTGTCCCTTGGAGAAGGAGGTGAGCTTGGCTTTTTCCGGAAGTGAGAACTGAGCGGTAAGCTTATGGTAGATGCCGTCGTTGAAGGTACTGTAGAAGACCTTGTAGAACTTGCGCAGCTGCAGTAAGGTTGCCCCGGCTTCAAAGACCACTTCATCGCTGACGAAAAACAGTTTGCGGTTGATCACATAGCGTTTTTTCGGCGGCAGCTCATCGACGAGCACCAGCCCCGCATCCGGCTGATGGATGCCGCTTAAAATCCGCAGCAGCGTGGACTTGCCGGACCCTACAGGTCCGACCACGCCAAGCACCCGGGACTTGGGGACAGAGAAGCTGATCTGATGAAGCACTTCCCCGCTGTCAAAAGATTTGGATATTTCCTGAACTTCGATCATAGTTTTACCCCGCAGCTGTTTAACAGTTCTTTCATCTCTTTACCCGATATCCCGGCATTCTTGCAGTCCATGATTGCCTGCTTGAGCTGCTCCAGGCAATTCTGGGTGAACAGCTGCTTGATCTTGCTGGTATCATTGACAAAGGATCCTTTTTTGGGCACCGGAATGATATATCCCTTTTCCTCCAGAATCTGATAGGCTTTCTGTACGGTATTGGGGTTGATACCCAGCTGGGAAGCCAAAATGCGGACCGCCGGCATTTGTTGGTCCGCTTCCAGAATTCCCTGGTGGATATAGGTAATCGTCTGGTCTACAATCTGCTGATAAATCGCATTCTTATCCGCATAGGAAAGATGATACATCACTTTCTCCTGTATTACTAACACTAATACAGTACGGGATTATTTTTGATTTGTCAACAGTGTCTTTCGTATTGTATACTAAAACAAGCCGAGGTGAGAAGAGATGAAACGATTGGCGTTGGTGATTTTATTGCTGATGACATTATTCTCCTGTGGTAAAGGTACGGGGGGAGATAAGGTTTTGACCTGCTCCTATGAAGCGGATGGGATTAAGTCCACAATGAAGGTCATGGGGGAGAAACCGGTTAAGACGATTATATTTGAAGTGTCGGAAGACATGGCAGATCAGGGTTTAAGCGCCGACCAGATGAATGAAGTGGTTGCGGAGCTGGACCGGAATTTACAGGAAACCCTGGGAACCATCAGCGGTGTGGTCTATGAAATGAATGTCAAGGGCACCGTGCTGACCATTACCCAGGAATATGATATGAGCGATCCCCAGGCTTTGTCCTGGCTGGAGGAAGATGACTTCATCGATTGGAGCAATGACAGTCTGGAAACCATCAAGGAAATCAATGAAGCCCAGATTGAAGATATGAAGTGCAGTATAAAATAGAGACCAAAGAAAACCGGAGCTTGCCTCCGGTTTTACTTTGGTCAGTGATTGTACCAGTTGTTTACTTTCATGGTATAGGTGTAGCTGGTGCCGTTGTAGTAGATGACGATGTCATAGCTACCGTCTGCTGCATGGCGGTACCAGGTTCGAAAGGTCGCATAGGAGTTGTAGCAGAGATCATAGGTTTTCTTGCCGCCACTGGTAGTGATGGTGATGTAGCTGTTGGCAAGCTCATCAGCAATGTTCACAGTCTTGATGATCGAACCGTCCTTGACTACTTCAATGCTGGTGACTTCCAAATCTTCAGCGCCGGTGATCTTAAAAGTCAGGCTGGCATTTTCCGTGACCTTGTTTTTGAAGGTGATGGTGAAGTCGCCGGCATCGACGGTTTGGGTGGTTTCACTGCTGCCTGTCCCGGAATCTGATCCTGAATCGGTGGTACCGGTCTTTTCAATCGGCAGATAGACTTCCACAAAAGTGCCGTAGTTGTCAAACTCGATGACATACTCGCCATCGCCGGTGAATAAAACGGGTATTACATAATCACCCTCAGCGCCGTTTCGTAACTCTGAACCATAACCTAAGGTGTTTTCGTCAGAGCTGAAGTAGACAGTAACATCATCCAGTTCAATACCGTCTGGTGAAAAGATGGAATAGTAGAACATATTGACCATTCCGGTAGCACCGGAGTTATTGACGATGTGGACCGGAACCAGGGCGACATCGTGGTTGTTGAATTCAGAAAACTGGTTTTTGACTTTGGTAAAGCGGATATCACTGCCAAAAGTCAATTCAAAGAGATCAAAGTCAAACGGGATGTCGTAGGTGATGCGGAAAGCCTTGAGTGCTGCGATATTTTCGTCAAAAAGCGCTTGGGCAACATTGGGATCACTGTCACAGACAGCACCATTGGCAACAGGTGTTTTAATAATCTCTTCCAGAAGGTCCTTGGTGAAATCCAGGTCGGTAGTGCTTGCGTACGCATCCTGGAAGCCCTCCGGTGTAAACACCAGTTCATAGATAATCAGGGGCGGGTCATAGGTGAGGCGCACGTCCTGTGCTGCGTACACATCCTTGAGAGCAGTAACGAAATCCTCTTCCTCCCAGTTGAAATCGCTTTGACTTAAAATATGGAAATCATAGGCAAACAGCGTCGAGGTCGAAGTAATTTCCTTGATTGGGACCTGGCCGCTGTACTGGGTCATGATTCCAATTGCGTCGGATTGCAAGTAGCAGGTCACAGCCGCATCATGATCCACTGTATCTTTTTTGGTGCAGGCAAACAGGGATAAACATAACAAACAGATAAGCAGCAGTTTTTTCATAAATGTTCCTCTGTCATTGATTATAGCGGAGCAAGGATGGATAGGGGAAGGGGGCAGGTGCATTTATTCAAGAAACAGTGGTTGTTTTCCTAAAAGGAAATCTTCCACTGAAACATCAGAAGAGCCGATAATCAATGAGAGGGCATGGGGATAGCGGGATTTGAAGGACAGGGTTCCGCCGGTATGCTTGATTCGGCCGCTCTTGACTTCCAGGGCGGTGAGAGATGAGCCTTTCTGAATTACGAAGTCCACTTCTTCACTCCGGTCCCGCCACCAATACACTCCAAAGCCCTCTTCTTTGCCCCTGGCCAAAAGATAAGCTCCTATCGCACTTTCCACCAAGTGCCCCCGCTCTGCCGGATGATTCAGCAGGCTGCGGCGATTTGTGCCGTAGTGATAGCTCATCAATGAGGTGTCATAGACCAACAAGCGCGGAGAGCTCTTGCGGACAGATATTGGACTATTGGCATATTTCTGCAATCCGGTTATTACTCCAGCATCACTTAACAAGTCAAGATAGTGGGCTAAGGTGACGGTATTGCCCACATCCTGCAATTGCCCCAAGAGTTTTGTGTAGGATACTTCCTGACCGCTGTAGATTGATCCCAAAGCGAATAGGGCATCCAATAATGCCGGTTTACGGATGTCATCCATTAACATGACATCCTGGGTGAGTGTTGGATTGATGATGGCTTCACGCATATAGCACACCCAGCGTTCCTCATCCTGAATTAGGGAACTGCTTCCGGGGAAACCGCCAAATAACAAAAAATCGTCCAGGCTGTATCCGAAGGCGTCTTTGCATTCCTGATAATTCCAGTGGGTACAGTACAACACCTCAAAGCGGCCTTTCAGGGATTCTTTCATCCCCTTCTTTAATAACAGGGCTGAGGATCCGGTAATAATCACTTTCAAAGGACAATGATTGCGGCTGTCCTCATCCCATAATAATTTCACCATCTCAGACCATTTCTCTATTTTCTGCAGTTCATCCAGAATCAGGATGGCATCGCCATCTTTTGATAGTAAACGGGCTCTTTGCCACTCATTGCGGATCCATTCCAAAGAATTCAGAGTCGGGTCATCGGCACTGACATAGTGCTGGGGAATATCCAGTTTATTTAATGCCTGCAGCACTGCCGTGGTCTTCCCGGTTTGCCTGGGGCCTTCCACGATTTGTATGAATTTGCGCGGTTCCTGCATTCTATTCACCAATTGTGACACCAGTTTTCTTTCAAACATGTTGTACCTCCGATATCTATTCTAACACAAATTACTCAGTATGTTTTACAAAATACTCAGTATACTGAGTAAATTGTTACAGTAGGTTTCTCTAATAAGGAGGTTACTGTTTTCTTCTGAAGTGGGAGCAT
Organism: Erysipelotrichaceae bacterium; assembly: GCA_031272515.1. Taxonomy (GTDB): domain Bacteria; phylum Bacillota_I; class Bacilli_A; order Erysipelotrichales; family Erysipelotrichaceae; genus JAISTR01. The sequence continues at coordinate 16,795 of JAISTR010000023.1, read as the reverse complement.
TTATAATGGTTTAAGACTTAGGAGGCAAAGCGGCCACATCAACAAGCAGAATTGACAACTGCACTTCCTTTTTGAAGATGTGTTGGAGTTGCCTGAAGGAGACCAATGGTTTATTACACATCCGATTTACATTTGGGCCATAAAAACATCATCCGTTTCTGTGACCGTCCGTTTGCGGATGTCACAGAAATGGATGAAGTACTGATTGCCAACTACAACAAACGTATCACAAATTCAGACACGGTCTTTATTCTGAGAGACCTGATGTTTCGCATTGCCCAAAACCCGGAAGTGTATCTAGACCGGCTCAAGGGCAAGAAACATCTGATTCTGGGAAATCATGACAAGTCTTTGAATGTATGTGTGGAAGTCAATCACTATCAACCGGTAACCTTTCAAGAACTGCTTGAAAACAACATGGTTTTCAGAAAGGATTGAAATATGGAAGCATTCATCAAGCAAACTTTGCAAGAACTAGAGGCTCAGCAGAACATCAGGATATTGCATGCCATCGAGTCCGGCAGCCGGGCTTGGGGATTCGCCTCCCTGATTGTATTGTGCTGGAATGGCCTGAATTGAATCAGATCTTCCGGGATGCCTTGGATGCTTTTTGGACAAACATCGTATAATATCCTTGATGCAAAAAGAACAAACGATCCACTGTGAGATTTTGGTTGTCGGCGGCGGTCATGCCGGTGTGGAAGCAGCTTTGGCCAGTGCCCGCTTAGGTGCGGACACGATTTTGGTGACCCTTGATAAAAACCGCCTGGCTTCCATGCCCTGCAATCCTTCGGTCGGCGGTCCAGCCAAGGGAATCGTCACCCGGGAAATCGATGCCTTGGGCGGGCAGATGGGCAGGACTGCGGACCTGACGGCATTGCAGTTCAAAATGCTTAATACTGCAAAAGGTCCGGGGGTGCATTGCCTGCGGGTACAATCCGATAAGCTGGCATATATGGATTACATGTCCAAGATTGTTGCCAAAGAAGAAAACCTGCGGGTGATGGAAGGTATCTGCGAGGATTTTATAACCGAGAACAACACCATCCAGGGTGCAGTCTTAGAGGATGGGACCATCATCCATTGTAAAAAACTGGTGCTGACAACCGGTACCTATATGAATTCCGATATCCTGGTCGGATTAGAGAAGACGCCGGGCGGACCGGATGGACAGAAGACCACCAGCCGCATCAGTGCGTCCTTAATCAAGCTGGGCTTTCCCTTGTTTCGCTTAAAGACCGGAACCCCGCCTCGAGTAAAGCGGGATAGTGTGGACTTGTCTTTGACCAGTGAGCAGCCGGGAAGCGAAGGCTTTCATGTCTTCAGCTGGCAGACTAAACCAGAGGAAATCATACATAATCCCTGGTCCTGCTATCTGACCTATACCAATCAGAAGACCCATGACATCATCCGCGCGCACTTAAGCGAGTCCGCTGTGTATGGCGGAGTGGCTCAAGGGACAGGACCAAGATACTGTCCCTCGATTGAAGACAAGGTGGTCCGCTTTGCGGACAAGGAGCGCCATCAGATTTTTCTGGAGCCGGAGTCAAAAGAACTGGACACTTTATATGTGCAGGGCTTTTCGACTTCCCTGCCCCACTATGTGCAAGAAGAGATCCTGCATACCCTGCCGGGCTTAGAGCGGGCAGAGATTGTGAAATACGCTTATGCCATCGAGTATGATGCGATTAATCCCTTGAGTTTGTGGCCAAGCCTTGAGGCCAAGCATCTCTCCGGCTTCTTTTGTGGGGGCCAGATTAACGGCACCTCAGGCTATGAGGAGGCGGCCGGTCAGGGTTTAGTGGCGGGTATTAATGCCGTGCGCTCTTTGCGTTTACAAGAGCCGGTAATCCTGGGCAGGGATCAGGCCTACATCGGAGTCATGATCGATGATTTGGTTACCAAGGGAACAACTGAGCCCTATCGCTTATTGACCAGCCGGGCGGAGTACCGGCTGCTGCTAAGACACGATAATGCACCAGAGCGCTTAACACAGCTGGGCCATCAAATCGGCTTGCTCAGCGAAGCGCAGTACCAAAACTTTCAAAAGATGCAGCAACAAAAACAGGACCTGCTTCAAAAGGTCAAAGATACGGTGGTTGCTGTAAGTGAGAAAAACAATCAGATTTTAGAACAGGCTGGCTATGATCCTATTAAAAATGGCATTCATCTGGACCAGCTCATCAAGCGCCCCTCACTTGGTATCAGGGATTTCCTGGATACAGATGTCCCGCAAAGTGTCGTGGATTCTTTAGAAGTGGACTTGAAGTATGAAGGCTATATCGAAAAGCAGCGACGGGAAGCGAAGCAGCTGGCTGGCTTACAGGCGCAAAGCATCCCGCAGGATTTGGATTATCAAAGTATCGAGCTTTTGTCCCTGGAGGCCCGCCAAAAGCTGTCCCAGGTGCAGCCATTGACCCTGGGTCAGGCTTCCAGGATTTCCGGGGTGACCCCGGCTGATATCGGGGTGCTGGCGGTATGGCTGAAACAAAGAGGTGCCAAATGAAAAAGATGATGGTTGTGATTGTGCTGAGTCTGTTGGTCTCCTGCAGCAAGAGTACCCCCACAATAAAGACGGACTATATCGTCGGGGTTTGGTTTTCCTTCGGCAACTGGAATACGGTGCTTGCGGATGCGCCCAGCCAGAAGGAGTTTGAGAAGCGGGCCCGGGAAATATGTGAAAACATTAAAAAGATTGGTGGAAACACCTTGTATCTGCATGCGGTCGCTTTCACCGACAGCTACTATCAGTCATCCCTCTATCCCCCGGCAAGTACTGTAAAGGATTTGGACTACGACCCGTTTTTGTTATTGGTCAAGGAAGCAAAGAAGCAGGGGATTTTGGTGGAAGCCTGGATCAATCCCTTCCGCTCCTATAGCAGTGAAGATATGTTATTGATTGATCCTTCCTACAAAGTTGCACAATGGGCCAATACCCCGGCCAGCTCCCATATCCATTTAATCAATGACCGCTGGTACCTCGACCCTGCCAGTCCCCAGGTAAGAAACCTGGTGGTATCTGTGGCACAGGAGATATTGCAGAAGTATGATGTATCCGGCATTCATCTGGATGACTATTTCTATCCGGAAGGAATTGATGAGACCTTTGATAATATGTGGTTTCTGGAATCAGACTACGAATCACTGAAAGACTTCCGTCTGCATCAGACCAATCTGCTGGTGATGGATTTGTATAGGGCGGTCAAAGCTTTTGACAGCGAACTGCGTTTTGGGATATCGCCATCCGGGAATCTTGACTACAACCGCAATACCATCTATGCGGATGTCGATGCCTGGCTGAGTCAGCCTGGCTATGTCGATTACATCATCCCTCAGATCTACTGGCAGTTTGACCATGCCAGTGCTGCTTTTGATTTAAGGGCAGACCAGTGGGATGAGCTGGTGACCTATAAAAACGTGCAGCTGATTATCGGCTTGCCGGCATATCGGATAGGGGAAGAAGGGGGTTCAGCAGAGTGGCTGTCCGGAGACCTTTTGGCTCGTCAGCTGGCTTATGCGAAGACCCTGAAGCATTTTGAGGGAATTGCTTTGTTTGATTATGGCAACCTGATACGGCAGGATGAAGTGATGCTTAAGGAGAAACAAGCGCTGTTAGAGGAGATGCAAGGGAAGTAGTGACCGATGCGAAAATATGACTTTTACTCGGGTTGATAGAGACAGTGGTTTTATTTTAAATAACATTTAAAAGGGGATTGCATTATGGAATACCGCCAAGGTTTTGAGGCTTTTAAATTTACGGTTTGCCACAGGGTTAAGGATCTAGGGGATCTTGGATTCATTATCGAAACGCTGGAGTCAAACCAAATCCGTAAGCTGTTTGAGAAAAAATGGTATCCAGAGGCTTTGTATCTGTTGGCGATGCTGGATTATTTAAGCCGTGAAAATGATTTGCCATTATGCTATGAATATGACGATATACGGTGCGCAAAATTGCGTGATCCGCTTTATCCGTCTGGTATTTTAATCTTATGTGCATTAAGTCGCAGCGACAAGCCGAAAAAAGACAGCTACAGGGATACAATCCCTGAGTTCAAGCGGTTTAACATTATTGAAAACGAGATACGAGATGTATTGTGAAAAGTTCTTCATTGCTCACACCCCCTTAAATATTGCCATCCCTTCCACGATTGCCGCAACAATCACCATCAAAACCGCACTAATCAGGGCCAGCTTTTCGGCTTTGCTTAGTTTGAATTGTTTGAAAGCTTTGAAGAAAGACAGCTGTCCGTCTTCCTCTTTGGCGATGGCAGATCTTGCAGTGGAGGCCAGAAACATCAATTGACCGCAAAGCTCCCAAAGCGCAGCCCTGTGTAAAAGATCGAAATTGCGAAATAACCGGGTTGTCAAATCCGGCACAAAATAGACCGCTTGGGTAAAGGAGAAGGTGCCGATGGTAATCCCTTGCCAGGTCAAAAGAGTAAACATCACCAAAAAGCTGATTGTAAAAAACGGCTTGCGGTAAGGGTAGGGGTACTGGTTCAACAGAACCAGCACGATGTAGGAAAATGAGTTGTATGCCAGGATGAGAACCATCTCACCAAAGGGATTTGTCAGGGCATCCCAGCCCATGGTCGCATTGTTTTTTTGCAACAGAAAGCCATCCGGTAAAAGATAATAGCTCAAAGCAGCCACCAAAAAGAAATATCCCAAACCAAAGAGGAAGGTGAAGAAAACCCGCTTTTTGAGCTGGGTGCTCATGATGGTTTTTAAAACAAATGATGACATGCCTGCTTCTTCCCCCTGTTAAAAACAGTGTACCAAACCTGTCAAAAAAGTAAAACAATTCGGTTAAAAAAAAGTCTTGCGATCTGTTACTGGTAAATCATTCCAGGGAGTATCCTTCCATCTTTCGCAAGCGGGGAAAGTTTGCTCTGTTATAATAAAGAAGAGAAAACGAGGTATCTTTGTGATTGATCTGGAATCGTTGAATGAAAATCAAAAAAGGGCGGTTTTAACACCCGCTCACTATGTTCGCATTATTGCCGGAGCCGGGTCGGGAAAGACCCGGGTGTTAACCACCCGGATTGCCTACCTGGTAGAACAGCTGGGAGTCTTTGGCTCCCAGATTCTGGCCATCACCTTCACCAATAAAGCAGCGCGGGAAATGAAGGAGCGGATTGCCTTGATGCTGGGGGATGATGCCCATCCGATTCACATCTCCACCATCCACTCTTTGTGTGTGCGCATTTTGCGGGAAGACATCTTCCATCTCAACTATCCCCGCAACTTCACGGTATTGGACCAGGAAGACCAGAAGCAGGTGCTGAAGGAAGCCTACCGGGAGCTGAATGTGGACCGCACCAAGATTTCCTTTTCGTCCATGCTCGATTATATTGCCAACAACAAGTACGTCCGGATCAGCCGGGAGCGGGCTTTGGAATTGGCGGGGAACTTCTTCGGGGAGAAGGACAAGGCCAGGGTCTATGCCTACTATCTCAACCGCCTGGAAGCAATGCAGGGGCTGGACTTTGATGATCTGCTGCTGTTTGCGGTGGATTTGTTTGCGCAGTTTCCCGACTGTTTGGCCAAATGGCAGCGCCGCTTTCATTACATCCATGTGGATGAGTTTCAGGATATCGACAAGGTCCAGTACCAGCTGATCCGTCAGCTGGCTGGGGACACCAACGACGTTTATGTCGTCGGTGACCCGGACCAGACCATCTATACCTGGCGCGGTGCGGACGTCAATATCATCCTGGGTTTTGAAAAAGACTTTTTGGGTGCAGAGACGATTATCCTCAATGAGAATTACCGCTCTACCGCCCCGATCTTAAACGGGGCCAATTCCTTAATTGCCCACAATGACAAGCGGGTGGAGAAGGACCTGTTTACCCAGCGCACCGATGGTGCCCTGATTGTACACCACAGTGCCCAAAGCGAGGACCAGGAATCCTATTGGGTTTCCAGCAAGATCAAGGAGCTCAAGCAGGACGGGATTGACTACAAGGACATCGCCGTACTCTATCGCTCCAACTATCTCTCCAGGTCCATTGAAAAGGGCTTACTGGAGGGAAAGATTCCCTATGTGATCTATGGCGGCACCCGCTTTTATGAGCGGGCGGAAGTCAAGGATGCCCTATGTTATCTGCGGATGCTGGAGATGGCGGATGATTTGGCTTTGGTGCGGGTCATCAACAATCCCCGCCGCGGCGTGGGGGATAAATCACTGGACAAGCTGAGGGTTTTGGCCAGGGAGAAGAACCAGACCATGTATGAGACCCTGAAAACATCAGAAGACCTCTTTTCCGGAGCCATTGGCCGTTCCACCAAAGAGTTTGTGGAGATGATTGAGAAGGTCAAAGCCGCCAAAGGCAGTGTGACCATCAGCCGCTTATTGGAGCTGATATTGGAAGCCAGCGGCTATCAGCAGATGTTAAAGGAAAACAAGGAAGAGGAGCGGATGGAAAACCTGAAGGAACTCCTCAATGATATCGAGACCTTCCAGACGACCTATCCGGACGGCAGCTTGGAGGAGTACCTGCAGCTGGTCAGCCTGTATGGGGACCGCAATGAATATATGGAAGGGACCTATGTCTCGTTAATGACCATCCATGCCGCCAAGGGCCTGGAGTTTGATACGGTGTTTGTCGTCGGTCTGTCGGAGGGGATCTTCCCCAATGAGCGTGCGCTCAATGATGGCAAGCGCGGACTGGAGGAGGAGCGGCGGCTGGCCTATGTTGCCTATACCAGGGCCAAGCGTCAGCTCTACCTTTGCGAAAGCTCCGGCTTCTCACAGATTCTCTCGCGGGTGCGCACCCGCAGCCGCTTCATCAATGAGATCGAGAAGGGCACCATCGAGCACATCGGCACCACCTTTGAGACCGGCAAGCCCCATGAGTTCAAAATGGCGGAAGCCCTCTTTGATGCGCCGATGCCCTTTGCTCAGCGCTTCAAGCAGGCGGCCAAAGGCCGGCGCCTCAAAAAGAATGACATCGTCGTGCATACGGTATACGGGGAAGGGGTCGTGCTCAAAGCCGAGGAAGGACTGGTGGAAGTCGCCTTTGAATACCCGCACGGGATTCGCAAAATCATGGCCAACCACCCCTCCATACAACTGAAAAAGGACCAGGAAAATGATCAGGACAAAAATTGAGGAACTCAGAAAAAAACTGGAGGAATATGCCTACCAGTACTATGTGCTGGACAAACCGAGTATCAGTGACTTTGAATATGATGAATTGATGAATGAGCTCTTGGCTCTGGAGAAAGAATATCCGGAGTTCTATGACCCCAATTCCCCCTCGCAGCGCATCATCGGCCAGGTGCTGGACGGGTTTGAAAAAGTCGTCCACAAACGGGCGATGCTCTCATTGGGGAATTCCTATAATTATGAAGACCTGAAGGCCTTCGATGCCTCCATCCGCAAGAGTGCGGGGGCGGTGACTTATGTCTGCGAGCTGAAGATCGACGGTTTGGCCTGTTCCCTCAACTATGAAAACGGGTCGCTGGCCTTTGGCGTCACCCGCGGGGATGGCGAGGTGGGAGAGGATGTGTCCAACAACATCCGCACCATCAAGTCCATTCCCCTCAAGATTCCCTATTTGGGGGAAGTGGAGGTACGCGGGGAAGTCTATATGCCCCGGGCTTCCTTTGAGGCTTTGAACAAGCAAAGACAAGAAGACGATGAGGAGCTGTTTGCGAATCCCCGCAATGCGGCTGCCGGTTCCATCCGGCAATTGGATTCGTCGATTGCCGCGAAGCGCAAGCTGGACGGATTCTGGTATCATCTGCCCCAGGGCAGGGAGCTGGGACTCAACTCCCACTATGAATGTTTGGAGTGGATGAGGGCCCAGGGCTTTAAGGTTAATCCCAATGCCAGAAAGTGCAGGGATGTGGATGAGATTTGGGCTTACATCCAAGAGATGGGCGCAAAGCGCAGCGAGCTGCCCTATGATATCGATGGGATTGTCATCAAGGTGGATGATTTAACCTTGCAGCAAACCCTTGGCTTTACTGCCAAGAGTCCCCGCTGGGCAACCGCCTACAAGTTTCCGCCGGAGGAGGCAGAAACAATTTTGAAGGACATCTTTTTGACCGTCGGCCGGACCGGGCGGATTACCCCCAATGCGGCATTGGAGCCGGTGCGTTTGGCCGGGACCTCGGTCGGCTTTGCCTCGCTGCATAATGAAGACTTAATCAAAGAGCGCGATATCCGCGTGGGTGATACGGTGGTGGTCCGCAAAGCCGGGGACATCATCCCGGAAGTGGTGCGCAGCATACCGGAGAAACGAAGTGGACAAATCCCCTATGTCTTTCCGGATACCTGCCCGATTTGCGGGGGTGTGATTGTGCGGCTGGCTGGCGAAGCCAACCACCATTGCATCAATCCCGACTGCCCGGCCCGGGTGACGGAGTCGATTGCCCACTTTGCCAGCCGGGACGCGATGGAAATCGAAGGGCTTGGCATCCAGCGGGTCAAGCAGCTCAACGATTTGGGTTATTTAAAGTCGGTGGAGGATATCTACCGCTTAAAGGATAAACGGGAGGAACTGGTGGTTTTGGAAGGCTTTGGCCAGCGCTCCTATGACAAGCTTATGGAAGCGATTGAAGCCTCCAAAAAGTCCGGTTTGAGCAAGGTCCTGGTGGGTTTAGGCATCTCCCAGATTGGCACCAAGGCCGCCAAGACCCTGGCCCAGGCTTTTGGCAGCATGACTGCCCTGCGCAAAGCCTCAATTGAAGATTTAATGGAAATCCGCGACATGGGGGAAATCAGTGCCCAGTCGCTCTACGGCTTTTTGCATCAACCAAACAACGAAGCATTAATTGACAAGCTGCAGGAATACGGCGTGGTGATGGAAAGCCAGAAGCAGGAAATCACCGAGAACTTCTTTACCGGCAAGACGGTGGTCTTAACCGGAACCTTAGAGAAATATGACCGCAAGCAGGCGACGGAAATCCTGGAGGCCTGCGGTGCCAAGGTCACCTCTTCGGTGACCTCAAAGACCGATCTGGTCATCTATGGCGAGGGCGCCGGCTCGAAATTGGACAAGGCGAATCAGCTGGGCGTTGCCACCATGGATGAGATCTCCTTTATTGCGGAACTGCAGGATTTTTAGAAAGAATCACCCGGTGAAATGCCGGGTGAGTGAAACATGATAAAATAGGTAGGAATCAGAAAGCGGGATAATTATGAAACACGACCAAGCTTTTGTCATTCAATTAGCCAACCAGCTGATGTTCACCCTCAGTGAAAACGAAGCGCGGGAAATCAATGAGGATTTCGATGTGCTTTTGGCGCAGCTGGACCTGTTGGATGATGTCAATACCGAAAATGTAGAACCGATGGCCTATCCCTTTGAGGACGAGACCGACTTTTTGCGGGAGGATGTGGTATCCCACGTCATCACCCAGGATGAGGCTTTGGCGAATGTCAAGGTCGAGGATGCGGGACTGATCGTGGTCCCCAAGGTGGTCAAATGAACAAGCGGGTACAGGACAAATGGACAATGGAGGATATCGAAGCAGCCATCCGCCACATGCATCAAAGCCATGAGAAACTCAACCATGTCGTCACCTTCGTGGATCCGCGCAAGCAATTGTTGGATGTAGCGGAAGGGCCCTTTCATCAGGTCCCGATTGCCCTTAAGGACAATGTCAATACCAAGGGCATTCTAACCACTGCCTCCTCTAAAATCCTTTCTGACTATGTGCCTGTCTATGATGCGACCATTACCAAGAAGCTGCGGGAAGCAGGCGCGGTTGTCATCGCGAAGACGTCTTTGGATGAGCTGGGCATGGGCGGCACCAACCTGAGTGCAGCCACCGGCCCGGTCCTCAATCCCTATGACTTGAGCCGAATCTCCGGAGGTTCCTCCGGCGGCAGCGCGGTAGCGGTGGCGAGCGGGGATGTGCCCTTTGCGATTGGCAGCGATACCGGTGACTCGGTGCGCAAGCCGGCCTCCTTCTGCGGGATTACCGGTACCAAACCAACCTATGGCAGGATCTCCCGCTATGGGATTATTCCCTATGCCTCCTCGCTGGACCATGTAGCCTTCTTCACCCGCAATGTGAAGGACGCGGCGATTGGCTTGGGGGTACTGGCAGGGCGGGATGACCATGATATGACCTCCAGCTTTCTGCCGGTGGATGATTATGAAAACTATGACGCCAACATCGAAGGCAAGGTCTTCGGGGTACTCAAGAGCGTCACCGATTATATTGAAGATGCCCGGGTATTGGCCTTGTTTGACCAGTTATTGGATAAACTGAAGGCCAAGGGTGCCATCATCAAAGAAGTGGAGATTCCCTACAACCTGATGAAGGCGGTCTGGTCGACCTACAACATCCTGTCCAATTGTGAGGCAACCGCCAACCATTCCAACCTGGACGGACTGCGCTTTGGCGTCGGTGTAAGCGGCGAGAGCGTGGAGGAGGTCATGACGAAATCCAGGACCCAGGGGCTGTCCTTCTATATCCGCCGGCGCTTTGTGACCGGCTCCTATGGACTTTTGCAGGAGAATCAGGAAAAGCTGTTCAAGAAGGCTCAGCGCGTGCGCCGGCTGATAGTTGAGGCCTACCGCCAGTGCTTTGAGGCAGCGGATGTGGTCTTAGCACCAGCCAGCGGCCGCATCGCCACAAAACTGAGCGGCTCTGACAGTGACCCGATGAGCGATGAATCGCTGATTGTGGAGAACTGGCTGGTGCTGGGCAACTTCTCAGGCTATCCCAGTGTGACGCTGCCCATGGGCTTTGTGGATGAGTGCCCCATTGGTGTAAACCTGAACACCCTGCCCTTTACAGAAAAACAGCTGTTTGGCTATTGTGCGGCTGTGGAAGAAGTGACCGGCTATGCGGATATGGTGAAGGAGGTGGGCAAGGATGAACTTTGAAGTCATCATCGGCATTGAGATCCACTGTGAACTCAAGACCACGACCAAGATGTTTTCCGGCGCGCCGGTGACCTTTGGCCAGGCCCCCAACAGCGCCGTAAATGAGATTGACCTGGCCCATCCGGGGACTTTGCCCTGTGTCAACAAGGAGGCTGTACGCAAGGCCCTGTTGGCTTGCTATGCCTGCCATTGCGAGATTGATACCCTGGTGCGCTTTGACCGCAAGAACTACTACTATTCCGATTTGCCCAAGGGCTATCAAATCACCCAGCAGTTTCATCCAATCGGCTCCCATGGCTATATCACCCTGTCAACTGGCAAAAAGGTGCGGCTCAACCGCATCCACATGGAGGAGGATACCGCCAAGCAATTCCACCTGTCCGATAAGACCGAGATGGACTTCAACCGGGCCGGGGTGCCTCTGGTGGAGATTGTGAGTGAACCGGACTTGCGCAGCAGTGCGGAGGCAATTGACTATGTGAACCAACTGCGGGAGATTCTGGAGTACCTGGATGTCAGCGATGCGAAGATGGAGGAAGGCTCCATCCGCTGCGACATCAACATCTCCCTGCGCCCCTATGGCTACGACGGCTTTGGCACGAAAGTGGAGATCAAAAACCTCAACTCCCTGGCCAATATAGAGAGAGCCATCGAATTTGAAAGCGAGCGCCAAAGCGAACTTTATCTGCGTGGCAAATCCGTGATTCAGGAGACCCGCCGCTTTGATGAGGCCTCCCGGACCACCAAGTCCATGCGGACCAAGGAAACGGCGCTGGACTACAAGTATTTCCCGGAGCCCAACATCTTTCCGATTCGTCTGTCAGAAAAATGGCTGAAAGAGATCCAGGACAATATGCCGGAGAGTGCGAAGGCCAAGCGGGAACGCTTTGTTGGGTTGGGCTTGTCAGAAACCGATGCCGCGATTTTGGTTTCCCAGCGGCCCTTGGCTGCCTTCTTTGAAGAAACGATTCAGTATACCGACCAAATCAAAGCGGTCGCAAACTGGCTCTTGGTGGATACCCTGGGCTATTGCAATAAGGAAAACCTGCCGGTGGCAGACCTGAAACTCAAACCCAAAGCCCTGGCGGATCTGATTGACTTGATCCAAAACAAGACCATCTCCTCCAAGCAGGCGAAGGAAGTCTTTGCGCAGCTGTTAGAGGGCAGGGATGCCGGGGAAGTGGTGAAAAGCAAAGGCATGACGCAGGTCAGCGATGCCGGCTTCATCCAGTCCTTAATCGATGAAGTGCTTGCGGAAAACCCGCAGCTGATTGCGGATTACCGGGCAGGGAAGGATCGCTCCCTGGGCTTTGTGGTAGGTCAGGTGATGAAGAAATCCCAAGGCAAAGCCAATCCCGCCCTGACCTCTGATCTTGCGAAAAAAGCACTCAGCGGGCAATGAGGTTGGTGTTGTCTTTGCCTCGAGGTGATAGTATAATACAGATACCTGAAAAGGAGGACTTATGGCAAACGGCTATAACTCTGATTTGAACGGGGACAACAGCGAAGGGAAGACCGGCAGCGAGGATGTAATATTTCTCTCAGAAGCAGAGACTAATACACCAGAGCCGGAAAACAAGGAAGAGGCAGGAATGGCGAACAAGAAAAAGACGACTTTTACATTCTCGTCCAACGGGAAAAAGATACCGAAAAAATATCGCAAGAAGAAAGTAGACGGTGCGACCTGGTTTTTGATTATCGGCTCCGCCCTGATTCTGATACCGATTATCTGGTTTGCGGTGATTCTGTTACAGGCGGATGCCGCTACCGGCAAAGCCATCATCGGCGACCGCTTTGAGGGGGACCTCAATCCGGCGATTACCCAGACCCAGATCAATGAAGTGGTGGCATCCTTGCAAGAGGAGCCGGAGATCGCCGAAGTGCAGGTCATCCTGAAAGTTGCGACCTTTCGGGTCTACATTAAAGTGGAGCCGGGACTTTCCAGTGAGCAGTACCTGGATTTGATTGACCGCTGCTATGACAAGGTCACCGCGATTCTGCCGGTCGATATCTATTTCTCCGTCATCAATGACATCCAGAAACAGTACGACATGGAAATCCATGTCTACAACATGGACAAGGATGACGGGACTGATAACTTCACCTATTACCTGATGGTAAAATCATCCAACATGGCCGCCCCTTCACAACCCCAGCTCGTCAGCGAACCGGTGGACCCGGAATTGGCCAAGGAGCTGCAGGACAGCTTAACCCAGGCGGATGAACCCGAAAAGATCACAGACGGGGACGGCGAAATCCAGACCCCCGATGATTCCGAAGAGGAAGAAGGAACAGGAGAGTAATCTCCTGTTTTTGCTATGACAAAACTCTTTCAAGCGGTCTGTGAGAACCACAACATGCAGGGCTATGGGGTGGTAAGAAAAGACAAGCTCGTAATCTTTGTACGGGGGCTTTTAAAAGGCGAAGAGGCCAGGGTCCGGATTGTCTCTTATCATAAGCGCTATGCGCTTGGGGAAATCGCGGAGCTATTGAAGGTCTTTAAAGAGCGGGTCAAGCCCACCTGTCCCTACTATTCTTTGTGCGGCGGCTGTGCGCTTTCGCATATGCGCTATGACGCACAAACAGAGACAAAGCAAGAAGAGCTGAAGACCCTTTTTACCAAAAATGGCTTGAAGGTGGATTGGCTTCCTTTGGTGGTGGGAGAACACCAGTACCATTACCGCAGCAAGGCGCAGCTGCACATGTCCAATAAGAGTCTTTGTTACTACGAAGACCAGAGCCATGAGCCGGTGGCAATCGAGGGTTGCTGTTTGTTGTCGCCAAGCGTCAATCAGCTGATACAGGAGATCAACCAGGTCTTAAAAACACACCCGCAAAGCGGGGAGGCCCTGATACGGGAAAGCAGTGATTGTAAGGAGATTGTGGTTTGTATCAAGTCGTTGTCTGATAACTGGCAAGAAGGATATCTCCAACTTTTAAAGAAAGTACCATCCTTGAAAGGGATGAAAGTAGAATGCGGCGATGAAGTATTTGTCTATGGAGAGCCGGTTTTAAATGAACCGTTTTTGGATACAGCGATAGCGCTGCAGCCGGAGACCTTCATCCAGGTCAATCCGCAAGTCCGCAGACTGCTCTACCAGCAGGTCCTGGATTTCGGGGTATTTCATAGAAGTGATACAGTCCTGGACCTCTATGGCGGTTTTGGTCCGATCTCACTTTTGTTATGTGATCAGGTAAAATCCTGCCTGGTTGGTGAGATTGCCGAGAGCTCGGTATTGGATGGCCAGCGCTTTTGCGAGCGCCGGAAAATTGACAATGTCACTTACCTGCAAGAGGACGCTGCCAAAGTGCTTTCAGCACACAAGGCGGATGTCGTGATTGTGGACCCGCCGCGAAACGGCTTAAGCAGCGATGTACGCAGACTGCTTTGTAGTAACCCTGCCAAACAGCTGATCTATATTTCCTGTGACCCGCACACCCTGGTGCGTGATTTACGACAATTGCAGTCTGTCTACCAGCTGAAGAAAGCAGTGGGGGTGGACCTGTTTCCCCAGACCCGGCATGTCGAGTGTGTGGTGGCGATGGAGCAAAAATAATTCGGAAAACAAGAGCTCAATCAACTATCAAACACAAATGAATAAAATTAAACATAATAAATAATTCAAATATAATTGAAATAAAATTAAAATCATTTATAATTTAATCATAGAGGAACACCTATGTTAAAACGCAAATCGCTCTTGAATTGGCTGATTTCCCGCCGCGACAACGGACAGGTGAAGGTGCTGGGTGGTGCCCGCGGCAGCGGTAAGACCGTCCTTTTGGAATTGTACCGGGCTTACCTGGAGCTCAGCGGCATCCCGGCCGAAAACATCCTGTATGTTAATTTTGAGCATCCGGACAACCGCAGCTTAAAGAGTATGCAAGGGGCATATGATGCAATCAAGGAGATGGTCAAAAACAAAAGCGGCAGGATCTATTTCCTTTTGGATGAAATCACCGAAGTAAAGGAATGGCAGAAGCTGGTGAATGGAATACGGGTTGGCTTTGAAAGTGATATTACAATCACCGCCAGCAACACCTCCATCTTTCTGGCCGTCAATGACTACCTCGCCGCTAAATTCCAGATGCTGGAAGTAACCCCCTTATCGTTTCAGGAATACCTTGAGAATAAGCTAGAGGCAGCTGATGAGCAGGCACAGCTGAAGCTCTTTGAAGAATATGTCAAATGGGGTGGCTTTCCGGCTTTGGGGGAAGTGGAAAACGAACTGCTGCGGCATACGCTACTACAGGGTATCCGGGCTGAGCTGTTATTAAAAGATGCGGTGAAGCGCAATGCGGTGCGGGATGTCACGATGCTTGAGCAATGCGCCGATTACCTGTTTGATACAGTGGGCACGCCGGTCTCCATCAAAAAGATGGCAGAGGCTTTTAAGAAAGCCGGGATCAAAACCAATCCCACCAGCGTGGACAAGTACCTGAGTGTACTGAAGGATGCATTTTTGTTTTATGAGGTGCCGCGCTATGATGTGCGCAAGAAAGAAAAGCTGAGCACCCTGCCGAAGTACTACAGTGTCGACACCGGATTAAGCAACCACACCAAAAACCTGGCAGCAGGCGTGAGCTCGCAATTGGAGAACATCGTTTACCTGGAGCTAAAGCGTTTGGAAGCTGAGGTGTTTGTGACCAAGCTGGAACAAACGGAGATGGGCTTTGTCTGCTTCGGCGTCAATGGTACGGAATACTTCACGATTACCACAAAGGCACTAAGTGATGATAATCCAATATTGAAGCAGCTCTTGAGTATCCATGACAATTACCGCAAGACCATCCTGACGACAATCAAAACGGATGCCGGACAAAAAGAGGGGATTGCGATTGTCCCGGTACTGGATTGGCTGTTAAGGGAAAGGCAATCGTGATATAGAAACTTGACTGCAAAGTCACGACGTATGCGTCGTGAATCTGCAGTAAGGAAAAAAGGGAAATGCTGCCAAGAACCAGATACTTGCAAAAACTGATTGATTACATGTGGGATGGTCAGGTAAAGGTGATTACCGGTTTACGCCGGTGCGGAAAATCTGTCCTGCTCTTCGATTTGTTTTTCAACTACCTTTTTAAGCCAAAACGTCAAAGCTGAAAACATCATCAGGATAGAGTTGGATAAGCGGGCAGATGCGAAATACCGTAATCCGAATCTCCTTGCGGATTTTGTCGAAACACAAATCAAGGACAGTCAGGAAGCTTTCTATTTATAAATTGATGAGATTCAAATGAGTCAAACGGCTGTGCACCCGGAAAACGAAGCTGTCCCTATCACCATCTATGAGCTGCTCAACGAATTGCGCAGTTATAAGAACCTTGATGTCTATGTGACCGGCAACAATTCCAAAATGCTCTCGGTTGACATTGTGACGGAATTTCGCGGCAGGGCTTCCCAGATACAAGTCTTCCCCTTTCCTTTGCGGAATTCCACGAAGCATCCAAAGGTGCAGTACGCGATGACTTTGATGCATATATGATTTACGGCGGGATGCCTTATCTTTTAAACCTGAAGACAGAAGAGCAGAAGAAGAATTATCTGCAGTCGCTGTTCCCAGAAGTTTATATCAAAGACATCGTCGAATGCCACAAAATTGAACGCATGGATATCCTGGAGGGGATGCTTGATTTTTTAGGTTCATCTATCGGCTCCCTGAGCAACCCGGCCAATATTACCAATACGCTCAATTCCCGTATCAACGCAAAAGTCTCCGGGCACACCATTACCGATTATCTTCATTATTTGGAAGATGCTTTTTTGCTGCGGGAAGTGAAACGCTATGATATCAAAGGCAAGCACTACTTCGATTTTTGCAGCAAGTACTACAAAATGCGAGCGGGAGAGCCCACGGTTTTAACCGTGGGGTGAGAGCGAGCACTTCAAAAGGCAACCCGCTTCGGCGGGTTTTCTTTTGAGCAAACGAAAGAACACACTTGCGCAA
>JAISTR010000040.1 GCA_031272515.1 Erysipelotrichaceae bacterium | reverse complement strand
ACCCCCAGCATTTTGAGTACTTCAATGTCCTTGAGTTCAATGAAGTGCTGATAGAAGCCATTGAGGTGCAGAAAATCATTCAATTCAAAAGCGTAGATCGTGTCGTAGGTGCTGGTGCCCATATAGCCCAGTTTGAGCGGCTGGTTGAGATTGAGGGAGGAATAGGGCTGATAGAAGATAGAGTCGATATAGATGCGAAACGCCGACTCAGAGTCCTGCTCCTGTAAGCTCATAAAGAAAGCCGGTTCAATCTGATTGACAGGCATTTGATTTCCAAGCGTAGTCACACTGGCGGTAAGCATACAGCCGACGACAGCTTCCGCCACAGCCAGAATATAAACAATGCGTTTTAGCTTCTTATGCAGCAAGAACACATACAACCAGCCCAAAAGCAAGGGAATGGTAAAACCCAGGATGTTGCTACCGTGAATGCTGTAGTCGATCTGTTTGAAAAGGTTCAATAGTATAAAACCCAAAAGAATCAAAAAGGTAAATAAGCCATAGCTGTGAATCAGTTGCTTTGTATCAATATTTTTAAATTCCTGCATAGTTATGGCAAATATTAAGCATAGAAAAAGTACCACCAGAAAGAACCAGCGGCTAGAGGGTTCCGAGAAGCCGTGCAGCATCGAGTTGAGCGGCAGCACCACCATAAAGGCAAATAAGACGCCAAGAAAGATCCGAAACAGCTTTTTCTGTTTACCGTATAACAGTTGCCAGAAAAGCGCAATCACCGCGAAAGCGGAGGTATATAACGAACACCAGAAGGCATAGCCATAGCCTTCGGTAAAGATATAGGGATAGTACCAGGTCCAGATATTAAAGGGTGGGGTGATTAAGGAGAACAGATAGCCCAGGATGGTCTTGAAGCTCCAGAAAAGACCGGTCGCCTCGCTGACGACTCCCAGCCTGGTGTTCTGCAAGACCATCATGATGGTTGGCAATAAAAAGACCATGCTTAAAAGAATTCCGATAAGATAAGCTCCGATTAAAGGCAAAGCCAGCTTGATGATTTTTCTAAAGTCAAAGCGATTGCCCCTGTGCAGATAGGAAAACAGCACATAAAACACCAGAAAGAAGGAAGTCGGAAACATGAAGTAGTAGCTCTGAAAAATCAAAAGCAGTACCGCGAAGATAAAGATACCGGTCTGCTTTTTCTGAAGGTAGCGCTCCACCCCGACAAATAACAGGGGCAAAAAGGCAAAGAAGCGAAAGAACATGAAGTTGCCATAGTAGTGCACAGTAAAACCGGAGAAGGCATATAACAGGGCGGTGGTAATCCGGACGCTCTTGTTTGTAATCCCGAACTCCTTCAAAAACCAGTAAAAAAGACAGCCGGCGATATAAACACAAAAGATGCTCTCCAGTATCAAAAAGCGGTGAACACTAAAAGGCAAAAGCGCAAACAGCAAAACAAAGGGGTCGCCGGTCACATAGTAGAATTTGGAAATCAGGAAGTCACTGCCTAGAAACAGGTTCCAGGAGTAAAACGGAGCTTCCCCCGTCTTCACAAAGACATTCAATAGTCTCAGCCATTCCTGGTAGAAGATTTCATACTGTCTCATCTGGTCCTGGTTGAGAAAAAACGGCTTGTCGCCAATGATAAACAGGCTGAAGATAACCGCAATGCCGATACTCAAAGAAAAAAGGAGAAACCGGTATTCTCTGAGAAAATGCTTGCTTCTGCATAACAGCCGCTTCCAAAGATGTTCCATGATTTCTCCATTTTATCAAATTTTTTATGCTTAATGCATCAGGGCGATGGCGGTGTTGGGGCTACATAGTCTTCGTAGAGCGAGTAGGTAATGGTAGCACCGATTTTCACCACGCTGCCTGCCGGATCGGATTGGGCCCCGATATGACCGTCGTGGGTGTTATCCGGATAGGGGTTGGGCACCTTCACACCGGAATCCGCAATCAAGAGGTTCGCTGAAGACAGGGCATCGGCAGCCGGTCCGGTCATCTCGATCAGGTTGGGCACCGTGATGCCTGCCACATATTCATAGACATCCACATTCACAGTAGCACCGGCATCGACCTCACCGCTGACATCCTGGGCGACCACATATTTTCCACCAATAAGCGGTCCGTAGGTCGGGTCAGTGGACAGCACTGGTTTCTCAATCAACCTGGTTGCCAGAGTGACACCGTTGTTGTTGGCCCAGGTCTGTACATCCTCCAGCTTCATGTTGGTGAAGGAGGGAACCGTAATCGTGAACTTGATGACACTGACGGTGAGGGTCGAGAACTTGGAGGTCAAACGGCCGTATTTCTCGCTTTGGTCAATGATGTAGTTGTTGCCAAGGTTCGCATTGAAGCCGGGATCCCCCTGCTTGATGGGTTTGACCACCAGGGTGATGCCTCTGGCACTCGCCCAAGCCTGGGCGTCTGCCAGATTCCAGCCAATCATCGTAGGCATGAAGTCCGGCAGGTCATCATGGACCTGGGTTTCGTTATAGGACGATGGGAAATAGATAATATCAAACCCGCCCCAGGGCGCATAGTAGCGGAAGTTTCCCGGATATTCCAGGGTTTTATCCACTCTCAGATTGTTTTTGATGAAGGCCGCATTATCAGCGATGGAGCCCGCATAGGGTTTGTAGATCCATAAGGGCAGCTCCATCCCGTAGTCATAGTGCCAGGAATCATAGCCGATGACCCGGCTGCTGTACATGGTGAATACGACGGTACTGTCGATGGTGGTCAGTTCCATCGTTTGAATGCCCAGGCTCAATAAGCTCAACATCTGATCCATCGACATGTTGGTTTCTATGTTCTTGCCTGCGGCGTTGAATACTTCCACCGCCTTGGTCGGGCTGCGCATCTTAATGATTTGGCGAATCAATTCCATGATAATCTTCTGCTGGTTCTGCTGTCTGACGAAGTCGTCAAATCCGGGGGCTTTGCGCTCCCTGGCAATCGCCAGTACCTGAAGTCCGGTACGGGGATGCAGCCCTTCTTCAACATAGACCGTGTAATGCCCTCTGGCATCACTGGCATTCTGACCGACAAAGGTCACCGGGGAGTAGACCTCGATGGTGCCGATGGCATCCACGATGTCCACCACTCCCTGGAAGTTGATTTCCACAAAGAAGTTGATGTCAATATCAAACAGGTCTTCCACCGTATCAATGGTACATTGGCGGCTGATGACCCGGGCGTGGGTAATCTTGTCTTTGGCGTTGTTGTTATAGCAGGCAATGGGCACAAACAGGTCCCGGGGGATACTGGTCATGGTAATAATCATATTGACCGGGTTGACGGTCATGACCATCAGGGCATCGGTGTGCCGCTGTCCGTCATTGCCCATAATCAGGATCGAGAACGGCTCTTTGGTCACATCGATGTTGGTCTTGTTCTCCTGGGTCAGGGTCATGTTTTTGGAGAAGGTATGAATGATCTTGGTGTTCTCCAGGTGCTCTTCCAGACCCTCAATCGAGGAGTAGAGATCCACATAGTCCGCAGGTACACTGGCCACATCAATCTGCTTGTTGAAGAGTGCCTGCAGCATCTCCACATACTCGGTAAATTCCACAAAAGAGACACTTAAGCCCTGATTGGAGATTTCCTCCAAAGCCAGCACATTTCCTTCGATAAAGGCGGTGTTGTTGATGACCCCCACCTTCTTTCCGGCCATGCCGGAAACCGAGGTGATGGTGCTGTCCTTGAGGACCACGAAGGCGACTTCCCGCTCTTCCTTGATTTCCTCTTCCTGGACAATCGTATCTTCCACACTGCCCATCAGGGAATAGACCACATAGGAACCATAGCCCCCTATTAGCAGGATAATCACCAAAAAGGCGATATAAATCTGCTTGAGGATGGGGCGCATCTTATTGGAATTGATGTAGATGGCGACGACATTGAGCAGAATCAAAACCGCCAGCACTACAATATTCAAGAACATGAACATGTTGGAGGATACAACACTGAGTTTGTTGATGACCAGCAACAGGATAATCGCGCCGACATCAATGATAAATAACAAACCGAAATTGATGTAGGAATAGACCAGAAGATTGTCTTTCTTCACAGCTTTTTTATTGTTGGAGGACGGTGTCTTCGTACTGCTCTTCTTTTTGTTGTTAAATAATGGCATGAAACTTCACCTCACTCATACAGCCAGCCGTAGATCAGCATCAAGCCATCCGGCTGCTTCAATACATAAAACTCGGCGAAGGTTTGAAACTTGGATGCATCAAAGCCTTCTTTGACTTCATATTCCCAGTTTGCCAGGCAGGCATAAGCCGGATAGGTAGCCCCATCCACTTCGATATTTTCTATGGTTTTGCAGCCATCAATGGTGATGTTGCTTACGGTAGGCAGGTTTTCCTGGCCATACTTTGCGATAAACATATCGATGTCCTTATAGTAAAATCCTACTGCCTGACTAAAGAACATACCATAGTTATAGACATACTGCGTGCCGCCGACATCCCAGGCGCCGTTCTTGTTGGACCATGTATAAAAATCGATGATGAAGGCTTTGGTGACGTATTCCGCCACCTTGGCGTCATCCCTTGGCTCGTTCTCCAATTCTTTGGTAAGGAGTTTGAAATTCTCTTTCTGATATTCTGTCGGATCCTTGCCGACGACAAAGTACGCATTGCTCAAGGAATCAACCTCAGCCGGGCCCCCGCTTCCGCCTTTGGAATTGATTGTCACTAAATTGAATATCCCAAACCCCAACAGGACGACACTCAGTATCGCCAATCCGATATTCAAGCCAAGTCTGATTTTCTTTTTCATTAATCCTCCAGAAACAGAACAAAATATATGAAAAGTCAGAATGCCCCCTGACTTTCTACGATAAGTTTAACACCGAAAGAAAAAAAAGTACATATCAAAAATCTGTATTATACCGAATAATACAAAAGCTCCGGAAATTGACAGATTTTGTACTTGGTTTTGACCTTATTTATAGAGCTGACTTTGCTTATGATTGGCGTAAATACGCAGAACAACTTTATAGAATGGCAGGGTGAAGCCGTTTATGGAGCGGAAATAGAGGTTTTTCAGCCCCCCTTTTTTCAGCAGTTCATTCCTTCGCCACTGGGGAAAAACCTCATTTAAGAAGTTGTAGGAAAGGTCACTGACTTCATTCCTCAGTTTTTTATCTTCAATCTGCAGGGCCCTCAAGAAGGAATTGCCCAGAAAGAAGCGGGTGAACAGATACTCCAAATCCACCTTGTATGCATCATAGAAGCCGTTTTGTTGGTAGAACTCGAGAATCGCATTGAAGACATGAATCATGTCCTTGACTTTTTCATTGTTTAAGTGGGTGATGGAGCCTTCCCTTTGCATGTAGTGCACAAAGGGCTCAAGCACAAAGGACAGCTTTGGTTTGTATGGCGTCAGACAATAGAGGAAGTAGGCATCCTCATAGCGGTAGCCAAAGGGAAATTTCAGCGGAAGTTTCTTGATGAAGTCAGTTCTGTACAGCTTGTTCCAAAGCGTTGCCACACAGCTGTTGAGCATCTCTTTCCCGCTTTGATAGGGTCCTTCTATCTTCTCAAGTGATCTGTTTGGATACTGCCACCAGAAACCGCAGACCACCAGATCACTGTCGTTTTCCTTCGCGCTTTGATACAGCTTTTCAAACATTGTCGGCTCAGCGATGTCATCGCTGTCCAGAAAACCGAAATACTCGGTTTCTACCTTGCTTAAGCCGAAGTTTCGCGCAGCCGAGATGCCTTCATTGGCTTTGGAGTAAATATGGATGTTTGAAAATTGGCTTGCATACTGCGCGCCGATTTCCCGGGTCTTATCGCTGCTGGCATCATCGACAATGATGATGTTGAGGTCTTTATAGGTTTGATTCAACAGCGATTCCAGGCTGGCCCCCAGGGTCTTCTCGGCATTATAAGCCGGAACGATTACGCTAATCATGCTTCGCCTCTTGGATGCGGGATAATAAAACGGAAACAGATAAGGCAATAAACATAGTAGTGGTGAACTGATCCAGGGTATGGCCGCTGATATAGCCGGAAGCCAGGGCAAAGACAAAGGACATCGCGTAGCAAGAGACCTCCAGGGTCAAAAGCTTCTTCCACCTTCTGAGTACTTCATATACGCCCCAAAGCAGAACCCCGATATAAGGCACGACGGTCAGCACCTCGCCAAAGACACCCAGGTTATAGACCTGGGAAACAAAGTCCTCTTCCAATAGAATCGAGCCTGCTTCAAATTCTGAATAGCCCAAACCCAGCCAGATCGACTGCCAGTCCACCTCGCCCATCTTGTAGTTCATAAAGATCTGCTGGAACTGTCTGCCATTGACGCGTTTCTCCGGGGGCGTACCGAATAAAAACTCATCCAGCCAGAATTTCGCATCGAAGGTATAGGGATACCAGTCAAAGATGTATTCGTAGGGGGTATTGCCCAACAGGTTGGCCCCCTGTTTAATCTGCGGATAGACAAAGCCATGGGGCAGCGCGTAGGTTTCAAACTTGTAGA
>JAISTR010000025.1 GCA_031272515.1 Erysipelotrichaceae bacterium | reverse complement strand
GCGCAAGTGTGTTCTTTCGTTTACTCAAAAGAAAACCCGCCGAAGCGGGTTGCCTTTTGAAGTGCTCGCTCTCACCCCACGGTTAAAACCGTGGGCTCTCCCGCTCGCATTTTGTAGGATATAGGGATAATGTTGATAATGTCCAATAATCTAGCAGTGATAGCGATAAGTTGTAACAGTATGATAAATGTCTGGTTTTCTCACATTTCTTCTTGCGGCTTGAAGTATAATTAATATGAAAGCTGGAGGACACGTATGCATGAAAAAAGACTCGATAAATAACGCGAATTCAGAAATTCTTTCAGAAAAAGAGCTTCTGGAATATACGGTGCAAGGTGAACCTGAACAGCAGCAGCTTAGCTATTATTGGAAAACCGCGATTGGCTTGCAAGCGGTCGATGGTATTACACCATCAGACTACTTGATTCAAACTGCGAACGAAAACATACAAGGCAAGATTACTCTTGAACAAGCTCGCGCAAAGATTGAGAGTTATTACAAAGCAAGGCCTGCCAAGCAAGATGCGTCCCGGAAAGAAGAGGCGGATAAAGTTGCTGCAAGGATTACAGAGATTTTGGCTGAGAAAACGTTTTCCTTTACTCCTGTTGAGTACTTTTCAATTCACAGGAGACTTTTCGATGGTATTTATAAGTCCGCTGGCAAAATACGCGATTACAACATCACGAAAGATGAGTGGGTGCTAAATGGAGAAACTGTATTCTATACAAGTGCCTTGAATATCAGGGAAACCATTGATTATGATTTTGCGCAAGAGAAATCTTTTAACTACAAAGGATTAAGCATCCTGGAAAAAGTGGAACATATTGCCAAGTTCATTTCAGGAATATGGCAGATTCATCCTTTCGGAGAAGGGAATACAAGAACTACTGCCGTATTCACTATCAAGTATCTGCGCACATTTGGCTTTGATGTGGAAAATGATATTTTTGCCAAGAATGCCTGGTATTTTCGCAATGCCTTGGTACGCGCTAACTACAACGACTTTTCCAAAGGCATCTATGCAACACAGGAATACTTAAACCGTTTTTTTGGCAATTTGATTTTTGATGAGAATAATGATTTGAAAAACCGGGAACTGCTTATTTCTTACAAGAGTGAGGATGATAACAGTCCGAAAGATAAGCACGAAGATAAACACGAAGATAAACACGAAGATAAACATCTGGTTGAATTGGGTGATTTGCATTTGGCAATACTAAAAGCACTTGCCAAAAAGCCTTTATCACGGCAAGAATTATTTGTCATAATGCAAATGCGCGTTGACACTCGTTCATTTAATCGCTATATTGCTCCGCTTATTGGCGCTGGGTATATCGAAATGACAATCCCCGAAAAGCCAACCAGCAAACTTCAAAAATACAAAATAACCAGCAGTGGAATTGCAGTAATCAAGAAAAAAACCTGATCCAATCAAGCAAGTTCAGCATCAGAAATCTCCACCTTTTCACCATCCACATTCACATAGCACATGTTGAACCAGTCAATCCCGTCTATCAGTAACTCTTCCCAAGTCATCGTGCCCCCATTTATCAGGTCCAGTTTTCCATCAGAGTTGAATTTGTAAAATTCTTTTTCTGATTCGTATTCAATATCATATCCCACCAACACCACAAGTTTGGAAGGTGGGATATCCAGCTTTTTCAACGGACGGGTTTCGATTTTTCCATTGTCATGATTCACACAGAACAGGTTGTCATAGCCATGTTTCGCATTGTCAAAAATCAGAATCTCTTCTTTTGTTTCTGGATCTTTGGCAATGATTAAGCAAGGACCTTCATATGAGTTAACAATCAATTGATATTGACCAAAGTCATAAAAATCACCAAAATACCAGACTTCGAGCAGATCATTTCCGGTTGACGAACAAATCGTCATTTCTGTACAGGTTTCCCTTACTATGGTCAAATCTTTTACGTTGTTTTTCAGCCATGTCGGTACTTTAATATTGTCTGCCATCTTTAGTTTTCCTCCTGGTAATCTTATTAATACTATAAAACCCACCTATGATACCAATCAACTATGCCCATTCTTACAACAATTCCATTTGCAACGGTGTATACCAGCGAATTGCTTCGAGAATGGCTTTTTTTGTTTCGGGACTTTCATCTTCCAAAAGCGAAGACAAATGAATAAAACTGTTTGCGTTATCTTCATCCGGAAACATTGAATGCACATATCGGGGAATGATATCATGCGGCACAATGCCAATGTTATCCTCTCCGCGAACGACATCCTTCAATTTATCGATGTAAGCCAGTTCTACCGGATACCCGGCTTTGATTAATTCATAAAAAGCATTGATGGCTTCAATTGCCCGCGACGTAGTTCACTCATCCCAGGTGGATTGGGTACCTCCAGCCAAAAACAATGCCAGTCATCACCATATATTTCTTTTTTATTGGGTGCAAACCATTTCACAGCTTGCAATACCTGATTGACTTCCTCCATAAATAAAATGTTAACATCAAATCTGGAATGACCCCTGAGTTTCAAGTAATCAAAATCATCTGCATATAACATGAGCATTCTCCTTCCTTTGTGCTGTTTTGGTACAAATTCTTAAATGCGGACGATACGAAGACGACAAATCCTGGTGTTCTGTGTGCTTGTCGGGATTTCTATCAGCCTTCTTTTCGAATCATTTCTTTTACATCAGAAATGATATCAGGAGTCAGTATATTACGGAAAAATGCAATTGATTCGGTATTCAGAGGAATATCATAGCTGAAGTGTTTCAGACCGATGAAAAATTGATAATAGACATTTTCTTTGAGAAATGCCAGCAAGTCCTCATCTGAATATTGATATTTGTCCTGAATTAAAAGACAAGCGATTGCCAGGCGAACTGGGCTGGTTACAGGGTTTTTGTATTCATGAAAAAAACCAGCATATTTGTCTTCCAATTTGTCCCAGGGAATTCGGTCTGCGTATTCAACCCAACGGTTTTCAGGATTCAGATGAATTCCGGCAGCTCGCTTGAAATCAAACTCATCCAGCTGTTTTTGAGTTTCACTTTTCAGCATCCATCTGCTCCTTTCTTTGATTTTTCACTTTGATAAATAGGGGTTTCGGCTGTAGCGAAACCTTTTTCTTCATTATATCTAAGAAAGTGAAAATCAGCGTTGATTATGCGTATTTTTAGAATATTTATCTTTTTCCTGTTGTACAATAATAGCTGAACACAACCGGAAAAAGGAAACCGGATACCGCCCCTGCAATATGACTTCATGGATGATGACAAATTTGAAGATGAATCAGAGAATGAGAGCTTTCAATAATGCCTGACAAACTCCAGCGCCCCGATCGTCAAACTGCCAAACAAAATCTCAAGAACATCACTTCTTTGGTGAATGCTTTACAAAGTGTTTTAAAGAGTGAAAAGGTTTTATGTACCCGGACTTTGGGTGTATCTGAGAGTCTTCGCAAGCTCTGTGCTTTGCAGGAACTCAAAGATATGGATATAGAACTGCTGAATGCCAACAAAGAAGGCATTCGCCTGTCTGCCTTGCGGCATTATGGCATTCAAAGCATCTACCAGCTCTATGGCCGGCCCATCAGAGTAATCATGGATATTGAAGGGATTGGGGAGCAGTCCGCAATCAAGATCAAGCACATCGTCGATGAAATCTATCATGCGGTCTATGCCACCGCCCGGATTCAATTCGACATCCAGAAAACCCGAACCCTCAATCCTGATTTCTATCTGCTGCAAGCGGATTTGCTGAAGGATCTGTATGTGTTATTAAAGGGCGGGGAGGTGCGTGATAGCATCCGCAAACTGCTGGAAAGTGAACCGGATTTAAAGACAACCTTGAAAGCGGTAAAACCGGCAACCAATACCCTGCACTGGCTGTTTTCCTCCAGAGCCAAAAAAGAAATGGCTTTGGAAGCTTTTGATCAATTAACCTGGCTGGCAGATGGCTGCTTCGGGATTGAAGGCAGCAGTCTTGTGGAACAATATCAAAGTCTAATCCAGGACAGCAGCAGTCGCTATGAGGCGGATTTTGTTGAAAACTCGGTATCCTACTACACCCTGCTGGAACAGCTGGGTGCCAACACCCCGCAGCCGGCGACTGCGGGGTTGCCTTCGCAATTGGTGGCACAGATTGATGCATATCCGTTGGATCTTTCCTATATGAAAAGCGAACTGCGCCATTATCAGGTGTTTGGTGCCAAGTATGTTTTGAATCAGAGAAGGGCGCTGCTGGGGGATGAGATGGGCCTGGGCAAGACTGTTGTTGCCCTGGCTGTGATGGCAGACCTTAAGGCCAGGGGACAAACCCACTTTCTGGTGGTTTGTCCAGCCAGTGTTTTGGTAAACTGGCAGCGGGAAACCCATAAGCATGCTGATTTGTCTGCCCTTATTATTCATGGCAACAACAAGGAAGCGGAGCTTTCCATCTGGAAAGAGCACGGTGGTGTAGGCATTACCAATTATGAAACCATCGTAGGATTGGGGGCACTGCTGGATTTTGATTTTGGCTTATTGGTGGTGGATGAGGCGCATTTTGTAAAGAATCCCCAGGCCAGAAGAACAAAAGCCTTGTTGGCAGTTGCGCAAAGATGCGAGCGCATCCTTTATATGACCGGAACCCCTTTGGAAAACCGGGTGGATGAGATGTGCTTTCTGGTGCGCTGCCTGGATCCAGAGATTGCAATGCAGCTGACCAAGATGAAGACCCTGCAGGCAACGCTCCAGTTTCGAAAAACCCTGGCACCGGTATACCTGCGCCGGACGCGCAGTGATGTATTAAGTGAATTGCCGGATTTGATTGAGAATGAAGACTGGCTGGAGATTTCCTTTTTGGAACAGCGGGCATATGCCCAAAGCGTGGCTGCGGGAAACTTTATGGCGATGCGGCGGGTCAGCTGGGATGTGGATGCCGGCGAATCCAGTAAGGCTTCCAGACTGTTGGAACTGTGCGAAGCTGCCAAGGAGGACGGGCTGAAGATCCTGGTCTTTTCCTTCTTCCTGGATACCCTCAACAAGGTTTGCGGATTGTTGAAAAGCCGCGCTTGCGGTCCTTTGACCGGTGCGGTTTCCAATCCCCGCCGCCAACAGATCATCGATGAATTTACCCAATCCGGAACAGGTCAAGTGCTGGTGGCGCAGGTGCAGACCGGCGGGACCGGCCTCAACATCCAAAGTGCCAGTGTCGTGATTTTTTGTGAGCCGCAGATAAAGCCTTCCCTGGAAAGTCAGGCGATAGCCAGAGCCTACCGGATGGGGCAGGTACGGGATGTACAGGTTCACCGGCTTTTGGCAGCTGATACCATCGATGAAAGGATGATGGAACTATTGTCCAATAAGCAGCTGGAGTTTGATACCTATGCTGATGAATCGGTGATTGGTGTAGAGAGCTTGCGGGATACCATCGATTCAGCCTGGATCAAAGAGGCGATTGAAGCAGAACGAAAGCGGCTCAGGGAGGTTTATCCGGATCTCATTGGTGCAAGTGACAAACCGGAATGAGAGGAGAATTTGCAAAAGCCGTCCTGGAAAACTTGCAAAAGCCGTGTTGAAAACTCTGCAAAAGCCGTCCTGAAAAACTTGCAAATCCCGAATAAATCAGATAGACTATCTTTATGAAGTACATTACCCGGATAGCAGACAGCCAAATTTCCAATGAATTGTCACTCTTTGGCGGACTTCTGGTTGAAGGACCGAAATGGTGTGGGAAAACTTGGGCAGCCAGAAATGCTTGTAAAAGTGAGTATGCGGTAGCAGATCCAGCCGGAAATTTCCGGAATCGGGAATTGGCACTTTTAAATCCACAGAGTGCCCTGATTGGAGCGCAGCCGCATTTAATCGATGAATGGCAGGAGGTAGTGGCGCTATGGGATACTGTTCGCTTTGAAATAGACAGAACTGGTGAAAAAGGACAGTTCATCTTAACCGGTTCTTCTACACCCAGCGATGAGCGAATCTTTCATAGCGGAGCTGGAAGGATTGGCAGAATTCGTTTAGAAACGATGACATTGACTGAATTGGGTTTGGTTGAACCAAATATTTCTTTAGGTAAACTCTTAGCCGGGGACATTAATTGGGAAAGTGGTCAGTATATTGGCAGATTTGATTTACAAAAAATAACAGATATTTTAACCAGAGGCGGTTGGCCCGGATTAATCAATACAGCTACAGAAGGATGTACGACAGTATTAGATAGCTATTTGAAAGACATCAGTGAAGTAGATATGTCAAAAATTGATAATAAAAGGCGGGATCCTGATAAAGTAATGGCGATTATACGTTCATTATCCCGTAATATTGCGACCACCGTAAAATATGCGACGATTGCCAAAGATATTTCTGCCTTTTCCAGCACAGCAATCACAGAGGATACTGCCGCAGATTATTATGAATGCCTGAAAAGACTTTTTTTAGCACATGACATCCTTGCTTGGGATCCACCGCTTAAGTCGGCTGCCCGGCTTCGAAGGGCACCAAAAAGAATTTTGGCAGACAGTTCGTTGGCTGTGGCTGCTTTAGGAGCGAATCCGAAGGCGTTAATGGAAGATCCGAAACTCGTCGGTTCTTTATTTGAAAATCTGGTCATTCATGATTTAATCGTTTATGCTTGTGCAAATCAGGCAAAGGTCAAGCATTATCAAGACAATTCCGGTTTGAAAGTGGATGCAATCATCGAAAAAACCGATGGCACTTGGGGAGGGATTGAAATTAAGCTTGGGTATTATAAAGAAGATGAAGCTGCTTCCTCTTTGTTGAAACTGAAGAATAAACTTGAGTTGACAAGACAAAAAGAACCGGCATTCCTTGCCGTTGTGGTGGGCATCGGCTCTTATTCAAAAATTCGCAGCGATGGTGTCCTTGTTATCCCAATCGATCACTTGACACTCTAAAAGCGATTGTTATTATCGTTATAGAAAAGGATTAATCAGGGGGCACATGAAGGACAAAACATGGTTGAAACACAAAACGATTCTATTCTTTAGTCTGGTGTTTGCTTTTTCAGCACCTTTTTGGCTTTGGCAGTTTTTAATAAAAGACAATTCCCTGCCGCTGAATATTCCGGTGACGGATGTCTTTGCGGTATTGGCTCCGACCCTGGCGGCGGTGATTTTGAGCTGGCGTGAAAACGGGTTGATGAAGGTTAAGCAACTGTTTCAGACTACTTTTATCACCAAAGGGACCCGTTGGCAGTTTTTGCTGTATGCGTTGCTACTACCGGTATTTTTGTTTTTGATGATTTATGGATTGACCTGGATGTTTTTTTCAGAGCAGCTCCCACCGCAATATACCTTGCCGCTGTCAGAAATTCCGCTTTTGATTTTTTTCTTTTTTCTGGGGGCAGTGGCGGAGGAGATTGGCTACAGCGGATATGTCTATAAAGAAATGAAAGCCAGGCTCGGGGTGATTCGGGGAGCCCTTGTTTTGGGTTTGCTCTGGAGCGTCTGGCACTATCCCTCGATGCTCCAACAAGGCCGCAGCCTGGTCTTCTTTCTTTGGGGAACTTTGGGGACGGTGGCATTCCGTTTTATCTATTGCCTGTTTCTGGAGTGGTCAAATTTCAGTGTATTGAGTGTGGTTTTGATGCACACTTCCTACAATGTTTGCCGGATGCTCTTTCCGTCAGATCAAACCCGTAATGCCTTGGTACAGATTCCAGAGCTGCATTATGGGGCAGCGCTGTTTCTTGCGACTGTCTGTCTTTTGCTCTGGAAGCGCAAAGGGAAGACAGAATGAGAAAATTGTAATCATGCCGGTTTTGTTCTAGGATATATCAAAAGGGGGAGTGCAAAATGAAAAAACAACTTCAGAAAAATACAGCGAAACTAAAGCGAGCCGGCTTTAATGAAAAGCAGGTGACTTTGCCTGATGGCACCCTGCTCAACTATGGGGAAGGACCGGCTGGCGGGGATCCGCTGTTTCTGATTCATGGCCAGATGGTGCTTTGGCAGGACTACCATAAGGTGTTAGCAGAACTTGCCAAGTCCTTTCATGTCTTTGCGATCGACTGCCATGGGCATGGCCAGTCATGCAAAGACCCCAAAAAGTATACCTGCAAAGCGATGGGTGAGGACTTTCTTTGGTTTATCAAAGAAGTGATCACCAAGCCCGTCATTGTCAGCGGCCACTCTTCGGGGGGGCTATTGACTGCTTGGCTGGGGGCCAATGGCGGCAGTTGGGTGAGGGGCATTGTGATTGAGGATGCGCCGTTTTTCTCCACCTTGCCAAAGCGCTTGCCAATGTCTTATGCCGGCAAGGAATTTGCGGTGGTGCATGATTTTCTGAATCAAAGTGAAGAGCCTTTCTACGCCCGCTATCATCTGCATCATGCCTACATGAAAGAGTTGGTCGGGGAAAAACCCTGGACAAATATGATCATCAAACCGGCCGAGCGCTATTGGAAAAAGCATCCTGGGGTTCTGCCGAAAATCTGGTATTTGCCCCGGATGATTCAGCGCGTCTACCAGCTCTCGGCCTGCTGGCAGGATCAGACCGGCTACTATGACCTGCGCTTTGGCGATGCCTTTTACACGCAAAGCTGGTTTGAGGGATTTGACCAGATTGAGACCATGAAACAGATTTCCTGTCCCAATGTGCTCTTGCATACAGCCGCTCCCAAGATGAGTGCACCGTCCTACTTTGATCAAAACGGGGTCCTGCTGGCGGCGATGTCAGCTGAGGATGCCTTGAATGTGCATTCCCTGATTTTAAATAACGAACTGATTGATGGCTTTGCCTCCATGCATGACATTCATGAGGAATGCCCGCAGGAATTTGTCAAAGTGCTAAATGACTTCAAAGCCAAACTTGCTGTATGAAAACAAAACCGCGCTCTTCAGATACCCAGCGCGGTTTTGATTTGTTGCAGGTAAACTTCAGGATAAGCAATTTTTCCCAATTTGATGGATGGCTTGATTCTGCCATGGAAGTCACTACCGCAGGTGACCAGCTTGTTTGTTTTGTCCGCATAGTCTCTAAAGAACTTTACCTGGTCAAAATTATGGTAGCTGCTGTAGGCTTCAATGCCCTCTAGGCCGCAAGCCATAATCTCTTGCAGCAATTGCATATCTTCATGAATGTTGTTTCCGGGATGGGCGAATACTGCCAGGCCGTTATTGTCATGAATCAAATCGATAATCTCACATAAATCTGGCAGGTCGATGGGGATATAAGCCGGCTTGCCCTGGGCACAAAATTCCCAATAGAAATTCACCAGCGGGTTGATTTCCAAAGCACCCCCTGGTTTAAAAGGGGCAAGCAGGGGATGGTTTTGGTTTTCGTCTTCATATAAGCAAGCCTCCGCAATCATCTCGCCAAAGACGATGCCATCGCTTTTCAGCTTGTCAAGCTTGTCATGATTGACATAGATGCCCAGCTTCTCTATCAGCTGCAC
This sequence comes from Erysipelotrichaceae bacterium, assembly GCA_031272515.1. GTDB lineage: Bacteria > Bacillota_I > Bacilli_A > Erysipelotrichales > Erysipelotrichaceae > JAISTR01. Next base: position 23,404 of record JAISTR010000025.1, on the reverse strand, counting down.
CCGCTCTTCGCTGGCGGCTCGCTCCTGGTCGTTGAGAGTTTCCTCGAGCTGATAAAAGCGGGGATCACTCATATCAATGTTGTAGCCGGTGATATGAAGCCCGGTGCCCTTATACACACAGTCGATTTCAATCCCGGGGATGACGGTGATGCCCTTACTAGCTCCAGCCTCCATCATCTCTTTCACACCGCGCACGCAGTTGTGGTCAGTCAGGCTGACGATTTTGACATTTGCCTTTTCGCATAGCGCAATCAATTCTGCCGGGGTATAGCTTCCATCCGTGCTGTAGCTGCTGTGGGTATGCAGGTCGATGATGCTTGTCACTGGTTCCATGTTTTTCTTCCTTTTGCTTCTTGTATCTTAGAGGAAAAACAAAAAGCCGTCAATGGAGCACAGAAATTGACGGCTTTTGTGATGGATTTTTAAAGAATCAGATAGACGGCATAGATGGATTTCTTCTTGTCTGCTCCTGCTACATTCAGCATCTTCTGGGTACGGTATTTCTTCCATTGGTTTTTGCTTAGGCCATAGTCCTTTTCCAGTTTCGCAAACAGCCACTCTGCTGATTTGAGCGCCTTGGAGGTCATATCAGACGGGGCAGTGCCGGTAGCTTTGTAACCCAGATACTGGCTGCCGCTGATGTGATGGACGGGGATGTCTTGTGGCAATCCATATTGGCTTTTGACGGTTTGTAACAGCAACTCTTCCCCGACATTCTCCCGGTCGTTGACGTCAAAGACATAAACCTGTTTGGGAATGTCGACTTCCAATACCTCTTCTTTTTCTTTTTTTTTAAATAGTCCAAACGGCATGATGCAACCCTCCTTTTGAATTGTTGAATGAAATGATTGAATTGTTTCGGTTTGACAAGTTCATTATACCCATAAATCACAGAACATTTATGAAAAAAAAGTGTTGAAACAGATGAAATTTGTTACAATGACAAAGGAGATAGTATCTTTTTTGCATCATCCAAAAAAGGTGTGGGAATAAATTCTTTTTGAAATGAGTAAACGGAGGCTAATGATGTCGATTAAGAAAACCAATGTCACCCAGCGTCAAAGCGACTGCGAAGCAGCGTTGCGCCGCTTTGCGAAGATGGACTTGACGCAGCTCTTTGCCATGATGGAGACCTCTGCCAGCGGCTTGAGTGCCCTGCGGGCCGAAGAGGAGCTCAACGAGCATGGCAAAAACATCATCAGGACCAAAGGCGAACACGGGATGTGGCACCGTCTGGTGTCCAGCTTTATCAACCCCTTTAACCTGGTATTGTTTGCGGTAGCCGTGGTGACTTTTATCACGGATGTAGTCGTCAGTGATTCCAGTGACTATACCACCTCCGTAATCATTGTGGTTTTGATTATCATTTCCTCTGCCATTTCCTTTATCCAGGGGGAACGCTCCAGTGCGGCGGCCGCCGCATTGTCCAAGATGATTTCCAACAAGGTGGATGTCTTTCGAGACAATACTTCCATTGAAATCAATATGGATGAGGTGGTACCGGGTGATGTGGTCAAGCTTTCCGCCGGGGACATGATTCCCGGTGATGTGCGTTTTTTAAGCGCCAAGGATGCCTTTGTCGCGCAGTCGGCTTTGACTGGCGAATCGCAGCCAGCGGAGAAATTTGTGGAAAACAAGAATTCCGATGCTTCGCTGACGGATATCACCAACATCGGCTTTATGGGCTCCAACATCGTCAGCGGCAGTGCCGAGGCTTTGGTTTTGACGACCGGCAACGATACCTATGTCGGCTCCATGGCCAAGCACCTGTCCGGTGACCGGGCGAAGAACAGCTTCGAGCGCGGGGTGGAGTCGGTAAGCCGGCTCTTGTTGCGGTTTATGCTGGTGCTGGTGCCGGTAATCTTTATTGTCAACGGCTTGACCAAGCATGACTGGGCGCAATCCTTCTTGTTTGCGGTGACCATGGCGGTAGGGCTAACACCGGAGATGCTGCCGATGATTATGACCTCGACTTTGGCCAAGGGCGCGGTGTCCTTATCCAAACACGAGGTGATTGTCAAAACCCTGAGTGCGATTCAAACCTTCGGGGAGATGGATGTACTATGCACCGATAAGACCGGAACCCTGACCCAGGACAAGATTGTCCTGGAGCGCTACCTCGATGTCTTTGGCAAGGATGATACCAGGGTTTTGCGCCATGGCTTTTTGAACTCCTACTTTCAAACCGGGCTCAAGAACCTGATTGACCTGGCCATCATCAACCGCGCCAAGGAAAACGGTCTGAGCGATCTGCTCAATAAATACCACCGGGTGGATGAAATCCCCTTTGACTTCTCCCGCCGGAGAATGAGCGTGGTGCTGGTGGATGACACCGGCAAGCGCCAGTTGATTACCAAAGGCGCCCCGGAAGAGATTCTCTCCATCTGCAGCTATGCGGATTTGGGGGATAAGGTCGTGAGCCTGGATAAGGATACCCTGGCATTGGCCCAGAAGGTCATCGATGAAAACAATGCGGATGGTCTGCGGATGGTGGCGGTGGCACAGAAGAACAATGTAGCCGGGGTGAATGTCTTTGGGGTTGGTGATGAGAGTGAGATGGTGCTCTTGGGCTTTATCTGCTTCTTGGATCCGCCCAAGGAAAGCGCCAAGCAGGCGGTGGAGACACTTAAGAGCCAGGGGGTGCGTACAGTTGTCTTGACCGGGGACTCGGAAGGGGTGGCAGCGAAGGTCTGTGCCCGGGTTTCCGTACGGGTGGACAAGATCTTAAACGGCGCCCAGGTGGAAGCGATGGATGACGACGCCTTGCGCGAAGCCATCAAAGACTGCGATGTCTTCGCGAAGCTCTCACCGGTACAAAAAAAAAGGGTGGTGGAGACCTTTCAGAAGAATGGTCACACCGTCGGTTATATGGGTGATGGCATCAATGATGCCCTGGCGCTCAGGCAGGCGGATGTCGGCATCTCGGTGGACTCCGGGGTCGACATTGCCAAGGAAACAGCCGACATCATCTTATTGAAGAAGGACCTTCTGGTCTTGTCGGAAGGGGTCAGTGAGGGCCGCAGAATCTTTGGCAACATCATGAAGTATTTGAAAATGGCAGTCTCCGGCAACTTCGGCAACATGTTCTCGGTACTGGTGGCCAGTGCCTTTCTGCCGTTTCTGCCGATGCTGCCGGTGCACATCCTGACCCAGAATCTGCTGTGCGACTTTTCGCAGCTGGGAATTCCCTTTGACGTTGTGGACCAGGAGTATCTGGCCAAGCCCAGAAAATGGGAGACCGCCTCGATTCAGCGCTTCATGCTGTTGATGGGACCTTTGAGCTCATTGTTTGATGTTGGCTGCTTTGCGGTCTTGTGGTGGGTAATCAAAGCCAATACCGTCGGGCAGGCACCCTTGTTTCAAGCCGGATGGTTTGTCTTTGGGACGCTGTCGCAAATCCTGGTCGTGCATATGATCCGTACCCAGAAGGTGCCGTTTATTCAAAGCCGGGCTGCCTGGCCCTTGGAGCTGTCCTCACTATTGGTAGCTTTGGGGGCGTTGGTACTGGTCTTTACCCCCTTTACGATGGGACTGGATTTTGCGGTTTTGCCGCTGTCCTATCTACCCTGGCTGCTGGCGCTTTTAATCGGCTATTGTCTTTTCACTCAGGTCATCAAAGGTTGGTATGTGAAGAAGTTCGGGGAGTGGCTGTAGAATCAGAAATCCAAACAAAAACCTCTGGGTTGAATCAGAGGTTTTTGTTTGCAATCAATTACCTGCACCGCTTTTCTCTTGCGGCTATGATTACCAAGCTCATAGCCATCAGCAGCACCCAATGAAACAGGGAATTGTTTGTATAGGTAAGCGGTACGGTGGGGACCTTCGGTTTTATGGTGGTGCTTTGATTGGTGATGGTGACGCTTAAATCAGCACCCGGGGTTACGACCAGCACCGCTGGCTCAATCTTGACCTGGTAGCCTGCACTGCCGCTTGCTTCTATGATACTGTAGGTGGCTGGCGGAATGCCTTTGATGGTTGCCTGGTAATCATTGGCGTGCTGCAATACCACGGTATAGATCTGGGTGGAATCGTCCACATTGGTCAAGACAATCTCAAACTGCTGATAGATTGCAGGGGTCGTGACTGCACCATCTACGATCAGCTGCTTAAAGATTGTGACGCTGCCGTTATTTTCCTGGTTGGTCAAAGTCGCTTCGGCGACGCTGTCATCCGCAATCGTCAAAGGATAGAGCGGACTGATTAAAGCCGAGCGGCCATCCGTGACTTCGGTAATCGTATAGTCACCAACTGGCAGCAGCAGCTCCTTTCGCCAGTCATCGGGAAAACTTAAGGTCACGGTGGTTTGTTCACCGTTTTGGTGTGTCAGGGTAAGGGTGTAGACTTCGGTATGGGCCAGGGGATCCACCGGGATTCCCCGGGCATCCAAAAGTGCTTTGTCCAAAATCAGCTCTCCGACTTTGGGCTGGTTGGTGACCTGTACCAGATAAGTTGCCCCCGGGGTATCAAAATAGATGGTGTTATGGGAATAGGTAATATCGAAGAGGGAGGCGATTGCCGGGTCTTCCTGTATGGTGTAGGTTTCCCCGAACTCGGCAATCTGCTCTTGGCTGAAGTCGTTGTCCGCGTTGAGTACAAAGGTCAGGGTAGGGCTAACTCCGCTGGGGGTCAGGGTGATGGTGTAGGACGCATCTAGTGGAGGATTGATGATTTCCCCGTGGGCGTCCTTAAGTACTTTGGTGATGCGGATGGTATTTTCCAAAGTATCCGGACCGCCTTTTAAAGACAGCTTGGCCTCATCATAAATGTCAGCATTGGTGCCGGCTTCCAGTAAGCCCACAAAGGCCTGGACATAGTGGTAGTCATGGAAGCCGTTGTCCTTGCTGTAGACGAAAAATTGCGGGGTCTTCTGGTAGTCCACCTGCGGGACTTTGCCCAAGGCAAGAATCGAAAGGCCGGACAAATCGCCATAGGCATTGGTGGCCGGGACTTTCAAATAGAAGGTGTAATTATTGGCTGCGTCCACATACGGTTGTGGCGTACTGGAGGCGGACTGACCATAGGCGGGTGCGGTGTTTAAAGGGGTGCCGGAATTGTCGGCGACAAATTCAATGCCGGCTGTTTGCCTTCCGGACAGGCTTAAGTAAGCCCGCTCTAGTGAGGGGGAATTATTGGCGTTGATGAGGGTTGCATCCACAACAAAAGGTCCGACATAGTAGTAACTGGCGACAACAGAAGAGAAGGCAATGCTGCCATCGTCAATGCTTAAGCTCAGCTGGGTGCCGGGCAAAGGGGAACTGCTGCTGCCATAGGCGTCCGCATCGCGGACCAGGGCTTTGACCAGCTTGAGCATCTTGTCGTAGTCACTCTTGTCCAGGGTGGCCGAGAGGACGGAGAGGGTCGGGTCGGTGTAGTGCCAGATTGCGATTTTGGTGGCAATCAGTGCCACTTTGGGGCTGATGGCACCGCCGACTTCATTTGCATAGAGGGAATTCAGGTTGATGACTGAAAGGTTGCTGTCGGATAGACCGCCGGCTTCGCCGGCGTAGCCGTTGGCAACCAGCCAGAGAATCTGGCGCTCGGATTTGCCATAGGAAAGATTGGCGATGGCGGGGATGGCGATGGTGTAGTTATCGATGTGGTCAATTTCCGAATCCGGCACATCCGCAATTTCATGGAAGGGGACGGTAGCGGCAGCACAATAGATTTGATGCACCAGGACATTGCCGTTGGCATCGGTGATTTTTCCCAGCTGGATGTCCCCGGGACCGCTGCGCCATTTGCCATTGTCCTCCAGGACATTATAGGTGATTTGGATGTGGTCATCATAGGTGACGGTGACATCGTAGCGCTGGTCGTCCTGGGCTTTGGGGAAAGCCGTAAACAAGACCAGCAGCAAAACCGCGATCGATAATAAGGGAAAAAGTTTTTTTCTTTGTGCCCGCATATACACTCCTTCACCCATAAAAAAAGTCATAGGGTTCAACAAACTTCTCCTATGACCAAAAACTATCTTTATTCTTACATAACAACAGCACAAAAGCAATGAAAAATCCTTGAAAAACAGTCTGATTACGGCCCTTTGCGGATAGAAAAAACCGGGAGGGTAGCGTATGATAAAAGGGAAGAACACTTAACAGCAAGGAGAAGCACAAATGAAACTGAGTCTGGCCGTCAATCCGAATGCCATTGATCGCAGCAGTACCTGGGACAGCTTACTGGAGAATGCCAAAGCCGCCGGTTTTAGTGAAGTGTTTACTTCCATCCACCTGCCGGAGTTTACCATCGAGGAGCAGATCGGCTTACTGGAAAAGCTGAATGCCAAAGTCAAGAAATACCAAATGGAGTTGTGTGTGGATTTGGGCGGACCCCAGATCCGGGAAATCCTGAATGATGCCAAGCGCACCAAACGGGTGCGCGACACCAAAATCGATACCCTGCGCATGGACTTCGGCTTTACCCCCGAAGACTTAAAGCAGATTATCGAGGAGCTAAAAATCAAAGGCTTTTCCCTGAATGCTTCGATGCTGTCCGAAGAGAAGCTGGTCTACCGCAGCAACCTGCTCAAAAGCATCGATGCAAACGTCAGGCTCTCTGCCTGCCACAACTACTATCCCCGGCCGGAAACCGGACTGGATGTTCCGTTTTATTTGGCCCAAAACAAGATATGCCATCGTCTGGGGCTGGCGGTGATGACCTGTGTGCCGCTCACCCACGACCAGCGGGGTCCGATCTATGCGGGCCTGCCCACGCTGGAGAAGCACCGGGGCAAAAACCTGAAGGAGATCCTGGTGGACCTGCTTCCCTATTTGCAAGAGGACGATGGGATTCTTTTGGCGGATGAGAACTGTCAGCCCCAGGAGTTTGAATGGGTCAAGGAGATTTTTGTAGAGCGGGAGCTGACGCTGCCGGTGGTATTGGAGGCGGATTGCCCGAAATATGAGCGTGACCTGTTATTGGCGAAGCGGCATATTTTGCGCTATGATGCAAACGACCTGTTGCTGCGCTCCCTGACCTCGCGGGCGATGTCGCAGTACGCCCTGCCGATTACCCCGCGGGTGAGCCAAAAGCGCAGCCGGGGAGCGGTGACCATTGACAACAATGACTATCAGCGCTACAGCGGCGAGATTCAGTTTGTGCGCCGCCCTTTGCCCAAGGACAAACGGGTGAACCTGATCGGGACTTTGAGCGAGGCGAGTATTTCGATGATGGAGAAGACCTTCCAGCACGGCTTCCACTATCGCTTTAAAGAAGAGAAAAAATGAAATTTATACCGCTGTAAAAAAGCGGTTTTTTTGTCTTTGCCTATAGATGATTTCATTCATAGTTTCCATCTAAAATCCCATATTGAAATCAGGCGATTGGGGATTTTAAAGGCGGCATGGCGTCTTTCACATACGGCAAAACTTTTTGTGATATACTCTTCACAAGGAGAGCCTATGCCGGATTCCTACTACGACGATTTACTACAAAGAATGCGCCAGCTGGTGCAAAATGAGCAGTATGAAACCGCGGTAGCCCTGGCGAAAGAGGAGTTCTCCATGCCCTACATTCCCGCCAAGGTACAAGAAGAGCTGGAAGCCCTTTACAAGCAGGCGGCTACCAACCTGATTCGCCCCTCCAAGGTGGCGTACCTGTCAAATGAGCAGTTGGAGGAGTACCTGTTTGGGGATAAGGAAGAGCTGGCCTTAAGGGCGGCGATGCAGCTTTCCAGCAGCAATCTGCGCGAGCATCTTGCCCTGGTACAAAGGGTTTTGCGTCTCTGCGGGTTTCGCAGTGTGCAGGCGCTGCTCATCGAAGCTTTGATCAGCCAGCAGGTGAGTGAGGAGTTCACGGTAATAAAGCAGTCATTGCAAGTGAACTTCATACCTTCCCAATGCCGCAAGCCGCAAGAAAGCGAGGGGTTATTAGCAGCGGATGCTTACCTGGAGGAATGGTTTGAGAAAGAACCGTCGATGCTGGAGCTGGCGAAGAAGATACTCTGGGTACAGGTGTATCTGAATCTGCCCTTGTCCTACAATCGACAAGAGGGATTGCCACTGGCTGCAGGGGTAGCATGGCACCTTTATGAAAGCATGGGCTTGCATGATTGGTTTGGCGGTTTCTGCAGGCAGCACAGCCTGGATCCCGATTACCGGATTGTGATTGAAACAGATATTTAGCACTCTTTGCTTGACAGTGCTAAATAGTCTGTTATAATGAGAGAAGACCTTAGGAGGAACTATGAGCAGTACGTGGACAAAAAACGAAAATTCAACCGGTGAACTGCTGGTGGTGGTAGAAGGGCAGGATTGGCAGAATGCCCAGGATGCGGCCTTCCGCAAACTGACGCGCAATTTGGAGCTGCCCGGCTTTCGCAAAGGCACAGTCCCGCCGGCGATGGCCAAGAACCACATCAAAAATGACCAGATCATCGCCCAGGCGGCCAACGACCTGGTCGAACCCAGCCTGGTAGCCGCCGTGGAAGAATTCAATCTGGATATCATCGCCCAGCCGGAAGTGGAAATTCCGGCGATGGACGGCAGCCATATTGAATATAAATTCACCCTCACCCTGCGCCCGGAGGTTACCCTGGGCGAGTACAAGGGTTTGAATATCAAGCCTGAGGAAGTCAGTGTGAGTGAAGAGGATGTCGATGAGGAAGTCAAACAGCTGCAGCAGCGCTATGCGGAGCTGGTCATCAAGGATGGCGAGGCAGAGGATGGCGATACGGTGGTACTTGACTTTGAAGGCTTCAAGGACGGAAAACCGTTTGAAGGCGGCAAGGGCGAAAACCATGAGTTGGTTCTGGGCTCCAATACCTTTATTCCCGGTTTTGAGGATCAGCTGATTGGCATGAAAGCCGGGGAAGAGAAGGATATTGAAGTGACTTTCCCGGAGAACTACAGCGCCAAGGAGTTGGCCGGGCAGCCGGCGACCTTCCACGTCTTATTGCATGATGTGAAACAGCGGGTTCTGCCGGAATTGGATGATGATTTCGCCAAGGATGTCAACCACCACGGGGCAGAGACTTACCAAGCCCTAAGGGAGGATCTGAAAGGACACCTGTTACAAGAGGCGAAAGTGAAGGCCCAGAATGAAGCCGACAGCCGGCTGATGGACACCATCGTTGACAATGCCACCGTGGAAATTCCCCAGGTGATGATTGACGAGGAAACCGACCGGCTGATTGATGACTTCGCCAGACGGCTGGCACCGCAGGGGCTCAATGTGGAAACCTTCTTGAACTTCACCGGAACCAGTGAGGAGGATTTCCGCAAACATATGAGCGAGGATGCAAGAAAACAAGTAAAGACGAGATTAGTCCTCAATGCCATCGGCCACCAGGAAAACCTGGAACCCACGCCGGAGGAGATTGAGTCGGAATATCAAAGTTTGGCAGCAAGGTATGCCGTAAGCGAGGAGCAGGTAAAGCAGCAAATTCACGAAAGTGCGATTGCCTATGACCTGCGCTTGCGCAAGGCCTTCGACTTCGTCAAAGAGGCGTAGCCGTTGGCAAGAAGGGAAGGAGGGAAACCGATGAATCTGGACAAAGCGGAAATCAGTATTCCCGTAGTAGCAACCAGGGGGATTGTAATTTTCCCCAATCAGGATCTGACGATTGAAGTCGGACGTATCAAGAGCCTCAATGCGATTGAAGAGGCCAATCAATACTTCGACGGTCACGTCTGGCTGGTCAGCCAGAAGGACGTGATGGTCGATAATCCCAAAGCCGATGATTTGTTTACGGTCGGCACTTTATGCCGTATCAAACAGGTCAAGGAAAAAAACGGTTTCAAGACCGTTCGCTTTGGCGGACTGGAGCGTGCGCAGCTGGTGCATCTTTCGGATGACGAGCGCATGCTGTTTTCCACCATCAAATTAATCCATGACTATTCCAAGGACTCCCAGGAGGAGATCGTCTTGGTCAAGCGGCTGGCGAAGGAATTCGAGAACATCGCCATGCGCAATCTGGAAATCCCCAAGTCGGTGATTGAACAGCTGGCCAAGGGCGTATCCGCCCCGGCCTTAGCCGATCAGGTCGCCCAGCTTTTGCCGATGTCATATGACAAGAAGCAGATGCTCTTGGAGATGCTGGACATCAACCAGCGCTTAATGGTGCTGATTCAGGAGATGGCGACCCAAAAGGAGCTCGCCGATATCGAAAAGAGTATCAACGAGCGGGTCAATGAAAAAATTCAGGATTCCCAGAAGGAATACTACCTGCGGGAAAAACTGCGGGCGATTAAAGAAGAACTGGGGGATGTCTCCTCGGTGGATGATGATTCCGAAGGCTTACGGGCCCGGATTCAAAACAATCCCTATCCGCAGCGGGTCAAGGACAAGGCGCTGGAGGAACTCAAGCGCTATGAGATGCTGCCGGCAGCCAGCGGCGAAGCCGGGGTCATCCGTTCCTATTTAGATTGGCTCTTGGATGTGCCCTGGTGGCAGGAATCCGAAGACAACACCGATCTGAATGCGGTGCACGCGATTTTGGAAGAGGACCACTACGGTCTGACCAAGGTCAAGGAGCGCATCATGGAATACCTGGCGGTCAAGACCGTCACCAATTCCCTGAAGTCGCCGATTCTATGCCTGGTCGGTCCTCCGGGCGTGGGCAAGACTTCGCTGGCGAAGTCGATTGCCAGGGCTCTGGGCAGGACCTTTGTGAAGATTTCATTGGGAGGTGTGCGGGATGAAGCGGAAATCCGCGGACACCGCCGTACCTATCTGGGCTCGCTGCCGGGTCGCTTTATCCAGGGGATGAAGCGGGCCAAGGTCATCAATCCGGTTTTCCTGATTGATGAGCTTGACAAGATGAGTTCTGACTACAAGGGCGATCCTTCCAGCGCCATGCTGGAGGTATTGGACCCGGAACAAAACTCGTTCTTCTCCGACCACTATCTGGAGGAACCCTACGACCTCTCCAAGGTACTGTTTGTGGCGACTGCCAACTATCTGGAAAACATTCCGCCGGCGCTCAAGGACCGGTTGGAAATCATCCAGCTGCCTTCCTATACGGAAGAGGAGAAGCTGCATATTGCGAAGGAACACCTGGTGCACCGGGTTTGTGAAACCAACGGACTCAAGGACAACCAGTTCAAGATCGATGACAATGAGATTTACCATCTGATTCGCCGTTATACCCGCGAAGCGGGGGTAAGGCAATTGGAGCGGGAGCTGTCGGCACTTTGCCGCAAGAGCATCCTGGCGATTGTCAAGGACAACAAGAAATCGGTCAAGATCACCCGCAAACTGATCAAGGAATGGCTGGGCAAGGAACCCTACGACTACGGCTTGAAGGAAAAGACCAACCAGGTCGGGGTTGCGACCGGACTGGCCTATACTTCCTTTGGCGGCGATGTGCTGCCGGTGGAGGTCACCTTCTTTGAAGGCAAGGGCAATCTGATTGTGACCGGGCAATTGGGGGATGTCATGAAGGAATCCGCCAACATCGCCTTCGGCTTTGTCAAAGCGAATGCCCAACGCTATCACATCGACCCGAAATTCTTTGAGAAACACGATATCCATATCCATATTCCCGAAGGGGCAGTACCCAAGGACGGACCCAGTGCCGGGATTACCTTAACCACCGCCCTGATTTCCTCTTTGACCCAGCATCCGGTCTATGCGGATTTGGCGATGACCGGGGAAGTGACGCTGCGCGGCAATGTACTGCCGATTGGCGGCTTGCGGGAGAAGACCATGGCGGCCTACCGTTCCGGTATCACCAAGGTGCTGATTCCCAAGCAGAATCTGCGTGATGTGGATGAATTGCCGGCGGTCGTGAAGGAAAGCATCAAGATCGTTCCGGTGGAAACCATGGAGCAGGTGCTCAACAACGCCCTGGTTCCATGAAAACCCAACAGGCTGAATTTGTGACCAGTGCGGCCGAGCCGGCGCACTGGCCGCTTTTTAATACCCCGGAAATCGTGCTGGTCGGCCGTTCCAATGCCGGCAAGTCCTCACTGATCAATGCCCTGACCAACCGCAACCGGCTGGCCTACAGCGGCAAGATGCCGGGGGTGACGCGGATGATCAACTTCTATCGCATCAATGAGTCCCTGTCGCTGGCGGATACGCCGGGTTATGGCTATGCCAAGCGCTCGAAAGCGGATGGCATCCGCTTTCTGGCAGATTTGAAAAACTATTTGGCAAAGCGGGAGAACCTGGTGGCTGTGCTTTGGATTTTGGACATCCGGCGCGATATTGTGGCAGAGGATCAAGAGCTGTTTGCGGTATTAAAAAGACGCAACATTGCCCTGTTACCGGTATTGACCAAAAGCGACAAGCTCTCCAAAAGCCAGTGTTTGCTAAGGGTGAAGAGTCTGGCAGCGCAATTGGCGTGTTCTCCGCAAGATTTGCTGGTGACTTCCGCACTGAACAAAACCGGGATGAGTGAGGTGTGGCAGGCGGTGGAAAACTGTCTACCAAAATAGTTTTCTGACAAAAAGAGTTTGGCGGTGGTATTGGAAAATCAGGTGAAAACCGCAAAAACCCTTGAAATGAACTGTTTTCTGTGATAGGATACTTAAGCCTGTTAAAAGGCATCAGCGCTCCGCTGGCACTTGTGACTATGAGCGTTATGATTAAACAAGGAGCGTGATATTATGAACTTAGGGCTGGTTGATAAAGTAACCAAGAGCCAACTGCGGGATGACATTCCGTTCTTCCGCCCCGGTGCCACCGTGCGTGTGGACGTCCGGATTCAGGAAGGTGACAAATCCCGGATCCAAGCCTTTGAAGGCATTGTGATCGCCATCAGCGGGAGCGGTATTGCGGAGACCTTTACGGTTCGCAAGCTGAGTTCCTCGATCGGCGTGGAGAGAACCTTCCCTCTGCACTCACCCATCATTGACAAGATTACGGTCTTGCGTCATGGGAAAGTGCGCCGTGCCAAGTTATTCTATCTGCGTGGCAGATCGGGCAGGGCAGCTCGCGTCAGTGAAGCGCGTTAAAACCGGGTGACCGGTTTTTCGTTATACGGAGCAGGAAATGGCAAAAATTAAAAACAAAGTTCTGGCAGAAATAATCGACCTGCTGAAGCTGGTGGTCATCACTTTTGCGGTGGTCTTCAGCATCTCGACTTTTGTGCTGCGCCCGGTGCAGGTGGACGGCACGAGCATGTTCCCGTTACTGCACGACAATGATGTCGGCTTTGCGAACATCCTCAACCGGACCATCAACGGCATCAAGCGCTTTGACATCGTCGTAATCTACATCCCGGAGCGCAACGAATACCTGGTGAAACGGGTGATTGGCTTGCCTGGGGAGACGGTGGAGTATCGCAATGATGTACTCTATATCAACGGCCAGCCGGTCGCTGAGGACTTCTTTATCGATTCCTACATTCAGGAATACAAGACGAATAATCCTGGGAAGTTCTTTACCGATAATTTCGGTCCGGTAGTGGTTGGTGAGGACGAGTATTTTGTGATGGGGGACAACCGCCCCGGTTCGGCGGATTCCCGCTACTATGGAGCGTACAAGGGCTCGCAGCTGATTGCCTCCGGCATCATTATTCTGTGGCCGGTGGATCACATGTTAATACGGTAGAGGCCATGAGCATTCAGTGGTTTCCCGGACATATGACCAAAGCCCTCAGGCAGATGCGCGAAGTACTGAATCAGGTGGACCTGATTCTGGAGCTTCGCGATGCCCGGGCAATCGCCAGCAGTGGCAATCCCTTATTGATTGAGTTAAAAAGCAATAAGCCATCCGCGGTTTTAATCACCAAGAAAGACCTGGCGGACCCTGAGGAAACCAGCCGCTGGCTGGCTTCTTTTGATTGTCCGGTTTTGGCCTTGGATTTAAAGAAGGATTCCCTTGAGCCGGCCGTGAGTGAGCTTTGCAGTAAAGCAATGCAGCCGGTACTGGAGCGCTGGCAGCGCCGCGGCATCAAGCCGCGGGACTTCCGGGCCATGGTGGTGGGCATTCCCAATGTCGGCAAGTCCACCTTTCTCAACCGCATGAGCCAGAAAAAAAGCGCCGGGGTGGCGGATCAGCCGGGATTAACCCGGTCCCTCTATCAAATCAAGGCAAAATCGGGCTTGTTGCTGGTGGACAGTCCGGGGGTGCTGCCGCAGAAGTTTGAAGATCCGCTTGCCGGGATGCATCTGGCCTTGATCGGCTCGATTGAGCAGAAGGTACTGCCGATGGATGAAATACTGGATTATGGATTTGCGGTTTTAAAAAAGGATTCAGAACGCTTTATGAAAGCCTATGGCTTCTATGAGGAAAGCTTGGATTTGTTTTTAAAAAAGCTGCAAACCAAAAAAGGCTTGAGTTCTCTGGAAGATACCAAGTGGTCGCTTTTACGGGATATTCAGACCGGAAGGCTGGGAAGGATTAGCTGGGAGCGCTATGCGGACAGAGTATGAGTCTGAAGCCTGGAAAGCAGGCAAGCTGGTCTGCGGCCTGGATGAAGCGGGCAGGGGACCCTTGGCCGGACCGCTGGTGGTAGCCGGGGTGGTGTTTTGTGCTGACTATGAGAATGACTTGATCAATGATTCCAAAAAGCTAAGCGAGAACAAACGGGAAAAACTGTTTCCACAGATTCTCAAGGATGCCTTATATACGAAAATTGTGATTGTGGAGCCTGCAGAGATAGACAAGCTGGATATCTACCATGCGACCCAAAAGGCGATGGAAGGGATTGCAATGGAACTTCCGGCAGAGCTTATCCTAAGCGATGCGATGCCATTGACCCTGGACAAGGAAGTATTATCTTTGATAAAAGGCGACAGCTTGAGTGTATCGATTGCGGCTGCCAGTATTCTGGCAAAGGTTACCCGGGATCGGATTATGAAGGAATATGATCTGGTGTATCCAGGCTATGGTTTTGGCAAGCATAAGGGCTATGGAACCAGGGAGCACTTGAAAGCCTTGGATGAATTGGGGGTAACCCCGATTCATCGCCGATCCTTTGCGCCGGTGAAGGAAAAACTGATGGAGCCCTTTGATTTGTTTCATCTGGACAAAGGATAAAGAAAAAAGAAGGTTCGAAAAACCTTCTTTTTGCGGGTATACGATTCTTTTTGACTTAGCCAATCTTCTTGGTAACTTCAAACAAAGTCAGCACCAGTCTGGTCAATATATCATAGTCGATCAAATCCAGCGTATCCGCCGGGGTGTGCATCACCGAATAGACCAGATCGAATATCCCGGACGCGGTAATAGCGATTGCAGGTACGCCGCTGTAGGCAAACAGCATATGGTCCCCCATCGGCCAGGGTTCAATCTCCTGAAGGCTTTCAAAACTGTGCCGAATTGATTCGCAAAGTTTGTCTGAGCACTCGTAGAAGGAGAAGGAGGTCGGGCTGTCCTTAAGCCCGACGCCATCAATATTGAAGGCGACTTTACGCGATTTGTCCTGGGCCATTAAGGACATACCCATAAACAGGTTTTCCCCGGGGGTGCTGTAATAATCCTCCCCGTTGAATAGTACAAATTCCACTGGGAGATCTGCTTTGGTCTCTTTGATCAGCCAGGCTAATACCAGTAAGGTGCTGACACCGCTGGCGTTATCCAGGGCACCGGGGGTGTTGGCAGCGGTGTCCAGATGGGCAGAGAAGCTGACAACCGGCTGTTTGGCTGCGTTTGTGGCAATGACGTTTTTGCCAGTGGAGGGATGGCGCCGGGTATCGAGTTTCAGTTCTGCGCTTTTTGCCTTCAATAACAAATCCTTCTGATTGCCGCTCACCACAGCACAGGGGATATCGAAGTCCCCGTCTTCGATAATTGGTGCCGGTACATCTTCCAGAAAGCTGCAGGTGATGATTGCCAGCGGCTTTTTTCCCTCCAGCAGCCGGATAATTTCCTGATGTTCCTCCGGGTTGTAGAAGGTCATGCTTTTGGGCATCAGCGGCTCCTTACATAAGTCAGAGTGGATGACTAAAATCCTGTCTTCTGCCTCTAAATTCTTGAGCTCGCCCACACTTCCGGCAAAGACCAGTTCCGCTTTTACATTACAGTCGTTGCTGTAATTTGCGGCGGCAACCTCAATCTTGGTACCATCCACGCTCAAGCTGGCACCGTGGTTCTGCCAATCCATGCAATCAAAAGACTGCTCTTCGACTTGATAGCCGAGGCTGCTGAATTCTTTGAGGCAAAAAGCAGCTGCCTCCTGATTGGCTTTGGATCCGGTCGGCCTTGGACCAATCGTCTCGCAAAGCATTTGCGAAACCTCTTTTAGGCGTGTCTTCAATTCATTTTCCGTCATTTGAGTTCATCTCCCTTCTTTGGATGATTTCAGTTTACCGCAGCCAAAAGAGTGATTTCTTGACTTTCCTTGTGATTTGATCCGCTGTCTTTCATCACAACAAAGCGGTACAATAAAGGAAAACGGGGAGAGCGTTATGACACAATTGGCAAAGGCACAGGCAGTGCGGCACATGCAGGAATATATTGAAGAAAATCTGGCAGAGCAGATCACGCTGTTTGCTTTGGCAAGAGAAGCTGGTTATTCACCCTGGCACAGCGCCAAGATGTTTCATGAATATACCGGGCTGAGTCCGTTTGAATACATTCGCCGCCTGCGCTTAAGCAAGGCGGCGCTGGTATTGCGGGATGAGAAACGAAAGGTCCTGGATGTCGCCCTGGATTTTGTCTTTGACTCCCATGAGGGCTTTACCCGGGCCTTTCGCAAAGAATTTGGAATCACCCCCAAATCCTATCAGAGCCAGACCCCGCCGATTCCTTTATTTACGCCTTATCCGGCTGACGGAATGCTGAATCTGGAACAAAGCAGGGAAGATCTGCCACCACTGTCCACTCATTACCACAAGGAATTCTTAAACTTTCCTGCACGCAAGATGATCCTCAAACGCGGGATTAGTGCAGACAACTATTTTGATTATGTCAACGAAATCGGCTGTGATGTCTGGGGCATCCTGGTCAGTATCAAACAGGCGTTATATGAACCGGTGGGAATGTGGCTTTCTGCTGGCTTAAGACCGGAAGGAACATCGGTATATGCGCAGGGAGTGGAAGTATCAGTTGATTATCAGGGACTGGTTCCTGAAGGCTTTGATGTGATTGACTTACCGGCCTGTACGATGATGATGTTTCAGTCAGACCCTTATGAGGAAGAGCGTTTCGATGAAGCGATCTACAACCTTTCCAGCATCATTGATGATTATGATCCGAGCGTGGATGGCTTTAGCTGGTCGGACTGTGCCCCAAGGATTCAGCTGGAACCCCAGGGGTACAGGGGGTATATCGAGGCTTTAGCAGTGAAGGAAATGGAAACTTAAAGCAGTAAGCTATAAAGCTCTTTTGGAAATGATTGCCTTTCTGGGGTAATTTTCATTCTTTTCATCAAATTCAGGGTAGGGATTTGCCTGATTTTTCGCTATGTTAAGGTATGACCCCTAAACAACTGCATGCCTATGCAATGAAGTACCAAGGCGACTTCAACCGCATCACTCAGGCAATCAGGCGCCAGGAAGACTGGCAGCCAAACAACGACCCCACGCCTTATCTGACCATCCTCGACAAAGAGTATCCAGACTGTTTCGCTTATCTCAGTGATCCTCCCTATGTCCTGTTTTATCATGGAGACTTGAACTTGTTAAAACAGCCGGCCATCAGTGTAGTCGGTTCACGAAAAGCCGGAGATTATGCCCGTATCCATACCCGCAAGCTGGTGGAAATCCTGGCGAAAGACTATGTGGTGGTCAGTGGCTTGGCGCGGGGCATTGACCGCTTGGCGCATGAGACCGCATTAAAGAAAGGAAAAACCATTGGTGTAATCGGCTGCGGCATCGACCGCATTTACCCGGGCGAGCATGCTGAGCTATTTGCCCAGGTCGCAAGACAGGGATTGATTCTTTCTGAATATCCAGGCATGGTGGAACCCAAGCGCCAGCACTTTCCGTTTCGCAATCGTTTGATTGCGGCTTTGGGACAAGTGTTGTATGTGATGCAGGCTGCGTATAAAAGCGGAACCCTGATTACGGCGGATTTTGCTTTGGAGCTGGGCAAAGAGATTATCGCTTTGCCTTATCCGGTCAATGATCCCATGGGGGAAGGCTGCAATCTTCTCATACAGCAGGGCGCAACGATTTTAATGCGGGATGACTTTGTTGACAGGGATGAATCCAGCAGATGAAAGCAATTGACAAAACAGACGCAATTACTTAAGATAGGAAAGCAACGGAGGTTTTATGAAAAATTTAGTGATCGTAGAGTCTCCTTCAAAATCCAAAACCATCCAAAAGTACTTGGGGAAGGATTTTGAAGTAGTCTCTTCTAAAGGCCATATACGCGACTTAGCCATCAAGGGCAAGGATGGTCTCGGGGTTGATATCGAGAACAACTTTGCACCGACCTATGTCGTGGATAAGGATAAGGTGGCAACTGTCAAGGATTTGAAGTCCAAGGCTTCCAAATCCGACAAGGTCTACCTGGCGACCGACCCGGACCGCGAAGGGGAGGCTATTTCCTGGCATTTGGCCAATGAATTGGGATTGGATGAGAAGGACCAGGACCGCGTGGTGTTCCATGAAATCACCAAGGATGCGGTCCAGCAGGCTTTCCGCAGTCCCCGCACCATCGATATGGACCTGGTGCACTCCCAGGAGACCAGGCGGATTTTGGACCGCATCCTGGGCTTTAAGCTGTCCAAGCTGCTGCAATCCAAGATTAAATCCAAATCAGCCGGCAGGGTGCAATCAGTCGCTTTGAAGCTGATTGTACAAAGAGAAAAGGAAATCCAAGCCTTTGTGCCGGAAGAATACTGGAGCATCCATGCGGACTTTGACAAGGATGGCATCTTGGCCAAGAGCGAACTCTCCAAAATCAAAGGCAAGAAGGCGGAGGTCAAAAACCAGGAGGAAGCGGATAAGATTGTCAGCGAATCCAGGGCGCCTTTTACTGTTAGTGATTTGAAGACTTCGGTGCGCTCGCGCAAAGCGAAGCCGCCCTTTATCACTTCCACCCTGCAGCAGGAAGCCTCCACCAAGCTGGGCTTCTCTGCCAAAAAGACCATGAGTGTCGCCCAGCGCCTATATGAAGGTATCAGCGTGGAAGGGCAGTCGGAAGGCTTGATTACCTACATGCGTACCGACTCCACCCGCTTGAGCAACCAGTTTATGGCGGCTGCCGGGGAAATGATTGAAAACACCTATGGCAAGGACTACCGCGGCTACTACAGCGCGAAAGTCGATGCCAATGCCCAGGACGCCCACGAAGCGATCCGGCCTACGCATGTGGAATATACCCCAGAGCGCCTCAAGAGTGCCTTAAACCCGGATCAGCACAAACTCTACAGCCTGATCTACGCAAGGGCAATCGCCGCACTGATGGCACCAGCCAAATTTGATGCCGTAAGCGTGACATTCCATGTCAAAGACTATGACTATACCGCCAATGGTTCGGTCTTGATCTTTCCGGGTTATCTGAAAGTCTATGGCGACTATGAGAGCGTCAAGGATGAAATCTTACCGGTGTTTGTAGCCGGGGAAGTATTGGATGCGAAAGATGTCTATGGCAAGCAGCACTTCACCGAACCGCCGCTGCGCTACAGTGAAGCCAGACTCATAAAGGAGATGGAGGAGCTCGGCATCGGGCGTCCCTCCACCTATGCGACCATCATCGATACGATTCAGGCAAGAGGCTATGTCACCCTGGAGAAAGGCACCGAAGGCGCCCGGACCAAGGTCTTCGTTCCGACGGAGCGGGGGGTTTTGACGGATGAGAAACTCGGGGAATTCTTCAGTGATCTGATCAATGTCAAGTACACCGCCAACATGGAGCAGGATTTGGACAAGATTGCCGAAGGCGACAAGGACCGCCTGGAAATGTTGAGGGACTTCTACAATCACTTCAGCCCGATGCTGGAGAAGGCCAACAAGAATATGGAGAAGGTGGCACCGGTACCGACCGGGGAAATGTGCCCGCAGTGCGGTCACGAACTGGTCATCCGCGAAGGCAGATATGGCAAATTCATCTCCTGTTCCAACTACCCGGCTTGCAAGTTCAGCAAGCCTTTGGAAGGGGAATCGCAGCGGGAGGAACCGCAGCCAACAGGCGAGCTTTGCCCGCAGTGCGGCAAGCCCCTGGTCAAGCGCAAGAGCCGGTACGGGAAGTTCTTTGTTAGCTGTTCCGGCTATCCTGAGTGCAAGTACATCCAAAGGGAGGAGCCAGAACCAACCGGCGAGCTTTGTCCGGAGTGCGGAAAGCCCTTAGTCAAGCGCAAGAGCCGGTATGGTACCTACTTTATCAGCTGTTCCGGCTATCCGGCGTGCAAGTATATTCAAAAGGACAAAAAAGCAGCCGGTGATAAACCGGTCAAGAAAAAAGCAACCGCAAAGAAGACCACCAAAAAGAAATCATGAAAGTTACGGTCGTAGGAGCCGGTCTGGCCGGCTCGGAAGCAATCTGGCAATTAGCGAAGCGGGGCATCCACGTGGACGTTTTTGAAATGCGTCCAAAGCGGAAGGCACCCGCTTTTGTCAGTGGTGACTTTGCGGAGCTGGTCTGCTCCAACTCCCTGCGCTCTGATGCGAAGGATACTGCGGTCGGGGTTTTGAAAGAGGAGATGCGTTTACTGGACAGCTTAGTGATAAGGATTGCCCAGGAAACCCGCATCCCGGCTGGCAGTGCCCTGGCGGTGGACCGGGTCGCATTTGCCCGAAAAATAACCGAAACCATTGAAGCCCTGGACAATGTGACCATTCATCGTGAAGAAGTCACCGAAATACCCGATACGCCCTGCATCATTGCTACTGGTCCCTTGACCAGTGATGCTTTGTTTATTAAGCTGCAGGGCTTAATCGGCACCCAAAGCCTGTATTTCTATGATGCCATTGCTCCCATCATTGATAAGAGCACCATCGATATGACAAAGGTCACAAGAGCCTCCCGCTATGATGTGGGAGAGGACTATCTCAACTGTCCGCTAAACAAAGAAGAGTTCGAGCGTTTTTATGACTTCTTGATTCAGGCAGAGTTGGCACCATTACACGACTTTGAAGAGCAGATCTTCTTTGAGGGCTGCATGCCCATTGAAGTACTGGCAAAAAGGGGTCCCAAGACCCTGTTGTTTGGTCCGATGAAGCCGGTTGGACTAAGTCCAGAACCCTATGCGGTGGTGCAGCTGCGTCAGGATGATGCGGCGGATACTTTAGTCAACATGGTGGGCTTTCAGACCCGCCTGAGCTGGCCTGCCCAGAGGGAAATGTTAAAGTTTATTCCGGGATTAAAAAGTGCGCAGATTGCCCGCTATGGCGTCTGCCACCGCAACACCTATCTCAATTCCCCCCTGTTTCTGGATAAGCACTACCAGTTCAAAAAAATCCCGGGACTCTATTTCGCCGGTCAGATGACCGGTGTGGAAGGCTATGTGGAGAGCAGTGCCAGCGGCTTGATTGCCGGGCTGAGCCTAGCCCGGGCCTTATTGGATCAAGACCCGCTGCCTTTGGACAACACCACGGTCATCGGTGCGCTTTCCACCCACATCAGTCAGGGCAATCCCAAACACTTTGTACCTTATAATGCGAACTTTGGCTTGATGCGCTGCCAAAGTGAAGTCAAGCCCAGTGCGCGCCGAACAGCTTTGGCAGCGCAGGCAATTGCCAATATTGAAACCCTGGTAAAATCCCTATGAACGACCATCTGGAAGAATACCTGAAGTGGCTGCAGGTGGCGATCACCCAAAGTGAGCACACCCTGGATGCCTACCGCCGCGATGTTTGCCGGTTTCTGGATTATTTAGAAAGCCAGGGCTGTGAAAGCCCTGAAGAGGCCGACCGCTTTGTGGTCGGCAGCTATATTACTGAGCTGCGCACCGGCAAGATTGCCGGCACCAAAATCACCAACAGTACCTTGGGCAGGAACATCTCCGCACTGCGCTCCTATTACCGCTACCTGATGGAGTTTCAAGGCGCCAGTGACAATCCCTTCGCACAGGTAAAGCGCATCAAGCGCGAGAGCAGGCTCCCGGAGTTTTTGTTTTACAGCGATATCGAGCGATTGCTGGCGGCAGCCGATGGCTCTACGCCTGCGCTATTAAGAGACCGGGCCTTATTTGAACTGATGTATGCCTGCGGTTTGCGGGTGAGCGAAGCGAGTGAATTAAGACTGGGACAGATTGATCTGGGGGAGCGGATTCTGACGGTTTTGGGCAAAGGCAACAAGCAGCGCTTGGTACCATTTCACGCAGAGGCCAGAGACTGGTTGAGGAAGTATATTCTGGAGGCAAGGGACAGCTTATTAAACGGGCAGGTCACTGATTTGGTCTTTGTCAATCAGAAGGGTCAGGCTTTGACTTCCCGGGGAATTCAGTATCTGTTGGATCAGACGGGTATAAGAGCAGGGATGTCTTTGAAACTGCATCCCCATATGTTGCGGCACTCCTTTGCGACGCACCTCTTGGATAATGGTGCGGACCTGCGGATTGTGCAGGAACTCTTGGGTCATGAAAACCTGGTGACCACCCAGGTGTACACCCATGTCACGGCTGACCGTTTGGCCAAGGTTTACCAGCAGGCGCATCCGCGCAGTCAAATCAAAAAATGAATGCCTAGGATTTCCACTATTATAATGTTGAAGAAGACGGATATCTAATGCACTAGGGGTAGATCTATAGCGTGAGAGTCGGGGGGTAAGAAAATGATCAAGAGAATCAGAAAAACCGTATTTTGTATAATGAGCTTCCTGGTGATACTGTATTTTATTGTCTACTTTTGGATTATAGCGACACTGCATAATTATGTTCAATCTGCAATCAATAATCCTAATGCCAAGGATGATTTGCAGCCAGTAATGTCAGAAAAATGTGTAAATCTTTTCAGACGACTTGTTAATACGGCTTATGATTTTGGATATGGAAATGGTTATTCAATAGAAATTTGGAGAGGTTATCATTTTTTTATTAAAGGAGAGTTCACAGTAACTATAAAGACGTTTGCTTATAAAGAAGATGGTTCCAAAGGTGCTCAAAATGATTTGGATAATGAGATTAGAGTAGAACTGATAAATGGGAAATGGGTCATTACTGATTTCCATTTCATCGATTTTTATGACCGCTGAAAACATGTTTTCATAAGTGAAGGGAAGTTTTCCAACAGTAAAGAGCTGTGTTAGGAGTAAATAAATGAAAAAGAAATGTCTGAATTATCTTGCATTATTGCTGTTGATCGTCTCACTCAGCAATTGTAAAACTTCTGTTAATACAAAAGAGGAGCTTATTAAAGTTCACAGTATTGCTTATGAACAACGGCTTTCTGAGTATGTCTATTTCATCAACAATTCCTTTTATTTCTTGAATTCACACGATTTATATAAACTTACATATGCTGGTGAGCAGCTCAAACTCTTTGAAGATGTAAAATCAATAGAGTTTATTGATGGCTGTTTGTTTGTTGATGAAGAGTACCTTGTAGTCTGCGATGATGAAGGTTTATATCCGAAGGATTTGACCGATTTATATTTGGATGAAGTGCCATTTTCATTTGGTGATTAT
>JAISTR010000012.1 GCA_031272515.1 Erysipelotrichaceae bacterium | reverse complement strand
TGCGATTGTCTTTTTTACAAGCGACCAAGAGTAGTGAAGCAGCAGCGCCAAACCAGAAGTGGGTGAGTGATGTTACCGATTCTGGATTTATACAGTCAGGATATTGTCAGCTACACTATCTCAGACAAACAGATGCTATCAGTGGCGACAGAGATGCTGGACAAAGCATTTGAGAATATTGCGAATGATACACAACTCATTTTCCACTCTAATCAAGGCTGGCAGTGCCAGCTTAAACGGTGTCAAGAAATGCTCGTTAAAAAAGGATCAGACAAATATTTGCACGTGTTTGACTCAGTTGAGCATTTCAAAGCTGAGCTTATCGATTATCTGGATTACTACAATAACCGCCGCTTCAAGGCAAAACGAAAGGGCTTGCCACCTGCCTTACACAGGCAACAAACCCTTTCAGTCACTTAATCGAAAATTTTATCTAACTTTTTGGGGTCAGTTCAAACTTCTGCCTTTTTTTACCAGTAGAGGCAGATGCGAAAAGGACGGTTGGTCATGATATAATTTGACTGGAAAACGGAGAACAAAATGGAAAAACTAAACATGCGCGATACCTTGGCCCGCTATGGCTTGTTTATGCCCCGGCGCTATAAGACCAGGGAAAAACAGAGTTTTGCGAATGTGGTCCACAAGGAGTTTACCTCCCTGGGCTACAAGGTCAGCATCTACTCAAGCCAAAACAAGAAGTTCAAGGGTGCCAATCTGGTGATCGGTGATCCCTTTTCAGCGAGCCAGATCCTGATGGCGCCCTATGATACGCCTTCGTCGGTACTCTTGCCCGGCTTTAAGTACTATCCTTTTTCAGCAAAACCCAACATCAAGCAGGAGATGTACAACCAGGCAATTTCCATCGCCATCCAAACCCTGTGCTTTGTCGGGGTGTACTTTCTGTTCAAGGATTTCATGAGTGCGACCCTGTGGCCGCGCATCGGCCGGATTGTTGGTTTTGTGGTGCTGTTTTTGATTTTTATCCTCTTCACGGTGAGCCGTGGCAACCTGGTGAACTTCGACCGTGCCAGCGCCGCTCTGGCGGTTTTGGACAAGGTGCTCCACGACGTGAAAGAGAGCGACCGCCACAAGCTGGCGGTGGTGTTTCTGGACCGCTCGACGATGGCCTATGACGGGCTGCGCCTATTGAAGGATCAGCTGGGGGACAAGGATGATATCCCGATGCTTTATCTGGATGCCTTGGCCAAGGGTGATCTGCTGGTACTGGCGCGCCGGGAAGCAGAGCCGCTTACGAAATTGAACAAGGACTTGGCAGAACTGAAGGAAGCCTACAAGGAAAAGGTATTTACCAAAGAGCAGGCAAACGCGAATTTCCTGTCGTTTTTCCCGAAGATGGCGGTACTGGTCAGCGGGGAAGTGGAGGGACCTGAATTTGTGGTGAAGAATACCCGCAGCCGCAAGGACAGCGAAGTGGATATTGAACGCCTGGAGCTGATTACCAAGGCACTTGTGAAACAGGTAGCCAGGGCGAAGGAATAGATTTTTTGGAGGGAATGTAAAATGAAAATCGGAGTGATTGCCGGAAGTTTTAGGCAGGGGTCCTACTCAGTAATGCTGGCAAAGGCCATCATGAAAGAACTAAAAACAGAATGTGAAGTGCAATTTGTGGAAATCAAGGACCTGCCGCACTTCAATCAGGATTTTGAAAGCGGCGAAACCCCGCAGGCGGTATTGGACTTTCGCACTGTGATCCAAGGCTGTGATGGCTTTGTCTTTGTGACCCCGGAGTACAACCGCTCCTATCCCGGGGTATTAAAGAATGCCCTGGACACTGCTTCCCGGCCTTCCGGTCAAGACCTCTGGGCGCATAAACCGGCAGCGGTGGTAGGGGTGAGCCCTGGCCGGCTGGCAGCGCTGGCTGCGGTGCTGGCGTTTCGGCAGCCGCTGAGCTTTTTAAACGTGAGGCTTTATAGCGAAAGCGAACTTTGCCTGGGCGGGTTCGCAAATGCAGTAGATGAAAACGGCGAGATCAAAGACGAAACCGTCAAGGGCTTGATTGTTGATTTCGCGGCTGATTTTATCGCTTTCTCAAAAAAGCTGTAATGGTTTATTAACAACCCATTAGGGACACCAAACCGCTTTGGCGGTTTTTTATTTGGGTAAAAAAGGATTGACAAGTGGTTTTTTCGTGATAAGATTGATTCAAATCACAAAGAAGAGAAGAGTACCCCGTCATTACTTGGCAGAGAAACCTGGAAGTGCTGAGACAGGCACAAGGAAAAGCGGGCGAACATGGTCTTGGAGTGGTGCAGTCCAACAGGCTGCAACGGGTGCGCCCGTTAAAGCGCTAAGGTATAACCCGCTTGCGGGCGTACCTGAGAAGTCCTGATTCGCAAGAATCAGGAAAATTAAGGTGGTAACACGGTATTCCGTCCTTTGCGGGGCGGTTTTTTATTGGGAGGAACTTGCATTGTCACTGATTCAACTGGAGTCCATTACCAAAACCTTCAAGGCCAAGCCGGTCAACATCGAGGCTTTGCGCGGTGTCAGCATTCAGGTCGAAGCCGGCCAGATCTATGGCATCGTCGGCTATTCGGGTGCCGGCAAGAGCACCCTGATCCGCATCATCAACCAGCTGGAAACCCAAAGCTCGGGTGCGGTGATTTTAAATGGCGTCAACCTGAGCTCTTTAAGCAAGCCGCAGCTGCGCAAGAAGCGCCAGAAGATCGGCATGATTTTTCAGCACTTCAACCTGTTGTGGTCTAGAACGATTGCCAAAAATATTGAACTGCCGATGGAAATCGCCGGGGTGGCCAGGGAAATACGGAAAAAGAAAGTCCGCGAACTGATTGACCTGGTGGGACTCAGTGGACGCGAAAAGGACTATCCCAGCACCCTGTCGGGTGGTCAGAAACAGCGCGTCGGCATCGCCCGGGCTTTAGCCAATCAGCCGGATATCCTCCTTTGCGATGAGGCGACCTCCGCTTTGGATCCCAAGACCACGGTTTCGATTCTGGAACTGCTTCAGAAGATCAATCAGGAGCTGGGTCTGACCATCATCCTGATCACCCACCAGATGGAAGTCATTCAGAAAATCTGCCATCGGGTGGCGATTATGAGCGATGGACAAATCGTCGAGGAAGGGGAGGTCAGCGAAGTCTTCTCTACCCCCAAACACAGCATCACCAAGGGCTTTGTGGCCGGGGTGATGGGTGTGGAAGTGGAAGAAGAGCTGAAGGAGCGGTTATTGTCTTTGTATCCGGATGCGCATCTGTTGAAACTGAACTTCGCCGGGGCGATTACCGACGAACCGATTTTGGCCAATGTGATCCAGAAAAGCAAAGCCAAGGCCAGCATCATCCATGCCAGCATCACCCATGTAAGCGGCAAGCCGATTGGCTTTCTGATTGTAGCCATAGATAAGAAGCATGCCAGCGGGCAAAAGGAATTTGTCTCGCTTTTGAAAAAAGAAGGCGTGAAAGTGGAGGTGATATCATGAGTGAACTATGGGCAGCCATCGACTGGACACAGATGGCGGAAGCCCTGAAACAAACTCTGTACATGTCCTTTGTCTCGCTGTTCTATGCGGTGATTGGCGGAACGCTGGTGGGAATTGCCCTCTACCTGACGCAGCCCAAGGGGCTGCATCCCAATGCGGTGATTTATAGGATACTCGATATCTGGGTGAACCTGTTTCGCTCGATTCCCTTCATCATCCTGATGATCATCATGTTTCCGCTCACCAAGATTCTGGTCGGCAGCATTCTGGGGATGAAGGCGGCGATTCCGGCACTGGTACTCAGCGCCGTCCCGTTCTTTGCGAGATTGACGATGATTGCCTTCAATGAGGTGGATAAGGGAACCATCGAGGCAGTGCTCTCGATGGGGGCCTCGACCTTCGATGTGTTATGGAAGGTACTGCTTCCGGAAGCGGCCCCGGCGCTTGTCTCCGCAATCGCGGTGACCGGCATCAACCTGGTGGGCTACACCTCGATGGCGGGAGCCATCGGCTCCGGCGGCCTGGGCAACCTGGCATATCTGTACGGCTTTGCCCGGCGCAACAACGTGATTCTGTTCTTCAGTACGGCCGTGATTGTACTGATTGTGTTCTTGATTCAGTTTGTGGGGGATTTCGTTTCCCGCTTGATTGACAAACGATAGGAGGAAAATTCACATGAAAAAAACGTTTGTAACAATTTTGGCTCTCAGTTTACTCTTGATTTTGTTTGGCTGCTCCAACAAGAGCAGCAGCACCGGCAGCGGTGATGCTGCCAGCGAACCGGTGAAGATTGTGGTTGCCGCCACCCTGGACCCGCATTCGCGGATTCTGGAATATGTGAAGCCGATTCTGGCGGAGCAGGGCTATGATTTGGAAATCCGGGTTTTGGATGACTACTATGTCTTCAACAAGCTTTTGGATGATGGCGAAATCGATGCCAACTACTTCCAGCACATTCCCTTCTTCAATGGTGAAGTGGAAGCCAACGGCTATGAGATCACCAATGTCGCCGGGGTCCATATTGAACCCTTCGGTTTCTATTCCAAGACGATTTCCTCGGTGGAGGAACTCTCCGATGGTGCTACCATCATCATCTCCAACAACGTCGCCGAATACGGGCGCGTGCTCTCGATTCTGGACAAGGCCGGCGTGATCACTTTGAAAGACGACTTTGATGTCTTCAATGCGACCCTCAATGACATTGCGGAAAATCCCAAGAACCTGGTCTTTACCGAAGTCAAGCCGGAGCTTTTGACCACGGCTTATGACAATGATGAAGGCGAACTGATTGCCATCAACGGCAACTACGCCCTGCAGGCGGGACTCAACCCGACCAAGGATGCGGTGATTCTGGAACAGGCGGATGCAACCAACCCCTATGTCAACGTATTGACGGTGCGCATCGGCACGGAAAATGATCCCAAGATCGTAGCTCTGGCCAATGCCCTGAAGTCGGATGCGGTAAAGCAGTTCATCCTGGATACCTACGCCGATGGTTCGGTCATCCCGGCGCAATAAGCACTGCCCAAAGGTCCTTCGGGACCTTTTTTATTGGGTGGATTGGTAAAAAACGGCAGCTGAACGCAATTGTATTGAGGACTTGCTGGTGGTAAAATAAGAAGGACAGAGGACCGTATGGATCTAGTAAAACTGATCGCCCAGCTCTGCGGTGAGAAAGCCGCCAAAGTCAACCCCTTCGACACTTCGGTGATTTTCCAGGATATCGGCATGGAATCCATGGAAGTTTTCGAGATGTTGATGGCTTTGGAGAAGCGCCTCGATCTGGTCTTTGATGACCAGGTACTGGCGCAGATTGTGTCGGTGGGTGATGTGGTGGATCTTGTCGTGTCCCTTAACCCAGGAGGAGACCTATGTTGAAAGGTATTGCGGCCAGCAGCGGTGCGGCCATCGGAAAGGTATTTAAATACGTGCATCCGCAGGTGGTTGTCGAGAAGAAAGCGGCAGCTGCGGATGAATTGGAGAAACTGAAAAATGCTGTGGCGAAGACCCAGCAGGACATACGTACCATCCAGAAGATGGCGGAGGGCAAGCTTTCCGCCGATGATCTGGCAATCTTCGATGCCCATTTAATGGTGACGGAAGACCCCGAATTTATCGGTCAGATTGAAGAGATGGTGAAAAATGACAATGTCAACAGCGACTACGCCGTGGATCAGGTCGGCAATATGTTTGCCTCGATGTTTGAATCCATGGAGGATGCCTATTTCCGGGAGCGGGCAGCGGACATCAAGGATGTCTCCTACCGGCTGAAATGCCACATTCAGGGCGTGATGATTCCGGATCTGTCCTTAATCAGCGACAAGGTGATCCTGGTGGCGGAGGATTTGACCCCCAGTGACACCGCCCAGCTCAACAAAGAAACCATCCTGGGCTTTGCGACTGCGACCGGCGGACGTACTTCGCACTCCGCAATCATGGCCCGCTCGCTGGAAATTCCGGCAGTGGTCGGGGTGAGCGGCTTGTTGGAAGCGGTGAACCATGACGATGAGATCGTCCTGGATGCGATTGACGGCGTCGTCATTGTCAAACCGGATGAGGCAGTCAAGAAAGAATACAAGACCAAAATCGAAAACTTTGCGAAACTGCGTGAAAGCCTGAAGGTGCTCAAGGATGCGCCCAGCGTCACTTTGGATGAGCATCATGTGGAGCTGGTGGGAAACATCGGCACCCCCAAGGATACCGCAGCGGTCATCGCCAACGGCGGTGAGGGCATCGGCCTGTACCGAACCGAATTCCTGTATATGGATGCCAAGGAAATGCCCAGTGAAGAGGACCAGTTTGAAGCCTATAAGGCGGTACTTCAGGATATGAATCCCCACCCGGTGGTGGTAAGAACCCTGGATATCGGCGGTGACAAGAAGCTGCCGTATCTGCCGCTGGAAGAGGAGATGAACCCGTTCTTGGGCTTTCGGGCAATCCGGATTTGCTTAAAGCGGCCGGAGATCTTCCGCACCCAGCTGCGGGCTTTGATCCGGGCCAGTGCCTTTGGCAACCTCTGCATCATGTTCCCGATGATTGCGACCCTGCAGGAATTCCGGCAGGCGAAGGCCATCTATCTGGAAGAGCTCAATAAGATCAAGGCGGAGGGCATCGCCCACAGCGATAAGATTCAAGTCGGCATCATGGTGGAAATCCCGGCCTCAGCCGTTCTGGCAGACCAGTTTGCCAAGGAAGTGGACTTCTTCTCAATCGGCACCAATGACCTGATTCAGTACTCGATGGCGGCTGACCGCATGAGCGAACCGGTCTCCTATCTCTATCAGCCCTTGAATCCTTCGATCCTGCGCCTGGTTAAGCTGGCCATAGATGGTGCCCATAAGGAGGGCAAGTGGTGCGGCATGTGCGGGGAGATGGCCGGGGACCCGACGGCAGTGCCGGTATTACTGGGTCTGGGCCTGGATGAATTCTCCATGTCCGCCACCAGCATTCTCTCAGCACGCAAGATTGTACGCAGCAACAAATATGCGGATTTGCAGGAACTGGCGAAAAAAGCCTTGGACTGCGCTACCGCTGAAGAAGTTGCGGCACTGGTCAGCAAGAGTGTAAAATAAAAGCGTCCAAGACGCTTTTTTTTAAGAACGGAGGATTATGAAAATCCTGTTTATTGCCAGTACCGGCGGTCATCTGGAAGAGCTGTTGCAGCTAAGTGATTTATTGGCAAAGAGCGACAGCTGGGTGGTGACGGAAAAGACCAAATCCACCCTGCATTTAAAGGCGGGCAAGCATCCCGTATCTTTTCTGGTGTTTGGCACCAAGGACCACTGGCTGGTTTATCCCTTTAAATTTCTGTACAACTGTATCCGCTCCCTGATACTCTATCTCAGGATTAAACCGGATGCGATCATCACCACCGGCACGCACACGGCAGTGCCGATGTGTTACTGGGGCAAGCTTTTGGGTGCGAAGATCATCTATATCGAAACCTTCGCCAATATCACAACCAAAACCCTTTCCGGGCGATTGGTCTATCCGATAGCGGACCTGTTTATCGTGCAGTGGCACTCGATGCAGGAGCTTTATCCCAAAGCGGTGGTCGGGGGGTGGATCTTTTGATACTGGTCGCCCTGGGCACCCAGGACAAGCCTTTTTCGCGCTTGTTGGATGGCGTGAAGGCGTGCATCGAAAATGGCTTGATTCAGGAAAAAGTCGTGGTTCAAGCCGGGCTGACCCCTTACCGCTATGAAAAGATGGAGATTTTTGATTTGTTGGACAAGGATGAATTTGGGGCCTTATTAAACCGCGCCGACTTACTGATAACCCACGCCGGTGCCGGCTCCATCCTAAGCGGTCTGAAGGCGCACAAGAAAGTGATTGCCTGTGCGCGCCGCCAGCAGTATGGCGAGCACACCAACGACCATCAGGTACAGATCCTGGCCCGCTTTGATGAAGAAGGCTATCTGATTGCGGCTGAGCCGGAAACCCTGGGGGAAGCTTTAGAAAAAGCCAAGACCTTTGTCCCCAAACCCTTTGTTTCCAATACCAAAGCCTTTGAAAAGGTCATTGAGGAGTTTTTACACCTATGAGCAAACTGATTGATGTGACCTACCCGTTCTCACCGAAGTTGATTGAGGAAGTGTCCAAAATGGAACCGAAGGTTCTGTCCGGCCACTTCGCAACCCACCTCGATATCATGGACCGCCAGTTTCCCTTGGACTATGTCAAGCGGCGTGCCGTGCTTTTTGATGTGCGCGAATTCTGTGAATCGCGGCCGGTGGATGTGGGTGATGTGGACTGGGGCCTGATTGAGCCGGACATGATGATTGTCTTTTACAGCGGCCGCAGCGAACGCTATGACTACCGATCCAAAGAGTATCACAAACAGCACCCCCAGCTTTCCCAATGGCTGATTGACCGCTTGCTGGAAAACCGGATTTCCCTGATTGGCATTGATTTTGCGGGAATCAGACGCGGAGGGGAACACGCTTTGGCTGACCAGGACTGTGCCGACCGCGATGTCTATGTGGTGGAGAATCTGGTGAACCTCAAAGAGGTGCCTGCCAATATTCCCTTTATGGCCTATACCTTTCCCCAGGCTTATATCCATACCAGCGGCTTGCCATGCCGGGTTGTATTTGAGGTGGAGGAATAGGGGAGATTACGGTATTTATTTCAGTTTTTAACGCTGTGAGTATTTATAATCCCAAATAAACAGGGTCGGTTTGCGACAGTTGCAGACCTTCACACAAAATTCTAATAAAAATTTCACAAAGTTTTACTTGAAAAACTTTTCATTTTCCTGTATCCTATACAAGCACTGCGTAGAAATGTGAGGTTGCTGACACACCCATAAGCGTTGTCATGAGGGGTGAGAAGTCAGGGAATTCACAGGGAGCAGTCTGCCAAGAGCAGAAACAGAAAGTGAGGATCTTCATGGCAAGAAACAGTGTGCGTATCCGCTTGAAAGCGTATGAGCACAGAGCCCTGGATGCCGCCGCGGAAAAAATCGTTGCTTCCGCCAATGAGCATGGGGCCAAGAAAGTCGTCGGACCGGTACCGTTACCGACGGAGAAACAGATTATTACGGTATTAAGGGCAGTCCACAAATACAAGGATTCCCGTGAACAATTCGAAATCAGAACGCACAAGCGCCTGATTGAAATCGTTGGTCCCAATGCGGACACCATCGATGCGCTCAGCCGGCTGGAATTGCCCAGCGGCGTCGACATCGAGATCAAACTGTAGGAAGGTGTGAACCATGAAAGGACTATTAGGAAGAAAGATGGGTATGACCCAGGTTTTCTCCACGGACGGCTTACTGATACCGGTCACCGTTGTGGAAGTCAACCCCAATGTGGTCATGCAAAAGAAAACCCTGGAAAATGACGGCTATGAAGCCGTTCAGCTGGGATACGAGGAAATCAAGGAAAGCCGGGCCAACAAAGCCCAGAAGGGCCATGCCCAAAAGGCTGGCACCACCGCCCGCAAATTCGTACGCGAGATCAGAGGCAATGAGCTGTTCTCCTATGAACCGGGTCAAGAGATTAAAGCCGACCTGTTTGCGGCTGGCGACCTGGTAGATGTGACGGGCATTTCCAAAGGGAAGGGCTTCAGCGGTGCGGTGAAGAGAAACAACCAGCACCTGGGACCTGCATCCCACGGTTCCGGACACCACCGGGGCCCGGGTTCACTGGCGACCATTGGCCGTAACAACGGCATCATCAACAAGGGCCGTCTGTTGGCCGGTCACGAAGGGGTGTACACCACCACCAACCAGAACCTGGAAGTCATCAAAGTGGATACCACGGACAACTATATCCTTATAAAAGGAAACGTCCCGGGACCCAAGCGCGGCTTAGTGGTCATCAAAACCACAGTCAAGAAAAACAAAACCACCAAACCGGCGGTGCTGATTGATCGGGCTCCGGCGGTTGTCGAAGTAAAGGAGGAAGCGGACAATGGCGACGAAACTGTCTCTGTATAACCAAAGCGGCGAAAAGCTCAAAGACGTCAGTGTCGCAGATGCCGTCTTCGGCATCACCCCCAACAAGCAGGTACTCTTCGATGCTGTAGTCATGCAGCAGGCGAATATGCGGCAGGGGACCCATGATGTCAAAAACCGCCGGGAAGTCAAAGGCGGCGGGAGAAAGCCCTGGCGTCAAAAGGGAACCGGCAGGGCCCGTCAAGGCTCGACCCGGGCAACCCAATGGCGCGGCGGCGGCGTTCCCTTCGGACCGACTCCCCGCAGCTATGCCTACCACCTCAACCGCAAGGTTCGCCGGCTGGCACTGCGCTCCGCGCTCTCGGCCAAGGTCGAGGACAAGGCTGCGCTGTTATTGGACAGCATCGCCTTCAAGAGCATCAAAACCAAGGACTTCGCACAAATGATGAAGAACCTGAAACTGGAGAACAAAGCGCTGTTTGTGGTCTGCGGTGACGAGGACTGGGAGAATGCCTTCCTGTCACTGCGCAACATTGAAAACGCGCTGATTCTGACAGTAGAAGGCCTGAACGTCTACGATGTCCTCAACGCCGATCATCTGGTGATGACCGAAGCGGCTGCCAAACTGGCAGGGGAGGTATTCGCATGAGCAAGGCTGAATCTGTAATTATCCGTCCGATTATCACGGAAAAAACCACCCGGATTACCGCGGCGACCAAAGCGGTCACCTTCGAAGTGGCAAGAACAGCCAACAAGGTAGAAATCCGGCAGGCGGTCGAGGAACTGTTCAAAGTCAAGGTCGCCAAAGTCAATGTAGTCAATGTACATTCCAAGCCCAAGAGAATGGGCAAATATGAAGGAATGACAAGGGCGATCCGCAAAGCAGTGGTAACCCTGAAGGAAGGCTACGAGATCGATGTCTTCGCCGAAAGATAGACATTGATAAACTATCGGAAGATCACGCTATTTCCGGACAATTTGCGAAAGAGAGGAACGATCCATGGCGATCAAGTATTACAAGCCGACCTCCAACGGCCGGCGGGGCATGACGACCCTGGACAACGGTGACATCACCGCATCCAAGCCCGAACGCTCCCTGACGGCCAGCCTGTCCAAGACCGGCGGCCGCAACAACACTGGTAGAATTACCACCCGCCATATCGGCGGTGGACACAAGCGTCAGTATCGCATCATAGACTTCAAGCGCGATAAGGACGGGGTCCCCGCGAAGGTGGCGACGATTGAATACGATCCCAACCGCAGCGCCAACATTGCCTTGCTGGTATATGCGGATGGGGAGAAGCGCTACATCCTGGCGCCCAAAGGCATTAAGGTAGGCCAAAAACTGGCTTCCGGACCGGATGCCGACATCATTGTCGGCAACTCCCTGGAAATGGGACACATGCCAGAGGGTACCGTCATCCACAACGTCGAACTGAAACCCGGCAAGGGCGGACAGCTGGCCAGAGCGGCTGGCGTCAGTGCCCAGATCCTGGGTCAGGAAGGC
Source organism: Erysipelotrichaceae bacterium (assembly GCA_031272515.1). Classification (GTDB taxonomy): domain Bacteria; phylum Bacillota_I; class Bacilli_A; order Erysipelotrichales; family Erysipelotrichaceae; genus JAISTR01. The sequence goes on along the minus strand of JAISTR010000012.1, from coordinate 58,530 downwards.
AAGTATGTGACGGTGCGCTTACAGTCTGGTGAAGTCCGCAGAATCCTGGCGAACTGCCGGGCGACGATCGGCGAGGTCGGCAATGAAGACCACAGCCTGATCAGCATCGGCAAAGCCGGACGCACCCGCTGGATGGGTGAGCGTCCGACCGTCCGCGGTTCCGCGATGAACCCGGTGGACCACCCCCATGGCGGTGGTGAGGGCCGGACCCCGATTGGCCGCAAGTCCCCGATGACACCCTGGGGCAAGAAAGCAATGGGTGTCAAGACCCGCAAGAAGAAAAATGCGAGCAACCGCTTAATCGTGCGGCGTGCCGGCAGCAAGTAGGAAAGGAGAAAACGATGAGCCGTAGTTTAAAAAAGGGTGCCTTCTGCGATGCGCACCTGATGAAAAAAGTAGAAGCGATGGCTTCGGGTCGTAAGGAAGTCATCAAGACCTGGTCCCGTCGTTCGACAATCTTTCCCCAGTTTGTCGAACACACCTTCGCGGTGTACAACGGTAAGGAGCATGTTCCCGTCTATGTGACGGAAGATATGGTAGGACACAAACTGGGTGAATTTGTACCGACCAGAAAGTTCGGCGGACACGGATCCGACGACAAGAAAGCAGGTTAATTTCATGGACGTTAAAGCAACTGCAAAAACGGTCCGGGTCTCGCCCCGGAAGGCCAGACTGGTGCTGGACCTGGTGCGCGGCAAGGACATCGAAGAAGCCAAGGCTATCTTGAAATTCACCCCGAACTATGCGGCTTCCGTAGCCGCCAAAGTCCTCAACTCAGCGATCGCCAACGCGGTGAAAAATCACCAGTTGAATGAGGAACTGCTGTATGTCAAGGCCTGCTATGCCAATGAGGGCGTCGTCCTCAAACGCTATATGCCGGCTGGAAAAGGCAATGCGCATCCGATCGCAAAACGTACCAGCCACGTAACATTTATCGTGGCGGAACGCTAGGAGGTGAGAGACAATGGGTCAAAAAGTTAGTCCGATCGGAATGCGGATCGGTGTGATTCGCGATTGGGAATCGCGCTGGTTTGCGGAAAAGGATTTCGGTGTACTGTTGCAGGAAGACGGCAAGATCCGCAACTACCTCAACAAGGCACTCAAGGATGCCTTCATCGCCCGGGTGGAAATTGAACGCTCGAAGAATCGCGTGGAAGTCATCATCCGCTGCTCCCGGCCGGGTGTCGTCATTGGCACCAGCGGGGAAACCGTGGAAAAAATCAAAAAGGAACTGGAAAAAATCTCCAACGGCAAGCAGGTCCATATCAAGGTCGTCGAAGTGGCGAACCCGGATTTGGATGCCCTGCTGGTTGCCCGCAGCATTGCGGAGCAACTGGAACAGAGGGCGTCCTTTCGGACCGCGCAGAAGCGTGCGATTCAGCGCGTGATGCGGGCTGGTGCCAAAGGTGTGAAGACCGCAGTCTCCGGACGTCTGGGCGGCAATGATATCGCCCGTACCGAAGGCTATGCGGAAGGGGTTGTCCCGCTTCATACCCTGCGTGCCGATGTGGATTATGCCAAATATGAAGCCCATACCACCTATGGCAGACTGGGTGTCAAAGTCTGGATCTGCCGCGGTGAGGTGAAGCCGGGTAACATGGTGGTCGAACCGGAAGCCCCCAAGGGTACCAACCGCAACGACCGCCGGGATCGCGGCAATCGCCGGGATAACAGAAGAGACGACCGTCGCGGCAACCGCGACAACCGCAATGCCCAGGGACAAAGCAGTGCCCCGGCACCGGCTGCATCAGCAGCACCGGCTGCATCAACAGCGCCGGCAAGTGCCGCCAGCAATGCAGCCCCGGCACCGGCACCGGTCGTCAAGGAGGCAGAATAGTTATGTTGATGCCCAACAGAACCAAGTACCGCCGTCCGCATTTGGTCCCCTATGAAGGCAAGACCAAGGCCGGCCGTGATGTCGCCTTTGGCGAATACGGACTGGTAGCGGAGAGCGGCGGATACGTCAGCAATCGTCAGATCGAAGCAGCACGGGTCGCCATGACGCGTTACATGAAGCGGGGCGGCAGTGTCTGGATTAAGATCTTCCCCCATCTGGCAACCACCAAGAAGCCCTTGGAAGTCCGGATGGGATCCGGGAAAGGCGCTCCGGAAGGCTGGGTCGCCGTTGTGAAACCGGGCCGGGTACTCTTTGAAATCGGCGGTGTCGATGAAGAAATCGCCAAGGAAGCGTTCCGCCTGGCCGGCCATAAGCTGCCGGTACACACCCGCTTTGTCCGCAAAGGGGAGGAAAACGCATGATTAAAATCAACGAAATCAGAGCCAAGAGCGATGAGGAATTACAAAAGGATATCGGTTCACTGACGGCGGAACGCTTCAATCTGCGCTTCTCAGCCTCAACCGGCCAATTGACCAACACCGCTCGCATCAAACAGGTCAACAAGACCATCGCGCGGATTCTGACGGTATTGTCAGAGCGTAAAGCGCAAGGGAAGTGAGGGTAAGATCTATGGAAAGAAATGCACGCAGAGTATATCGCGGCCGGGTCGTCTCCGATAAAAGCGACAAGACCATCATCGTGGAAATCTCCACTTCCCGCCGTCATCCGCTCTATGGCAAGCAAGTCAAGTATTCCAAGAAACTGACCGCCCATGATGAAAGCAACGAGGCGAAGATCAACGATCTGGTGGAAATTATGGAAACCAGACCGCTGTCGGCAACCAAGCGCTTCCGTCTGGTCAAGGTCATTGAAAAAGCTGTCGTCGTATAAGGCAAAGGAGGAAAACGAACATGATTCAAAATGAAACCAGATGTCGTGTAGCAGATAACTCCGGTGCCAAGGAAGTGCTGGTCATCCGCTGTTTGGGCGGCTCCCGGCGCAAGACCTCCAACATCGGCGACATCGTAGTCTGCACAGTCAAGGTGGCAACACCGGGCGGCGGCGTCAAGAAGGGCGAAGTCGTCAAAGGCGTCATCGTGCGTACCAAGAAGGGAATCCGCAGAGACAACGGTTCCTACATCCGCTTCGATGACAATGCGGTTGTACTGATCAAGGAAGACAATACGCCCCGGGGTACCCGGATTTTCGGGCCGGTGGCACGTGAACTGCGGGACAGGGACTTTATGAAGATTGTCTCCCTGGCACCCGAGGTTCTATAGGAGGCAAGTGTGAAACTGAAAAAAGGAGATAAAGTGCAGGTCATCAGTGGCAGCCAGAGAGGCACAATCGGGGAAATTCTCAAGGTAATCCCGGAGAAGAACCAGGTTGTTGTGGAAGGTGTCAATCTGCAGACCAAGCACCTCAAGCCCACCCAGGCAAATCCTGACGGGGGCAAAACTGAAAAAGAAGCACCAATCAACGCCTCCAACGTCCTGGCTTATGACAGCAAGGCGAAAAAGGCCAGCAGGATTGGTTACAAGCAAGAGAAAGGCAAGAAGGTCCGGATCTACAAGCAGACCGGAGCTGTGGTGAAATAGGAGGGTCTATGAACAGACTGGTAGAAAAATATCAAAAAGAAGTCCTGCCGGCGCTGGTGAAGCAATTCTCCTACACCTCCGTCATGCAGGCACCGAAAGTCGAGAAAATCGTCGTGAATATGGGTGTGGGCGACGCGATTGCCAACCCCAAGGCTTTGGAGGAAGCGGTCGATGAACTGACGGTACTGTCGGGTCAGAAGCCGGTAATCACCAAGGCCAAAAAGTCCATCGCGAACTTCAAGCTGCGCGAAGGCATGTCCATCGGCTGCAAGGTCACCCTGCGGGGTATCCGCATGTATCAGTTCCTCGATAAACTGATGAACATTGCGCTGCCGCGGGTCAGAGACTTCCGGGGCGTGAGCTCCAATGCCTTTGACGGCCGGGGCAACTACACCCTGGGTGTGCGCGAGCAGATTATTTTCCCGGAAGTGAATTACGACAAGGTAAACAAGGTCCGGGGCATGGATATCGTCATTGTGACTACAGCCAAAAACGATGAAGAGGGAAGGGCCCTGCTGCAATATATGGGTATGCCCTTCACCAAGAGATAGGAGGCGCGATTGTGGCAAAAACATCAATGATCAACAAGCAACAGCGTCCTCAGAAGTTCAAGGTGCGCGAATACACGCGCTGCGAACGCTGCGGCCGGCCGCATTCCGTATTGCGCAAGTATAAACTGTGCCGTATCTGCTTCCGGGAACTGGCCTACAAGGGTCAGATTCCGGGTGTCAAGAAGGCCAGCTGGTAAAGGAGGAACGACACATGAATATGACAGATCCCATTGCGGATATGCTTACGAGAATCCGCAACGGTGTGCAGGCAAAACATGATTTTGTGGAAGTTCCTTCCTCCAAAATCAAAATTGAAATTGCCCGCATCCTGAAACAGGAAGGGTACATCTCCGACTACGTCGTATCCGGGGATACCAAGAAAACCATCACGATTGTTCTGCGTTATGGGGAAAACAAGGAGAAGATCATCTCCGGCCTCAAGCGCATGTCCAAACCCGGTCTGCGTGTCTACGCACCGGTCAACAACATTCCGCGCGTGCTCAACGGCCTGGGCGTGGCGATTATCTCCACGTCGCAGGGCTTACTGACCGACAAGCAGGCGCGGGCCAAGCATGTGGGCGGCGAAGTGCTGGCCTACGTGTGGTAGCAGAAAGGAAAAACCATGTCACGTATCGGAAATAAAGCGATTACCATTCCGGATGGGGTGTCGGTAGACATCCAAAGCGGCAATGAGGTGACGGTCAAAGGACCCAAAGGTTCGCTCAGCCGGACCTTCCACCCGGCTTTGAGCATTACCAACAAGGACGGCGTCATCACCGTCGCCCGTCCCAGTGAGGAAAAACACATCAAGCAGCTCCACGGGACCACCCGGGCGCTGCTCAACAACATGATCGTTGGGGTTTCGGAAGGCTTTGCCAAGACCCTGGAGCTGGTCGGTATCGGATACCGGGCAGCGGTCAGCGGCCAGAAACTGACGATCAACATCGGCTATTCGCACCCCGTCGAATTCACCGTGGAAAACGGGATTACGGTGGAGTGCCCGCAGCCGACGGAAATCAAGGTCTCCGGCATCGACAAGCAGCGGGTCGGGGAATGGGCCAGCAACATCCGCGCGGTCCGCAAACCGGAACCCTACAAAGGCAAGGGCATTCGTTATAAAGGGGAGCACGTCCGCCGCAAAGAAGGCAAGACGGCTGCCAAGAAATAGGAAGGAGAACCCACATGGCAAAAATTGTTTCCAAAAATCAAGCGAGACTGCGCCGGCATCTGCGGGTGCGCAAAAAAATCAGTGGCACACCTTCCCGCCCGCGTCTCAATGTATTCCGTTCCAATGCGCATATCAGTGCCCAAATTATTGATGATACCAAGGGTGTGACCCTGGTGTCTGCCAGCAGCCTTTCCTTGAAACTGGAAAAGGGCGGCAACATCGAGGCAGCCAAGAAGGTCGGCAGCGAGCTGGCCAAGAAGGCGGTCAAGGCGAAGATCTCCGAAGTGGTCTTCGACCGCGGCGGCTATGTGTATCACGGGCGCGTCCAGGCCCTGGCAGAGGCTGCCAGAGAAGCCGGACTGAAGTTCTAGGAGGGCACTCATGGACAGAAAACCAAGAAGAAATAACCGAGAAGAAAAAGAATTTGAAGAACGCGTTGTCACCATCAACCGCGTGACCAAGGTGGTCAAGGGCGGACGGCGTTTCCGCTTTGCGGCGCTGGTGGTCATCGGCGATAAGAAGGGCCGCGTCGGTTTTGGAACCGGCAAGGCCAATGAAGTTCCCGACGCCATCAAGAAGGGCGTGGAGGATGCGAAGAAGAATCTGCGCCGCGTCCCCATCGTCAATGGCGGCACCATTCCCCATGAAATCATCGGGAAGTACGGAGCCGGCCGGGTGCTGTTGCGTCCGGCGAGCGAAGGAACCGGGGTCATTGCCGGCGGTCCGGTACGGGCCGTGCTGGAATTGGCCGGGGTAACCGATGTACTCTCGAAATGCCTGGGCAGCCGGACACCGGTCAACATGGTGCGGGCGACGTTCACCGCGCTTGGCGAGCTGAAGACCGTGGATCAAATCGCGGCCTTGCGCGGACTCAAGCGCGAAGAAGTGCGCTAGGAGGATTGTATGAAATTACATGAACTCAACTACGTAGAAGGTGCCCGCAAATCCGGACGCAAGCGTCTGGGCCGCGGTCAGGGCTCTGGACAGGGCAAGACCGCCGGCAAGGGCAACAAAGGACAGAATGCCCGCAGCGGCGGCGGTGTGGCGCTGGGCTTTGAAGGGGGCCAAAACCCCATCTGGCGCCGGTTGCCGAAACGCGGCTTCACCAACTTTACCCGCAAGGAATATGCGACCGTCAACATCGAAACCCTCAACCGTTTCGACAATGGCACCGAAGTCACCCCGGTGGTGCTCAAGGATGCCGGTATCGTCCGCAAGGAATACGACGGCGTGAAGATTCTGGGCCGGGGCAAACTGGAGAAAAAACTGAGTGTGAAAGCGCACCGCTTCTCCAAGTCGGCGCTGCAAGCGATTGCGGATGCCGGCGGCAGTGCCGAGGTACTTTAACATGATCAAGCGCTTGACCGCCATCATGAAAAACCCGGAGATCCGCAACCGGATTCTCTTTACTCTGGCAGTCATGTTTGTCTTCCGCTTCGGAGCAGCGATCCCCGCACCCAACATCGACAGTGTCAAGCTTTTGGGCGGGGTTTCCAGCAACAGCGTATTCGCTTTGGTGAATATGCTGGGAGGCGGCAGCATTCAATCGTTTTCGATCTTCTCGCTGGGGGTGGGACCCTACATCACCGCCAGCATTGTCGTGCAGATGCTGGCAATGGATGTCATCCCGGCTTTGACCGAGATGTCCAAATCCGGGGAGAAGGGCAAGAAGCAATTGGATCAGATTACCCGTTACATGGCGGTGGTACTCTGCTTCATCCAGGCTTTCGTGCTCACCTATGGCTTTGATCAAACCTATGGAATTGTCATCACCGACAACTTCAAGGCCTGGCAGGTCTATATCTATGTCGCCGTCGTGCAGACAGCCGGTTCATTGTTTCTGTGCTGGCTGGGCGACCGCATCAGCTTCAAGGGCATCGGCAATGGTATCTCGATGCTGATCATGGCTGGGATTGTTGCCAACATCCCCGCCCAATTCTATTCGATTTACACCGCGATTATGGGCATCAATGTCGCCAACCCGGCTATGGGCTACTTCTTTTTCGGGCTCTATGTCCTGGCGTATCTGCTCATTATCGTGCTGGTGGTGTTTATGAATCAGGCAACCCGCAAGATTCCGATTCAGTACACTTCCTCCAGTGTGGTTGCCAACAAGAATGACATGACCTTCATTCCCTTGAAGATCAATTCGGCTTCCGTGATTCCGGTCATCTTCGCCAGTGCGCTGATGACGGCACCGACGACGATTGCCAACTTCTTCACCCAAAACAAGTTTACGGAGATGCTGAGCACCGTGCTCAACTACCGCAAACCGATTGGACTGGTCATCTATATCATCTTGATCTTCGCCTTCACCTACTTCTATACCAACCTGCAGGTGGATCCGGAGAAGATGGCGGACAACCTGAAGAAAAACGGCAGTTATGTCCTGGGAATTACGCCGGGAGCTGACACCAAGAACTACATCAGTGTGATCCTCAACCGGATCACCACCCTGGGCGCCCTCGGACTGGCACTGATTGCGGCTATCCCGCCGCTGTTATCCATCTTCTTCCCGGCTTTGCCGGAAACCGCCCACGTCTTTGGCACCGGAATCATCATCGTCATCGGTGTGGCTCTGGAGACCAACAACGATATTGAAGGGAGACTCGCGCAGCGTTCACATTATCAAGGTTTCGTGAAAAAATAAGGGGGATCTTATGAACGTCTTGATTATGGGTGCCGCCGGCAGCGGCAAGGGCACCCTGTCGAAGAAAATTGCCGAGAAGTACAAAATTGCCCATATCTCCTCAGGGGATATGTTTCGGGCGGCAATCCAATCGGGCTCAGAACTCGGTTTGACTGCCAAGCAGTACATCGACCAGGGACGTCTGGTCCCCGATGAACTGACGGTCGCCCTGATCCGCGAGCGGATTACAGAACCGGATTGTGAAAAAGGATTTCTGCTGGATGGCTACCCGCGGACCCTGCCGCAGGCCAAAGACCTGCTGGCATTATGTGAAGAGCTCGACAAGCCGCTGGCGGTGGTGCTGCATCTGGAGATTGAAACCGCAGAGCTGGTCTCCCGGATAACCGGGCGGCGCATCTGCGCCAACTGCGGCGCCATCTACAACATCACCCACCAGCCAAGCAAAATTGAAGGTCGCTGCGACCTCTGCGGCGGTACGCTGTTACAGAGAAGCGACGATACCGAGGAACGCTTGCTGGTGCGGATGCAGGAATATGAAGAGCTGACCCGGCCGGTTATTGACTGGCTGAAGGAAAGGGTCAGCGTGATTGAGATTGATGCCGGAGCGAGTGTCGGGGAGGTCTGGCAGCAGGTACAGGATGTGCTGGGAGGAACTGTTTGATTAGTGTTAAGTCAGAACGTGAAATTGATCTGATGCGCCAGGCCGGTATCATCATTGGTACCACCCATAACGCACTGCGGGATTTCATCAAGCCGGGGGTTACGACCCTACAGATTGATGCCCTGGCCGAAAAGATGATTCGGGATATGGGAGCAACACCCTCTTTCAAGGGACTCTACAATTTCCCCAATGCGGCCTGCGTCAGCGTCAATGAGGAACTGGTGCACGGGATTCCGTCCCACCGCGTGCTCAAGCAGGGGGACGTTGTCAGTGTCGATCTGGGAGCCTGTGTAAACGGCTACCATGGCGACAGTGCCTGGTCCTATGCGGTAGGACAGGTCAGCGAAGAGGTCAGACGGCTGTTGGATGTCACCAAGGAGGCACTCAGGCAGGGCCTGCTGCAGGCCAAAGCCGGCAACCGGCTCGGTGATATCTGCCATGCCATCGGCGCTTATGTAAACGCCCAAGGCATGTCGGTGCCCAGCGATTATACCGGACACGGAATCGGAAGGGCGGTCCATGAGGACCCCAACATTCCCAACTATGGTACTCCGGGTACCGGAATCAAACTGAAGGAAGGCATGACCCTGGCGATTGAACCGATGGTGCACCTGGGCCGGCCCTTCACCAAAACCCTGGCCAACGGCTTCACCGTCACCCCCAGTGACGGCAGCCTGACCGCACATTATGAACACACCATCGTAATCAGAAAGGAAGGATTTGAGATATTGACAAAAAACTGGGAGGATTCGTATTTTGGCTAAACAAGACGTCATTGAAGTCGACGGCATCGTGGTAGATACCCTGCCCAATGCCCAATTCAAGGTGAAATTACAAAACGGACACATTATCCTAGCTCACGTTTCCGGTAAAATCCGCATGCACTACATTCGCATTTTACCGGGTGATCGTGTCACCCTCGAGATTTCACCCTATGACCTAACACGTGGGCGCATTACATTTCGGCATAAGTAATTGCCAGGAGGTACTCAGTTATGAAAGTAAGACCATCGGTCAAACCGATCTGCGACAAGTGCCGCATCATCAAACGCAAAGGACGCGTGATGGTGATCTGCGAAAATCCCAAGCACAAGCAGAGACAAGGATAGGAGGTAATTGAAACATGGCTCGTATTGCAGGGATTGACCTGCCGCGCGACAAGCGCATCGTCGTTGCTCTGACCTATATTTATGGCATCGGACGCTCGACTTCAGAAACCATTTTAAAGAAAGCCGGTATCTCGGAAGAGATCCGCAGTAAAGATTTGACGGATGAACAGGTGAACGCCATCCGCTCACAGGTCGACCACTACCGCATTGAAGGTGACCTGCGCCGGGAGGTTTCCCTCAACATCAAGCGTCTGATGGAAATCGGCTCCTACCGGGGGATCCGCCACCGTAAGTCTTTGCCGGTGCGCGGCCAAAGAACCCGCACGAATGCGCGTACGCGCAAAGGACCACGCCGGGTCGTGGCCAACAAGAAGAAGTAGGAGGAACGTATGGCAACCAAAAATAAAAGCTCGCGCAAACGCCGCGTAAAGAAGAATATTACCAAGGGCGTCGCGCACATTCATTCCACATTCAACAACACGATTGTGACCATCACCGATGAAACCGGCAACGCGATTGCCTGGTCCAGTGCCGGGGCACTGGGTTTCAAAGGTTCCCGGAAGTCCACCCCCTTCGCCGCCCAATTGACGGGTGAGGCAGCTGCCAAGGCAGCGGTGGATCAGGGGATGAAGAGCATTGAAGTCAATGTCAAGGGGCCCGGACCCGGGCGGGAAGCTGCCGTCCGGTCGCTGCAAAGTGCCGGTCTGGAAATCAGTGTAATCAATGATGTCACACCGATTCCGCACAACGGCTGCCGTCCGCCGAAGAGGCCGCGCGGTTAATGCACAGACAAGGAGGGAACTATGCAAAAATTTGAACATGCCAGTTTTGAAGTGGAACAATTCGTCGAGTCCGATCACTATGGAAAATTTGTGATCGAACCGCTGGAGAGAGGTTTCGGCACTACCATCGGCAACGCCCTGCGCAGAGTCTTATTATCGTCCCTGCCGGGAGCGGCTGTCTATTCCATTAAAATCGATGGAGTCTATCATGAATTCACCTCGATTCCCGGCGTACTGGAGGATGTTACCACCATCGTCATGAATCTGAAGGAACTGGTCATGATCATCCATGATGATGACGCCCATACCTTGCGCATCGCCAAGAGCGGCCGCCAGGCTATCAAGGCCGGTGATATCGAATGTCCCTCGGAAGTGGACATTATCAACCGTGATCTGGTGCTCTGCCATCTGGAAGACGGTGGCAGTCTCAATATGGATATCAAGGTTCGCAATGGCCGCGGTTATGTTTCCGCGGACATCAACAAGACCAACTACCAGGGTTCTTCCCAGGGCATTGGCACCATCTATACCGATTCCATCTATACACCGGTGGAACGGGTCGCCTATGCGGTGGAACCCACCCGGGTCGGCCAGGATGCCAAGTTTGACAAGGTGACCCTGGAGATCTGGACTAACGGGTCCATCACCCCGCAGCGCTCGATTGCGCTGGGCGCGAAGATTCTGATTGACCATTTGGAGCTGTTGACGGACATTGAGGATTCGGTGAAGGGCATGGACAGTGCCATGAAGGAATCCGGTGCGGATCCGTCCAACCGCGGGATGGTGATGATGATAGAGGATTTGGATCTGTCGGTGCGCTCCTACAACTGTTTGAAGCGGGCGGCTATCCAAACCGTCGATGATTTGATTTCCAAGACCGAAGATGAACTGATGCGGGTGCGCAATCTGGGCAAGAAGTCACTGAAGGAAGTCAAAGACAAAGTGTATGAACTGGGCTTGAGTTTCAAGTCCTATGACTAGCAAGGAGAAAGAAAGCCTATGTGGAACCGAAAATTAGGACGTACCGCTGACCACCGCAAGGCGCTCTTGCGCAATCTGGCGACCGATCTGATCATTCATGAACGGATTGAGACGACCCAGATGAAAGCGCTGGAGCTGCGCAGTGTCGTGGATGGTCTGATTACCCTGGCGAAAAAGGGTGATTTGGCAGCCAGACGGCAGGCGGCTTCGTTTGTCCGCGATGTGTACGTTGACAAAGACAAGAAAACCACCGCGCTGCAGAAACTGTTTTCTGAGCTCGGTCCGAAGTATGCGGACCGCAAGGGTGGTTATACCCGGGTGATCAAGACCCGCGAGCGCCGCGGCGACAGCGCTACGATGGCGCGCATCGAACTGGTTTAAGAAAGAAAAAAAGGAAGCGGGCTCTTGCTTCGCTTCCTGCCATTTTGGACTTTGTAGATCTGTTTTTACACAACGACTGCATAGATGCACTGCTTGTAAAAGCATTCAGAATGTCAGTGATGGGTTATTTGGGGAGAAGCCAGGCTGGCATTCTGAATGCGTATCTATTGTATCATTTCAAAATGCCAATTCGCAGAGGAAAATGCAAAAAAATGCAAAAAAACGCGAAAATTCGGCATTGACGAACAAAACCGATTTGACAGAGGCCATAAACTGTGATATTTTGTGAGAGCGAAGTAAAAAACGTAGAAAGCAGAAGCACTTCTCACCTGATGGCGAACAGCCGTAGGTCCACGCTACATTCATTCTTTGATACCAAAAGAGTTTGTTTGTGCGGGTGCTTGCGCCCGCTTTTTATTTCCTGAAAGAAAGAGGTGAAACACTATCAGCAACAGAAGACCACCGGCGAATGACGACATGGTGAACGAGCACATCCGCTTCAAGGAAGTGCTGGTCATCGGTCCGAATGGTGAACAGCTGGGCGTACTGTCCAAGCGCGATGCCCTGGAGCGGGCATACTCCTATGATTTGGATTTGTTTTGTGTGGCCGCCAATGCGAACCCGCCTGTCTGCAAAATCCTGGACTACGGGCGCTACCGCTTTGAAAAGCAGAAGGCAGCCAAGGAGGCAAAGCGCAATCAGCATGTGACGGAAATCAAGCCCCTGCGGCTCTCCCCGGTGATTGACACCCATGATTTTGAAACCAAAGTCCGCCATGCCCGGAAGTGGCTGGCCGACAACATGAAGGTCAAAATCGACATGCGCTTTCGGGGACGGATGATGGACCGTCAGGAAGTCGGGAAAAAGATTCTCAACCAGTTCATTGAGCAGGTCAGTGATTTGGGGACAGTGGAGAAGCAGCCGGCTCTGGAAGGCAACATCATGTCCCTGATTATCGGACCAAAGAAAAACAAGTAAGGAGAAAAGATATGCCAAAGATGAAAACCAAGCGGGCCTGGGCGAAACGCGTCAAGGCTACCGGCTCGGGAAAACTCAAACGCAACCACGCCTATACCGGGCACATGGCTGCCCATAAGACACACAAGCAAAAAGTGGGTCTGCGCAAATCCGCACTCGTCAGCAAGTCGGATGTCAAACGCGTGAAACTGCTGATTCAAGGTTAAGGAGGCTCTAGCATGCCAAGAGTAAAAGGAAGCGTGGCCACCCGCGCCAGAAGAAAGAAAGTATTGAAACTGGCCAAAGGATACTTTGGCTCCAAGCATCTGCTCTACCGCACCGCGCATGAGCAGGTGATGACCTCACTGCAATATGCATACCGGGACCGCAAGCAGCTCAAGCGCGATATGCGCAAGCTGTGGATTGCCCGCATCAATGCGGCAGCCCGGATCAACGATATCTCCTATTCAAAGCTGATGTATGGCTTAAAGACGGCCGGGATTACTTTGAACCGCAAGATGCTCTCAGAAATTGCCATCAGTGACCCCAAGGGCTTCAGTGCGATTGTCGCCAAAGCCAAGGACGCCACCCAAAAGGCGGCTGCTGCCCGGGCCCAAGCTGTGGTTGATACTGTGAAAAGCACCGCCGCCAGCATCAAGGAAATCGTGACCAGCGCTGCTGAGAGTGCGAAGGCGGAAATCGAAAAGGAAGCTGTCAAGGCGAAAAAGGCCCAAAAACCGGTGGTGGAAGCTGTTGCTGAAGTCAAAGCGGAAGCGGCTGGTGTCAGCGAAAAGCCGGTAAAGGCCGCTAAGAGTGTCAAGGCCAAAGCGGAAAAAGCTGTCGATGAGGCGAAAGCCGAGGTGAAAGCAGTGAAGAAACCTGCCGCTAAAAAGGAACCCGCAGCCAAAAAGCCCGCTGAGAAGAAAGAAGCGGACAAGCCGGCTGTCAAGAAACCAAGAGCGAAGAAAGCCGCAGAGTAATCTGCGCTTTTTTTGTGGTTCTGTGCGACAATAGAAAAGAGCAGCAGGCAGGAGGCAGAATATGCACAGAACCATGATTCGCAGCGATCAAACCTTATCAGACAGCGAAATCAGCGAAATACTGAATCGGGGCACCAACGGGATTTTAGCCCTGAGTGGAGCGGATGGCTATCCTTATGGGGTACCGATGAGCTATGTCTACTACAACCAAATCATCTACTTCCACTGTGCGAAGGTAGGCTACAAAATGGAGCTGATGGAAACAAACCCGAAGGTCTGTTTTACGGTAGTGGACCAGGACCAGATTGTCGGCAGTGAATTTACCACCTACTACCGCAGTGTGATTGCCTTTGGCAATATCCGCATGACCGGTGAAAAGGAAAAGGAAGAAGCGTTTCTGGCCTTTTGCGCAAAGTATGCCGGGGACATGCCATTAGCAGAACGTCAAGCCAAGGTTGCCGGATGTGAAAACGCCCTCATCATTGCCATTGACATCGCACAAATCACCGGCAAACAAGCTGTGGAGCTGATGAATCGAAAACCGCCAGAATAAAACGAAAGCGCTGCCAGAAAAATGGCAGTCTTGACCGCAGTTTTTTGCGCTATAATATGCTTGTAAAGCCGTAATGGAGGTGTTCTATGACCAAGGGACTCATTGTTGTATTATCGGGAGCCAGCTCGGTGGGAAAACAGAAAATCCGCGACCTGGTACTCAAAGACAAACAGCTGAATCTGTTTTATTCCGTATCCATGACCACAAGGCCCAAAAAAGCCAATGAAACAAACGGCAAGGACTATTACTTTGTTTCCTATGAACGCTTTGCCCAGGCGGTCAAGGAGAAGGAACTCTTGGAATTTACCCAGGTTAACGGCTACTACTATGGAACCCCCATTCAGCAGATCGACTTTCTGATTGACAAAGGCACCAATGTCCTGATTGAGGTGGAAGCGCAGGGGGTGGGGCAGATCAAGCTGATCCGGCCGGAAGCCATCGCCTTCTTTGTGATGCCCAAGTCTTTGGATGAGCTGGAAAAGCAGCTGCACGAGCGCTACAAGGACAATGCCTTCTCGATTGACGAGCGGCTGGCCAAGGCTCGGATGGAAATGGAGCTTGCCCCCTTATTCCGCTATACGGTACAGGCGGATCAGCCCAAGGAAGCAGCGGCTTTTATTTTAAAGACGGTGAAAGAGGCGCTGGCGCAATAAGCCAATAGCAAAAAACACGGCACCAGTAATATAAGACAGCCAACAGCGGGACTTGACATCCCGCTTTCTTTTGGTTTGAAAGGGGAAAACGCAAAAATATACCGGGGAAACCATTTCTTTTCAATTTCACAAAAAAACAAACCACAATTGAAAAACAATGACGCACAATTGTGTGAAATGCGCAATAATGGGGGATTTATCGTGATATTTCATTTACAAGGTTTTGGCTTTTCGCTACAATAAACCTTGAACAAGGAGCGGGGGTAGAACTGATGATTTTAACCATCCTCGAGAAACTGGATTGGCGTAAACTTCTCATCGTTTTGATGGCCGAAGTCATTTTGGTTGCGCTTTTGATGATTCCTTTGGTTAATCGCCGCAATCAGCTCTTGATGCCGGACTTTTTCAATACCAGCTTAGTGGAAGTGGAACAGTGGGCAAAACAGAACAGTCTGACGGTCGAATGGCAGTACGCTCCCAATGAAACGATCCATCAGGACTATGTCGTATCCCAGAATGTGCGTCCGGGTTCTGTCATCACCAGTGAAACCCAAATCATCTTTGTGATTTCCCAGGGCGGCCAGACCGCCGCCGCTGCCAGCGGCATCAGCACCCGCATTGAGGGGGAGACCTATCCGGTCAAGGAACTCGAAGGGAAAACCGAAATCGAGGTGCGCAACTGGCTCAATGACAATGAAATCAAGGTTCTGATTCAAAAGAGCTATATCTATAATGACTCCATACCGCAGGGACAGGTGGTCACAGCGGTGGCGGATGCCCCGGACCTCAGCCAGGCAACCCAGCTGGATGTGACCTTCTCCAATGGCAAGCCGGAGCTCAAGAGCCATGTCGGACAGCAGCTTTCCGTACTCAACAGCGAAGTCAATGCCCTGAATGCGGAAGGGGCCAAACTGGTCCTCAACATCTCCTACCAATACAGCACGACAGCCCCCAGCGGGCAGATCATGAGCCAGGAGAAAACCGGGTCGCTGGAGGTTGGCACGACCATCAATGTCATTGTGTCCTCCGGACCGGATGATTCCAAGGTCACGCTGGTCAACTATGAAAACAAATCTTTGAGTGAGCTGAGTGCCTGGGCACAAAGCCAGGGTTTGAGCATAAAAGAAGGCGGCTACAGCTACTCGTCAGTGGCGAAGGACACGATCCTGACCCAAGAGCCCAAAAGCGGCACCCTCGACAAAAACGGGGTGATTACCTATACCATATCCAAGGGTCTGTTTGTCCCGGAGACCTACAGCGGCACCCTGGAGAGCGTCAAGGCCAAGATCGAGGATGCCAATGCTCATGGCGCTGGCTGGACTTTGAAGACGGTGGAGGCCAATTCCAGTGAAATTTCAGCTGGATCGGTGATTCCGGCGATGCAGACCATCGACAATACCAACAAGACCATCACTGTGGTTGTTAGCAAGGGAGCACCAACAGTGGCGGCCAATCCGGTGCCCAACTACGTCGATTTTACCACCAAGACGGTAACGATGCAGGGTTATGCTTTGGAGATGATCTGCGGTCCCTGTACCCTCAGTGACCATTCCGGCTGCGCCACCAGCAGCAGCGACGGCGGGGTCATCTATAAGCAGTCCCCGGCAGCCGGAACCGATTTGGCTTTGGGCTCCAAGGTAATTATCTATGTCAAGATGGGGCAGAAGCTGCCGGATTACCCGGCCCAGTACCCCAATGCCACCGCCAATCCCAAGGATGCGATTGCCAGCGATTTGGCTGCCCGCGGCTTCACCAATGTCACCATCACCAACATCGGCAATGGTGCCAACAAGTACTACACCATCATTTCCGTCAAGGACAGCGCTGGCAATACCTTACAGGCCGGCTTAGAATATCCCCTGGATCAGTCCATCGTGATTACCATCGGAAAATAACAAAGAACAAAAGCTCTGCCCGCTGGCAGGGCTTTTTCTTTATATAAAACAGGCGATGACAGCAGGCAAGCGGTACCGGTTTTCCGGGTTTTTTCTTCAATCCCCGGAATTTTCAGTTTTTTTATGCAAGAATCACCTTTTATGATATGATTATTAGGTTAAAAATATGAGGTGAAAAATGGCAAAGCAAGTATTTTCGATGGAACTTTGCGGACGGACTCTAGTGGTAGAGACCGGCGAGATGGCGAAACAGGCAGGAGGATCCGTATTGGTGCGGTTTGGTGAAACCGCAATTTTATCCACTGCCACAGCTTCCAAAGTCGCAAAAGACTCCGACTTCTTTCCTCTGACGGTGTCGTTTGAGGAAAAACTGTATTCTGTAGGAAAGATTCCGGGCGGCTTTCTGCGCCGGGAGGGACGTCCCACAGAACATGCGACCCTGACGTCGCGTTTGATTGACCGCACACTGCGGCCTTTGTTTGCGGAAGGCTTCCGCAATGAAGTACAGGTGGTCAACACCGCTTTATCGGTGGACAATGACTGCACCCCGGAAATGAGCGGCATGCTGGGAAGTTCGCTGGCCCTGTGCATTTCCGACATTCCCTTCAACGGACCGATTGCCGGCGTGATTGTCGGCTATGTGGATGGCGAATTTGTCATCAATCCGTCGGTGGAACAATTGGAGAAATCCCTGATTCATCTTTCGGTCGCCGGGACCGAGAAGGCCATCAACATGGTGGAGGCCGGCGCCAAGGAAGTCAGTGAAGAGCTGATGCTGGAAGCACTCATGCTGGGGCATGAATACATCCGAAAGCTCTGTGTGTTCCAGAATGAAATCATCGCCAAGTGCGCGAAGGAAAAGATGGAAATCGTGCTCTATCAGGTCGACCCTGATTTGGACAAGGAAGTCCGGGTAGTCGCCCAGGCGCGCCTGGAAGAAGCGGTGCGCATCAAGGAAAAGCTGGAGCGCTATGGCAAGATTGACGAGATTACCGATGAGATGGTCAAGCTGTTTGAAGACCGTGAATATGATACTGAAAAACAAAAAGAAAAAGCGATCAAACAGGTCAAGGAAGTCTGTCACCTGATTGTGGCGACGGAAGTCAGACGTTTGATCTCGGTGGAAAAGATCCGTCCGGACGGACGGGGCATAGAAGAACTCAGACCGCTGGACTCGCAGGTGGATATCCTGCCTAGGGTGCATGGCTCTGCCATGTTTACCAGAGGTGAAACCCAGGTGCTCTCAGTTACAACCCTGGGGCCGATGAACGATACCCAGATCATCGATGACCTCTCGGATATGGAATTCAAGCGTTTCATGCACCACTACAACTTCCCGCCGTATTCGGTCGGGGAAACCGGACGCATGGGTTCCCCGGGACGCCGGGAAATCGGCCATGGGGCGCTGGGCGAGCGGGCCTTGTTGCAGGTACTGCCCAGTGAAGAGGAATTCCCCTATGCCATCCGCGTCGTAGCGGAAGTGCTGGAATCCAACGGTTCCTCCTCCCAGGCTTCCATCTGCGCCGGCTCGATGTCTTTGATGGCAGCCGGGGTACCGATCAAGGCACCGGTGGCGGGCATCGCCATGGGCCTGGTCACCTGGGGTGACCACTATACCGTTTTGACCGATATCCAGGGGATGGAAGACCACTTCGGTGACATGGACTTTAAGGTCGCCGGCACCGATGCTGGGATTACGGCTTTGCAGATGGATATCAAGATTGAAGGCATCAACAAGGATATCTTGAGCGAGGCGCTGGCCCAGGCCAAGCGCGCCCGCAAAGAGATTATGGCAAACATGCTTGCGGCGATTCCGGCAGTGCGTCCGACCGTCTCCAAGTATGCTCCCAAGATTGCCCAAATGAATATTGAAGTAGACAAGATCCGCGATGTCATCGGCACCGGCGGCAAGGTTATCAACCAGATTATCGCCGATTGCGACAATGTGAAAATTGATATTGAAGACGACGGCCGGGTGACGATCTACCACATGGATCTGTCCAGCATCGACAAGGCGAAAGCGATGATTGAAAACATCGTGCGCGTGGCGAAGGTCGGCGAGATCTATGATGCCAAAGTCGTGCGCATGGAGAAGTTCGGGGCCTTTGTGGAACTGTTCCCGGGAACCGACGGACTTTTGCATGTCTCCAAAATTGCCAACCGGCGGGTGGAAAAACCGGAGGATGTCCTGAAGATGGGCGATATCATCAAGGTCAAAGTAATGGAAATTGATGAGAAGGGCCGGGTCAATGTTTCGGCCAAGGCTTTACTGCCCAAAGAAGAAGGGCAAAGCAGCCCACGCGAGAGCGATTCCGGCAAAGGGAAGGGATTCCACCGCTCCTCCTTCAAGAAATAGTATGAACAAGGGTGAATGGAACCTGGATGTCCTGTATCCGGGAATCGACAGCGAAGCCTTCCAAAGTGATTTCAAAAAGCTGGGTGCGCGCATTGAGATGGCGCAGGTACTGGCGGATAACTTAGAACAAAAGTCGCCGCTGGAAACCCTGAAATCCATTTTGACCTTTGAAAATGACCTGTATCTTTTAATCTGGCGCATGGGAACTTATCTTTCCCTGCGCCAGTCTGTCAATACCGCGGACAGCGAAGTTGTCAACTGGCTGGGCCGCTACCAGACCCTTTTGACCGGCATGACCGGGCCTTTGACAGTTGTGGATGCCTGGATCAGCAAGCAAAACCTTGAAGAGTTGAGTGAACAGAGCGAACAGGTGAAAGAGCATCTTTTCATCCTAAAGGAAATCCAGGAAAACGACCGCTACAAGCTCAGCGAAAAGGAAGAGATCCTGGCGGCGAAACTGCGCGTCAACGGCTCCAGCAACTGGGAGGACCTGCAGAGCTATCTGACCTCCACCCTGCAAGTGGAGTACCGGGGTGAAAAGCTGCCTTTGAGCCAGGTAAGAAACCTGGCTTACAGCGACGATGCAACCGTGCGCAAGGAGGCCTACGAAGCGGAGCTGGCATCGTATGAGAAAATCAAGGATGCCGTCGCCTTCAGCCTGAATTCCCTCAAAGGGGAAGTAAACCTGATGAGCAGTGCCCGCGGCTATGATTCGCCGCTGGCGATGACCCTGCAGCGCTCCCGCTTAAAGAAAGAGACCCTGGATGCCCTGTGGGAGGCTATACGCGAAGCGCTGCCTGCGTTTCAGCGCTATCTCAAGGCGAAAGCCCGCTATCTTGGACACTTTGGCGGCTTGCCGTTTTACGACCTGTTTGCGCCCCTTGGCAAGGCGGAAAAGCGCTATGAACTACAAGACGCCAAAGACTTTATCGTGGCGAATTTCGGCTCTTTTGACGCTGAGCTGGCGGACATGGCCAAGACCGCCTTTGAAGAGAACTGGATTGACTTCTTCCCCCGTAAAAACAAGGTGGGCGGCGCCTTCTGCGCCAATATGCCCTTTGTGAAACAAAGCCGGATTTTAACCAACTACGACTATGAGCTGGGGGATGTCATCACCCTGGCCCATGAATTGGGACACGCCTTCCATGGCCAGCAGATTCAAGACCAGTCGATTCTCAATACCGACTACACGATGCCGGTCGCGGAAACCGCTTCAACCTTCTGTGAGACAATTGTCAAAAATGCGGCCTTGAGAGAAGCCGGGAAACAGGAGCAGCTGAAGCTCTTGGATGCGACGCTTTGTGATCTGACCCAGATTGTGGTGGATATCTATTCCCGCTTCCTGTTTGAATCAGAGGTGTTTGCGCGCCGCAAGGAAGAATTCCTGTTTGCGCCAATGTTAGAAGAAATCATGGTGGAAGCCCAGAAAAAAGCCTATGGCGAGGGTTTGGATGCGGACTTTCTGCATCCCTTTGCCTGGATTGCCAAGTCGCACTACTACAGTGCCTCATTGAATTTCTATAATTTTCCCTATGCCTACGGCGGCCTGTTTGCTTTGGGCTTATACAATCAATACCGCAAAGAGGGGGCGGACTTTGTCCCCAAATACAAGAAGCTGCTCAAAGCCACGACCGTGGCCAGCTGTGAGGATGTTGCCATGATGGCGGGGATGGATGTCACCCGCAAACAGTTCTGGCAGGCTTCCCTGGCAGAAGTCAAGGCAATGATTGCGCAGTTATTGCCCTTATTGGGCGAAGGAGGATGATGATGGATTGGGACAAGATGGCGAAAGCCAAAGAAGCAGAACTGATTTCTGATTTGAAGGGGATTATTGCCATCCCTTCGCTCTTGGATGAAGACGATGCCAAAGCCGGCGCGCCCTTTGGGACAAAGGTGCGCGAAGCTTTGGATTATATGCTCGATTTAGGCCGCCGGGATGGCTTTAAGGTCACGGATGTGGATGGCTATGCCGGCATCATCGAGTATGGGGAAGGGGAAGAGATTGTCGGGATTCTGGGCCACTTGGATGTGGTGCCGCCGGGAGACGGCTGGCATTATGACCCCTGGAAGGTTGTCGAGCGGGAAGGCTATCTCTTTGGCCGGGGAACCATGGATGACAAGGGACCGACCCTGGCGGCTTATACCGCCCTGCGGATCCTCAAGGAACACGGCTTTAAACCCAGCAAGAAAATCTATCTGATTGTCGGCTGCGATGAGGAGAGCGGCATGCGCTGCATGCGCTATTACCGCGATCATGCGCCGATTCCCAGCATTGGCTTTACCCCGGACTCCGACTTTCCGGTCATCTATGGGGAGAAGGGCGGACTGGGGCTCTTGTTGTCTGGCGAAAAACCCAGTGTGATTGAAGAGCTCAATGCCGGCGAGCGCCCCAATGTCGTAATCGGCCAGGCCAGTGTCCTGGTGGATGCGCCCCTTAAGAAACAACTGTTTGATTTTTATCTGAGCGCCAACCGCTTAAGCGGAAGCAGCGAGGCAAAAGGGGACAAGAGCTGCTATTCTATCACCGGCCGCTCCGCCCATGCCTCCACGCCCTACCTGGGTGTCAATGCCGCCTGGCATCTTTTGAACTTTGTCGGTTCTGCCTATGATGATGAAGTGGCCAAGGGCTATGCGGCTGCCCTGAATGATTGGCGGGGCAGCGGCTTGGACATCGATGTCAATGGCATGCATATGGGCTTTCTGACCATGAACCTGGGCATCATTCGCTTTGCGAAGAATAAGCAGGAGGCGATTCTGGACATCCGCTTCCCCAACGATGTGACGGGCGAAGAGCTGGTAAAAAGAGCGCAAGCAGCGGTGAAAAAAGCCGGCTGGCCCTTTGTAGTGGAAGCCAAACGGATAGGCAAGCCTTTGTTTGTAGACCCCAGCGGACCGCTGGTGTCCACCCTGATTGAGATTTACCGCAAGCATACCGGGGATACCTTCTCACCGCCATTAACGATGGGTGGGGGAACCTATGCCAAGGTGTTTGATAATTTCGTTGCCTTCGGACCGGAGTTTACCAACCGGCCGGTTCCGGAATTTGTCGGTGTCATTCATGGACCCGATGAAGCCGCCAGGATCCAGGATTTGCTGGATGCCTGCGCGATTTATGGAGAGGCAATCGAGCAGCTGTCCAAATGAGAATGCGCAACAAACCCTGGGCGCTCGCTTATTTAAGCGAACGCCCGGACTGTATCCGCGATCCGCAAAACTACAAAGGCAAATGGAAAGAGCTCTTGGGCTCTAGTGTATTGCATATTGAGATCGGCTCCGGGAAAGGGGACTGGTGGCTCAAGATGTCAGAGATGGTTCCGGATGAGGGCTGGCTGGCGATTGAGAAGGATAAAAACGTTTCCGCAACCGCCCTGAAGAAAGACCTGCAGTTGCAGGCCAACCGCCGCTGGATTTTGGGCGATGCGGCAGAGCTGGAGGAGTGGTTTGCAAAAGGGGAAGTGGATGTGATCCATCTGAATTTCACCGATCCCTGGCCCAAAAAGCACCACGCCAAACGGCGGCTGGCGCATTTTCGCTTTTTACAAAGATATGATAAAATATTGGGTGAGGATGGCACTCTCATCCTGAAGACAGATAACCAGGCTTATTTTGAATTCTCCCTGTGTGAACTTTCCCAGGCTGGCTGGCGCTTTTGCGAGGTTGATCTCGATTATCGCCAAGAGCCGCATCAGGAAGAGGCAATCAGCGAATATGAAGCGAAATTCGTTTCGCTGGGTAAGCCGATCTACCGGGTGAAATGCCATCGCAGCGGGGGTCTACATGAAGCGCATGATTAAGATTCTGATCGCCGGGCTGCTTTTGTCAATACTGACCGGCTGCGGCGTCAATGAAGATAATCTGAAAACCGTTTTGGATCAAACGATTCAAAGCGCTTTGGCCGTGGCGGCATACCCCAGCCAGAATCAGCACAAGTCCTTCTACTCCTATTATTTGCCTTTGAATGTCGGCAAGAAGGAATCCACCGAGACCTCGGTGGTTTTGGAAGTGGAAAACAATATGGTCTTGATGACCCTCAATGTCTCTGCGGTGGTGGCCAACCGCTACTATCCGCTGGAAACCACCTTGCCCTCGCCGGTGAGCAGCAATGTGCTCTACCGCAAGGAAGGGACCTTTACCGATTACAACAAGCAGATTGTAAAATATGCGATGTATATCTCCAAGAGCGGCAGCAACACCTACCTGCTCTATTTGTGGACCGATTACTTTGAATTCAAATGCGACGTCCCGATTTCCGCTTTGCCCAATGTCATCAATTATCTCTTTGCGATCGTGCGCTCCTGCCGGGTCAACCACAATGCGGTCCTGGCGACCTATACCCATAAGGAGAGCCTCAACAACGTCGTTGAAACCGTGGACCTGTTTAAGAAAAAAGTCCCGGAATCCGGGCCTTTGACTGAAATTTTGGAAGGCAAGGACGACAATTACGACTGGAGCGTGGAGGAATCTGATGTTTCCAATCCCAATGTACCGGTTTATCCGGATAACAACCAGCCGGACGACAATGGCGGTTTGGATGAAGGCGGCCAAGAAGGGGAAGAACCGCTGGGGGACGAATGAGTACGCTGCGGTTATTTAAGGCTGATAAGCCCTTTGGGCCCTATCTTTACCTGCTGGCGGGAAAGCCGGAAAGTACGGACTCCTGTAAGCAATATGGCGCGATTACGGTGCTCTATCACCAGGATGAAATCATCGGCTACAACATTGCCGGGGATATCCTGAAAGGCGAGCCGCAGGGCTATCTGCCCTGGGATAAAGAGCGCAAGCAGGTACTTATGACACTGTTTGCGCAAAACGGGGTGCCATTTTCAAAGATGGATGAGCAGGAATACCTGGTGGTCGGGCAGATCAAGAGCTTACAAGAGCATCCTGCCAGCGAGCATCTCTCGGTGGTCCAGGTCGATACAGGCTCTGCTGTCGTACAGATTGTCTGCGGCAGCAATAACCTGCGCAGCGACATGAAGGTCATCGTCGCCCTGCCGGGAGCGGTGCTGCCGGAGGGCAGGCTGATTGAAGCCGGCAAGGTCCTGCAGGTGGACTCCTATGGAATGATATGCAGTGCCAGGGAACTGGGACTGGATTGGTATACACCGCAAAGCGGTGCGCTGCGCTTACTGGCAGAAGAAAAGACCGGCACCACCATGAGCCGGCTGGATTGGAGGAAGTACCATGTTGAATAAAGTCAAAGAATGGCTGGATAGGTTCCTGTATGAAACCGAAGATGTGGAAGTCATCGAAGAGGTTGTCCCCGCACCCCGCGAGGTGGTGGATGAAACCCTCTTTTACCAGGCTGTACCGCCGCAGCAGGGTACCCCGGCAATCAAGGATGCCGTAGAGGAGGTAATGATGCGGCCTGTGGTGGTCACTGCCCCGCGTCCGGCAGTTTCGCAACCGGCAACGACGATTCAACCGCAGCCGGTACCGGCTGCCCCCAGCCAGCCAGCTGCCCCGCAGCCGGTCCAAAGCCGTTCGCAAAACAAGGCGAGCAGCATCTTTATCAATACAACGGAATCCAAACCGGTCAGCGTCACCCACTCGAAAGCGGAGATGCCAACCGCCAAGAAACCCTATACGCCGACCATCGTGATCAGTCCCTATTACGGCAACGAAGGCAAGGTGGACGAGGTGGATTTTACCCCGGCGGTCCCCAAGAGCTATGTACCGCCCAAAGCCAGCGCTTCGCGGTTGGGTACGGTCATCAGTCCCTACTTTGGTGTCAGTGAGGAAAGCGGACCGACGATGCTGACTCCAGAACCGCCGGCACCCAAAAAAGTGCTCACCCCGGAGTTGGACCTCAATATGGAAGCGGAAAACCTGAAAACCAATATTGCGATTGAGGATATCCTGGATGACTATACCGTTCCCCAGGCCAACCTCGCACCCAAAATCGTGGTGGAGGAGAGTAACGAGACTGAGGAATACAACCTGTTCCAACAGCTGGATTTCTGAGTATGGACTATTTTTTCATCGGTATCAAAGGCGCGGGCATGGCTTCCCTGGCCTCGATTTTACATGACTTGGGTTATAAGGTGAGCGGTTCGGATCTCGACAACCACTTCTTTACCGAAGGCGCCCTCAAAGAGCGCGGCATCGAAATTGTCCCGTTCTCTAAAGACAACATCAAAGATCATATGACGGTCATTGCCGGAAATGCTTTTCTGGACGACTTCCCGGAAGTCGAAAGTGCCAAAGCCAATCCGACGGTGACCTTTTGGCGCTATCATACCTTTCTGGGTGATTTCGCCCGCAAATACACCTCCTTTGCGGTAGCCGGTTCCCATGGCAAGACCACAACCACCGCGATGCTTTCCGCCGCTTTGGCCAAAAACCTTGCGACCGGCTGGCTGATTGGAGACGGCAATGGGGAGATCCATCCGGATGACCGCTATTTCGTGCTGGAGGCGGATGAATACCGCCGCCACTTTCTGGCCTATCATCCCGATTATGCGATTATCACCAATGCGGACTGGGACCATCCGGACTATTTCAAGGATGAAGCGGATTATCTTTTGGCTTATAAGGAATTTGCCGCACAGGTCAAAAAAACGCTTGCGGTCTTTGGCGATGATCCCAAAAACCGTTTGTTAAAGCTGCCCAAAAATGTGCTTTACTATGGCATCGAGGCAGGCAATGATGTCATCGCGACAGAGATAGAGGAAACACCAGAGCAGACCAGCTTCAGTGTTTTGATCCATGGTGAATTTTTCGGCTGCTTTCGTATCCCCCTGGTCGGCCGCTTTCTTTTGTGGAATGCTTTGGGGGTGATTGCCATCTGTTACGCAGCGGGACTGGATGCTGCACAGATTCAAGAGGGTTTACTGGCTTACCATGGCGCCAAGCGGCGTTTTGTGGTGGAAGCGGTGGGGGAGAGCATCTTTGTGGATGACTATGCCCACCATCCAACCGAAGTGCGGGTGACCATTGAGGCCGCAAGGCTGCGCTGGCCAGACAAAAAAATTGTGGTGGTCTTCAAACCGCACCGGGTCAGCCGCTTATATACCTTCGCGGATGATTTTGCCAAGGCTTTGGCTTTGGCGGATGAGATTTACCTGTGTCCCTTTACCGCCATCGACGACGCCTTTGAGGGCATCGACATCGATATCACCTATTTGCAAGAGCGACTGCCCGGCAGCTTGATCGTGGATGACAATCCAAAAGATGCCGCCTTATTGGCAAAGCAGGCACCAGCCGTCTTTTTGTTTCTGTCCTCCAAGGATATTTATCCGCTGGCTGAGAAAGTGAAAGCAATACTGGGAAAATAAAGAGAAGCAGCAGTGGGAATGAAGAAAAAACGCAGGGAAAGAGAGACAGGGAGAGGTTCAATAGCGAATCAGGCGATTCGCTGTTTTTTGGTTTTGGTGCTTTGCGCATACAGCTTGTTTGTCCACCCAAACCCAGTCAAAGCCCAGGGCTTTGACTGCAGTGCTTATGGCAGCATTGGTTTGAGCGTAGTGGATACCAAAAGCAAGACTGTGCTTTTTTCCTGCCACAGTGATAGCGCCTATGCCCCGGCCTCCTTGACCAAGCTTTTGACGGCTTTAACCGTATTGGATGTCTTAAAGCCAACCCAGGAAATTACCGTTACCAAGGGCATGCTGGATACAGTACCGGCGAATTCCTCCTTGGCCTACCTGAAGGCCGGGGAAGTGATGAGCGTTGAGAAACTGCTGTATGCGATGTTGATTCCCAGCGGCAATGATGCCGCCCGGGTTTTGGCCATCAGTGCCGGCCGGGTGATGCTGGATGACAAAGACGCCGCAAGTCAAACCGCCCTGGCTGCCTTTGTAGAGGCAATGAATCTGAAAGCGAAGGATTTGGGTGTTCAAAATTCCCTGTTTCTCAACCCTGACGGGTTTCCGGCACCGGGCATGGTGACCACGGCGGACGATATGATTTTGATCGCCTTGGCCGCCAAGGAAAACAAGCTGATTGAAAAAGTGACGGCAACCTCCCAGGTGATTCTAAAAAGCAGCAGTGCCACCCACACCTACAGCACCACCAACAAGCTTTTAATACAGTCCTATAATGAAGGCGGTATCAGCATCAAGAGTCCCTACTATGATGAAAGGGTCACCGGGATGAAGACCGGCAATGGCGGCAGCACGGATGGCCGTATGCTGGTGTTTTCTGCCCAGGATAGCGACTTAAGCATCGTCGGGGTGTTACTGCACGTCCAGGAGGAAAAACTCAACAGCACGGTGTTTGCCTACGCCAGTCAGCTGATTGATTATGCCTTTGACCACTATGTGACCTTAGAGCTGCCACAAGAAGGGGACAAAGAACTGATCGTTCAGGTACAGAATGCCCATGTGTTTTTAAGCAAGGATTTACAGCTGGTCAGTGGGGATTTGCAGTATATCAGTGTTGATAAAGCGTTATTGGCGGATCTGGCAGTCAGCGAAGAGTCGCTGGCAGGGGACTATGGCAAAACCAGTGGCTTGACTTTGGCTGATGATATCAGCACCGGTGATGCGGTGCTGGTGCGCACTTATCAAAGCGGGGATACCATCGTTTGCAAGGTGACTTACTATGCGAAGTCAGACATGAATGTACTGCGGGTTGGGGACTATCTTATGGCAGCCTCACCGCTTTTGGTACTGGCAGTGTTGTTTTTGACCGGGCGGAAGCAGCTGCAGCTCTTGTATCTGAAAAGGAAACTGGAGCAAAAGGCAGGACAGGAAACCATGCCGTCCTGACGGTACTTTTTGTCCGCTTTAACGCTTCCTGATCATTACAGGATTTCATAAAAACTGCTGCAATTGATGGTTTTGATAGAGAAACCAGCAGCATTCACGACTTTTTTGGAATTTTCCGGATTTCTATGGTAAATTTCAAAAAGTAACCGCTAACAAATCTCTTGAAAATTTTTTCATTCTACGCTATGATAGTAGCGGTGATAAGATGGAACCTTTTTTAAACGCCTTTTCTGAATTCTGCAGAACGCTGTTACCGATTCTGGGGGTTGTGGTCCTGGTTTTTCTGGCCATCATACTTTGGCATTTGATTGACTTTGCCAAGGGGCTCAAGACCACCGTAGCCAAGGCCAATGATGCCATCGGCAGCGTCGATGATACGGTCAAGAAACTGCAGGGACCGCTGACAACGGTCGAACATCTGACCGGTACGGTTGATTTTATTTTTGCGTCCACCTATAAGTCTGCCACTTCCCTGGTGAAGTTTATGGCGGACAATGCGGATTCGATCAAGAGCTGGCTGGCCTCCCTGTTGGCCAAGTTTCAGAAAAACAAAAGCGGAAAAGAGATTATTTTGGAGGAAAACACGGATGAATAAAGAAGAACTGTTTGAAGAAGTGAAGGAAAAAGAAGAAGAGCTCAAGGAAGCGATTGAAAATGCCAAAAACAAGGCTGGCAAGACCCTGTCGGACAGCCTGGATGATTTCTGGAATGCTTCCAAGTTGGTCTATGAAGATGCCAAAAAGCACATAACTGATTTATATAACAATGTCAAGGACTCGCAAAAGGTCCAGGAAGCTGCCAGTGAAGTCCGCAGCAAGCTGACAGAGTACACCAAAACCGGTGTCGCTTTTGTCAAGGAAAGCCTCAAGGACCCCAAGCTCAAGGAAGGGCTGGCCACGGTTGGCAAGTCTGTCAACGATGCCGCCTATTCCCTGAAACAGCAGATTGCCAAAAATGAAAATCTCTACAATGCCTTCCAGAAGGTCGCGGATGTGACCAATCAGACCGTGGATTCCATTTCCAAGAGCGTCAAGGATTTAATTGACAACCCCAAGGTCAAGGAAGGGGTCCAGCAGGCGGTTTCGGCAGTCAGTGAAACCGCTGAAAAAGCGGTTGAATCCGTCAAGAACCTGTTTGAGAAAAAAGAGTAAGGGGTGCAGTTATGAAACGAGTGACGATTTACGAAGTAGCGAGGGAAGCCAATGTGTCCCTGGCGACGGTTTCCCGCGTCATCAACGGCGCGGAGATTGTGCGCCAGGAAACCAGGGAGCGGGTCGAGCAGGCGATTGAAAAACTGGGTTACAAACCCAATGCGATTGCCCAGGGTCTGGCCTTGCAGAAGACCACAACCATCGCCCTGGTCATTCCCGAAGCCAGTTTTACCTACACCGGTCAGGTCATCAACGGTTTATTGGATGCTGCCCGGATTTTGAAATACAACATCATGCTGCACACGATTACAGAGGGCATCACCGATGTCAACGACATCGTTGAGAGCATCATCAAATCAAGGGTGGACGGTGTGGTTTTCTACAATGACAAGCTGCAGGAGGATCAGATCAGCACCCTGAAACAGTACCAGATGCCGATGGTGGTCATCGGCAACCGGATCTCCGGGGACAATGTCTGCTCGGTGTTTGTGGATATTGAAAAAGCGGTTTGTGAGCTTTGCGACAAGTACCTCAGCGAAGGCAAGAGCGATATCGCCATTGTCCAGGACCGCAAGAACCTGTTTGCCAGCCAGCAGATGGTGGACGGGGCCAAGAAGGCCTTTGCGCGCAAGAATCAGGACTTTACCAAGTTCATTGAAATTCCGCAGACCTACCGTACTTCCTATGCCTATCTCAAGGAGTACTTCAAGACCAACCGCCACCAGCTGGTCATCGCCAACCGCGATTCCCAAGCCCTGGCTTGCATGAATGCGGCGATGGAGCTGGGCATCTCGATTCCCGACCAGATGGAAGTGGTCTGCGTCATCAACACCAAGTACAACGCCATGGTACGGCCGCAGCTGTCGTCCTTCGCCCTGCCTTCCTATGACCTGGGGGCGGTGGCCATGCGCTTGATTACCAAGATGCTCAATAATGAGCCGATTGAAGAGCGTGAGATTGAGCTGAGCTATCTGTTCACCCCGCGTCAGACGACGAAATAGCTTGAACTTGTTAAAACTTTAGGGTATATTAATGATTGCGCAATGATGGGAAGCGGTTTGACCGCCTGCAAAACAAAGAGACGTGATGGCTGGTGAAAATCACGGCAGAGGTCAAATGATACACCCCGGAGCCTTCTTTTGAAAAAAAGACGTCAGCTGGCGTTAACAGCATTGAGTCATGCACAGCATGAAAAGTAAGGTGGTACCACGCAAGAGCGTCCTTTGGGAAGCTCTTTTTATGTAAGGAGGAACAAGATGGAACTGTTTGAAGATTTACAGTGGCGGGGACTAATCAAGGATGTTACGGATTTACAGGCGCTCAAAGAGCGGCTGAAAACGCCGGTGACGGTGTACTGCGGTTTTGACCCGACTGCGGACTCGCTGCACATCGGGCATTTGCAGCAGCTGTTTCTTTTGCGGCGCTACTACCTGGCCGGGCATACTGTCATTGCCTTGATGGGCGGCGCTACCGGCATGATCGGCGATCCCCGTCCCACCAGCGAGCGCAAGCTGCAAAGCCTGGAAACCATTGAAGAAAACATCAAGGGCATTGCCAAGCAGTTTGCCCGCCTGCTGGATGTCAACAGCGACCGCGTGATTCTGGAGAACAACCACAACTGGCTCTCCAAAATGGACATCCTGTCCTTTTTGCGGGACTATGGCAAGTGGTTCAATGTGAGCTACATGATTGCCAAGGACACGATTGCCTCCAGGCTCTCCAGCGGGATTTCCTTTACCGAGTTCACTTATACGATTTTGCAGGCCATTGACTGGCTCACCTTATATCGCAACTATCACTGCGAAGTGCAGATTGGCGGCAGCGACCAATGGGGAAACCTCACCAGCGGCATGGAGCTGATCCGCAAGCTGGAAGGGGACAAGGTGAAGGTGTATGGCATCACCTCGCCCCTGATCCAAAAGTCCGATGGCACGAAGTTTGGCAAGTCGGAAGGCGGCAACATCTGGCTGGACCCAAAAAAGACCAGCCCCTATGAGTTTTATCAGTTCATATTGAATGTTGCGGATGCGGACATCATCTCCCTGATGAAACGCTTATCCTTTAAATCCAGAGAGGAAATTGAGGCCCTGGAGGTCTCTTTGAACAATGAGCCCCACAAGCGCGAAGCCCAGAAAGCCTTGGCCAGTGAACTGACCGAACTTTTGCATGGCAAAGAAGGCCTGGAGAGCGCCCTGCGCATTACCGGCGCCCTATTTTCCGGGGAT
The DNA here is from genome assembly GCA_031272515.1 of Erysipelotrichaceae bacterium. Taxonomy (GTDB): domain Bacteria; phylum Bacillota_I; class Bacilli_A; order Erysipelotrichales; family Erysipelotrichaceae; genus JAISTR01. Next base: position 27,331 of record JAISTR010000012.1, on the reverse strand, counting down.
GTGATGGCTTTATCCTTTGAAGAGCTTTCTTTGGCTTTGGCGGATGCCCCCAAGACCACGGTGGAAGATGGAACCCTGCTGATTGATGCCCTGGTACTGACAAAAGCCGCCACCAGCAAGCGCGAAGCGCGGGAGCTGATTCAAAACGGTTCGATCAGTGTCAACGGTACCAAAGTACAGGATCTGGCTTTCACCATCCAAAAGCAGGATGCCCATTCCCAAAAGCTGGCGATTATAAAAAAGGGCAGGCGCTACTGGTTCTTGCTGAACTTTGCTTGAGTCAGTGGGGAATCGTGTTATAATTGCCCTGAGGTAAGTTATGAAGCGATTGGTTTTTACCCTGTTTGTACTGTTGCTTTTGGTCTCCTGCACCAACAATGTTGTCGACGCCGAAAACGACAAGTACCTGCGTTACCAGCACTACTATGAAAACATCCTCGATAACCTGAATTTCTCGCAGAATTCAGCTTTTTATGACCTCGAAGTGGTGATGAACCGCCTGAATGACGGCACCTACCGCTATGACATCATTCTGGACAATCCCCAGATTGCCATGTACGATGTGGAAATCATGACGGTGGAAAACAATACCAAGTATGAGGCAGCGACCAAGATGTTTCCCTGCTTCGGCATCTTTGAAGACCAGGAATACAACCTGGTCCCCTACCAGGTGAATTTCGAAGAGGGCTATGTCAAGGGCATCATCATCTCCGGCATCAGTGAAAATTCCACCCTCAATATAAAAATCCGGGTCTCCTGGAAGGACTATTCCAAAGTGAATGAGACCAAGGAGTATCTGGAACTCAATGTATCGGTGAATTAGATGGAGAAGAGGGTCACACAAGCGCAGAAACAATCCCTGATTGCCGGCGGACTCACGAGTTCCGCCGGAATCTTTTTGACCAAGGCTTTGGGGATTTTTTATATGTCCCCGTTCCAGCAGATTGTCGGGGAGGCAAATACCGTCTACTATGGGAAAGCCTACAACCTCTACGACTATGTACTGACCATCTCCTTAGCCGGGATTCCGATGGCAATTGCCGCTTTGGTATCCAAGTATCTGGCCCGGGAAGACTATAAAAGCGTCTTGTTAATCCGCAAGCTCTCAACAGCGGTCCTGGCTTTTTTTGGCTGCATCATGGCATCGCTGGTCATCCTTTGTTCACCCTGGATTTCCAGGCTGGTAATGTCCAGCCAGATCAGTCCGGAAGACCTCAAGAAGATGCAAAACGTCTTTGTGATTATCTCCCTGGCGGTCTTTGCGGTTCCCTTGCTGAGTTCCTACCGGGGCTTTATCCAGGGGTTCAAGGAATTCAAGGCCTATGCGTTTTCCCAGGTGCTGGAACAGGTTGCCCGCATTGCCTTCTTACTGGGTATGGGGGCTTTTGTTGTGTATGTGCTGGATATGGACCGCATCTGGGGGGTTTATGTTGCAGTCGGTTCCACTTCCTTTTCCGCCGTGGTCGCCATCATCCACATGGTGTTCTTTGCGGGCAAAAGGGCGCGGGAGGTCAAGGACCTGGCTAATAGCCAGACGGTTGGTTCACCCGAGCGCAGGGAGTTGCTCAAGGAGCTTTTCATGTTCGCCCTGCCTTATCTGGCGGTGACCTTTTTGGGGACTGCCACCACCATGACCAACTTTGCCCTGTTTGAAAAGGCGATGGACAACCGCCATCTGGAGACCATTGAAGAGATCAAGCTTTTGGATTCCATGCTTTCGCTGACTGCCAATAAAATCACCTCAATTCCGCAAGTCCTGGCGCCGGGTTTCAGCGCCGCCATCATTCCCTTTGTGACGGTCGCCTTTGAACAGAAGGACCGTACAAAAATCCAGCAATTGGCCAGGGAAGCGGTGGAAACCGTGCTCTATATCGGCCTGCCCCTGGTTTTCTTTCTGGTATTAATTCCCCAGGAGCTCTACTATGTGCTCTTTGGCAAGTCGTCTTCCTGGCAATTGGGCGGTGAGGTCACGCGCTGGTGTGCGCTTTTGGGCTTTTTCGGGATGATCTCCCCGGTCTTCAATAACCTGATGCTGGCCTTGCGCCAAAGAAAAACCAGCCTGATGATTCTGGCGGCTGGCTTTATCCTCAACTTTGTCATTACGATTCCTTTTATAACCCTTTTCGGCTACAGCGGGGCGGTTACTTCCAGCTCCACTGCCAGCCTGTTTATCATTACTATTGACCTGTACATCATGCGCAAGCGCTTTGGCATTACCTTTCATGAAACTCTCGGGCGTATTGCCAAGATGTCATTGGGAATTGGCGCCATGGCCCTGGCTTTACAAGCCTGCCGGATGCTGATTAGTATAACCACCATTTCCTCCCGCCTGGTATCGCTGGCGGTATTGGCCGGGTACGGGCTGGTTGGCATGCTGGTGTATCTGGGGGTCACCCAGTTATTGGGTCTTCCCCAGCAGATTTTGCATACCGGTATCTGGCGCTTGTTCAAACGCCTGATTAAGCGCTGATTTCCTCTTCCAGAATATAGCAGTAAGGTTCATTGACCGGGTCCTCAATCAGGGAATCCGGTTTTTCACGTAACAAGGAGATGAAGATCACGGCATCCTTGAGTGATGTGGAAAGCGCGAAGATGCCGGCAGCGAGCATATACAGATTGGCGGAAAGAAACGAATAGAGAATTAACGCGACTCCCAGAATCAAACCCGGTAAAAGGATTCCCAACCGGTAGGCACTCATGCGTGTGACTTTGGTGTTGTAGACAAAGGTCACGGTTTGCCGCAGGGAGACCCTAAAATCCACGAAGTCGACTTCCCGGTCCAGTGCGGTCCAGATACCGACCCGAATCACTTCCTTGAATATCAGTACCAGGATGAATAAGCCGATGATAAAGATAAGGTTGGGTGAGTACCAGACATCACTGCGCCCCTGAAAGATGACATAAAAAAGAAAACCGAATGGAAAGGCCAAAAAAATAAAAAACAGCACACTCAGAAGAATGATGTTCGGTTTCAGATTTTTACGTTTACGAAGTGAACCATTAAAATCACTCATTTCTGTATTACCCCCGCTTCTTTAATAGAATCATACAAAGGAAGAACGTTAAAGTCAAACAAAAGCAGGAGTTTTCCTGCTTTTGTGTCCTAACGGTTGTAGAATTCAACGACCAGTGCTTCGTTGATTTCCTGATTGAGTTCCATCCGTTCCGGATGGCGGATATACTTGCCTTTTTTATTCTCGCGGTCGATTTCGACGAAGGCCAGGGTGCTGACCGTCGCCTGTAGGGCGTCGAGGACGGCCGGGTTGTTCTTCATGCCTTCCTTGACTTCAATGGTTTGACCCGGGGAGACAATGTAGGAAGGAATATTGACCTTCTTGCCATCCACCAGGATGTGGCCATGGTTGACCAATTGTCTGGCACCGCGGCGGGTGCGGGACAGGTTGAGACGGTAGACGATGTTGTCCAGCCGGGATTCCAGTAACACCAGGAAATTGTAGCCGGTAACACCTTTCATCTTCTGGGCTTTCTCGAAGGTGTTGTAGAACTGACGTTCGGTTACACCGTAGAGAAATCTGATTCTTTGTTTTTCCCGTAACTGCAAAGCGTAGTTTGATAACTTCGCCCGGCGGTTATTGCCATGTTGGCCCGGGGCGTAATTGCGTTTGCGAAGTTCCTGACCGGTTTCGAGCACAGAGAAGCTCAAGCGCCGGGAGGTCTTCCAAACAGGTTCTTTTAAGCGTGCCATCGTTTTCCTCCTTGTTGGCAACCAACAGTACCGCACCTGTGGCCGGTGCTGATCCGATGATTTCGCCCTTGCAGCAGGGTTACTTTGCTACCCGTAGGGGATCAGCGCTTGGGAACACACTGTGGTATGCTGCCGATAACGCTTGTAAATAATAACAAAATCGCTGTATCTTTGTCAAATTCCTGTGGGAAATAAGCATACAGAGTTGATTTGTGTTAATCTTATACGAAAATGCCCAACTTTATGTGAACTGCATGTCCATAAGTAACGAAAGAAATTAAAAAAAATTACCGGTTGCATGAAAGAGAATACAATTATATAATTAAATTTTAATAAGAATATCATAAAAGGAGAGAGATAAATGGCGAAAACTGCGCAAAAGTTCTTTACAAGTTGCTTAAATTGGAAGAAAAATGTAAAAAAAGCTGGTTTGTTTATTCTCTTTGTTCTATTCATTGCGGGTTTTATAGCAATTTGGTTTGTTTTTGCGAACAAGAGTCTTGTGGATCTGGAAAACCGGACAGTCTGGTTGGCCTTTTTGAGCAGCTTTATGACCTTTATCGGGTTTTTAATTGGAGGAGTGACTGTTTCCTATCAGCTCAGTGAGTCAAGAAAACAGGCAAATATCCAGGCAGAGAGGCAGCGCAGACAGTCCTGGGATGTATTTAAGCGGGAAATTACCCTTAAAGATATACAGGAGATTATTGATTATCTTTCGGAGTTTACTGAATTAACACATAAATTATTCATGAATTATCTTAAGCCGATGTTTGAAGACGCAACTGCTATACCAAAGAAACCTGGAAAACTGAGCGATTTTGAAAAGGCTATTAAACCTGTTTTTGAGAAATCGTTTGGCAGAATGATTCTGTTCTCAAAGTATCATCCTGATAAAGATAGCGGTGCCGAATGTATATTGGAAAAATGCGACAAAGCTATTTCTGAACTTTGTGATTTACTGAATCGGTTTGTTGATATTAACAATAAAACAGAACTGCATTCAGTCGCCATGGGATTTTTAGAGTCAAAGCTCTTTTTTCCGGATGATGATGGCAAGAGTATTGTATCTGATTTATTTGGATATTTTTTTAATACCTTTAATAACCTGATTTCATCCTACCGGATTGAGGCTATGAGAACCGCTGAACAACCTAAAACAATATCTGAAATTGAATTAAAATTGTTTCAAAAGGAACCAAACAAGAAATGAAGAAAGGCTTGTTATGCTATACTGAGTAAAGACAAAGGTTGGAGAAGGATGCATATGATGAACAAAACAAGAAGTGATCTGGATTTTTTGTACCGATATAGCGCTAGACCATATGAACTTCTAAAGAAGGGCAATTTTTCAATTAGTTCAGCCGGATACCTTATTACGAAAATCAATGAAAAACTCATTGTGTGCTGTCAGGATTGGGAAAATGACAGACACTATGAGGTATTTGCGTTTTTGAAGGAAAAGAATGGCAATCCTGATAGCGATGCTGCGAAGATATACGATGCAATTATAAAAAAAGGTTTCTCTATAATCGAAGAGGACCAAAATGTCTAAACTCTAATGAAAAAGGTAAAGGCAGAGCGCAACGGCTCTGCCTTTTCATTTTATTGCGTGAGAAGTTTTTTGGCAGACAATCCAAATCAGCTTCTTTGTGATACAATAACGTTGTTCACGGAGGATTTGTAATGGATGCTTTTCTGAAACAACTTCAACCGATACATTACGCCATCATCGCCCTGAGTATTCTGTTGATATTGCTGATTATTATTTTACTTGCGCGCAATTCCCGGAAGAAGAAACTCAGAGCAAAAATGGCTGATTTTGAAGTGCTCTACAACGACGCCAAGAGCGTTCCCTTGACCTTTAAGCTCAACAAGGCGGTAGCCCTGGCCAGGGTCAATGAAGCCGTGGTGGAGAAGGTGGAGCTCTGCAAAGAGGATTTCGAATACGTACAAGGGGATTTGGCACAGGCTTCCAGCATTCTCAATGACCTTGATGATGCCATCAGTGCCGGCAAAAACAAAGTTGCCAAAAACCTTTTGATTGATATCGAGGGAACCCTGGACCGGGTGGGTGAGTCGGTGAAAAAACTCGATGCCCAGCTGGATGAGGTTTTGGAGAAGGAAGCACTTTTAAGGGAACAGGTAAACCAATACAAGGACAGCTTCCGGGAAGTCAAGGACCGCTTCAATCATCAGCGTGCCGCCCTCAGCTTTTCCGAGGAAGCCCTGGAAGAGCGGATTACCATTGCCGAGAAGCAGTTCTCCGCCTTTGAAGAGTGGATGTTTGCCTCCGAATTCGGCAATGCCGAAGATTCCCTAACCCAAATCGACAACTGCATCACCAGTCTGTCCAAAATCTTTGATGAATTGCCCGGCTTACTGCAACGGGCGCAGATGGGTATCCCCGAGGAAATCGACCGGGTGAGCCAGTTATATTCACGCTGCAAGCAGAAGGGTGTCATGCTCGACCATTTGGAAGTCCCCAAGACCCTCGAAATGATTGGGCAGATGCTCAAGGATGACCTGGCGACCCTGCGGGGCGGCGACACCGGTGAGGTGGAGAGCCACTTCAAGGACAACAGCGAGCGCTTGACCCTTTTGACCCAGCAGTTGGAAAAGGAAGAGAAGGCGTTCAATGAACTGGACCGCAACTACTCCGGAGCTGCCAATAAACTGACCCAGATTGAGACTTCCTACAAGGAATCGATGTCGGTCTATGAGAAGGTCAAGGACCGCTTTGACTTTTCGGTTGAGCAGAAGATGCTCTCCCAGCAAAGCGATCAGATTATCAAATACAAGGAACAGTTGGCACGCTTGCAGATGCAGCGCAACGACCACCCGGCTTCGGAAATCGTGATGGAATTGCGGGAGCTGTCGCAATCCTTGCAGCTGTCGCTGGATGAAATCACGGAGATCAATCAAAAGCTCAGCGGCGTGCGCAGCGATGAAGAGCGGGCGCACAAGCAGCTGTTGAAACTGCATTTGATTTTGAATGAAATCAAGGTGCAGATCAAACGCCACCGCCTGCCCAATATCTCCCGCCAGTGCGAAGGGGATATCGCCACCGCCTACAAGCATGTGCATACCCTGGAGGACCTGCTCAAGGAGAAGGACCTCAACCTGTCCCTGCTGAATGCGACCCTCAACGAGGCGATTGATTACATCTACACCCTCTATAAAAATGTCAATAATTTGATTAAGATGGCGACCATGATTGAGGATGCGATTGTCTTTGGCAACCGCTACCGCTCAACCTTCGGCGACATCGACTCTGATTTGACCCGGGCGGAACTCTCGTTCCGCAATGGCGAATACACCCAGGCCCTGAAGACCTCAGTGGCCGCCATCGAGAAGGTGCACAGCGAACCCTATGAGAATTTAATCAAGGAGAATCAGAGCAGTGCCAAATGACTTGAAGGGCTATTTGGATTATGCCAGCACCACGCCGCTGGATACAGAAATACGACAAACCTATGAAGGATTGCTGAAGGCATATTTTGCCAACAGCGATTCTTTGTATAAGGACGGCCGTCAGATTGAAACGATGCAAGAGGAAAGCCGGCAGCAGATTCTAAAACTATTGGGCTTGCCCAAGCATCAGGTCATCTTTACCAGCGGTGCCAGTGAAGCCAACAACCTGGCACTCAAGGGCACTGCTTTTTTACATCAAATAAAACCCGGAAGGATTCTGGTCAGTGCCATTGAGCACTCTTCGGTACTCAACAGTGCCAAACAGCTGGCGGAGGTATTTGGCTTTGAGGTCGTCTATTTGCCTGTGGATGAGTACGGAATCGTGAAACTGGAGGCTTTGAAAAAAAACCTCACAGCCGATACCATCCTGGTCAGTATCCAATATGTGAACAATGAAACCGGGACCTTAGAGCCCATCCGGGAAATCCTTTCCCTATTACGAGAGTATCCCGGGGTCTTATTGCATTGTGACTGTGTGCAGGCTTTGGGCAAGATTGATCTGAGTGAGGTAAAGGATGCCGATTTGATTAGCCTTTCCGCCCATAAAATCTATGGGCTCAAAGGCAGCGGTGTCTTATTGAAAAAAAAGCACCTGCCGCTGGTGCCGCTGATTAGTGCCGGACAGCAGGAAGAGGGGTTGCGCGGGGGTACCAGCAATGCCCTGGTCAACATCGTTTTTGCCAAGACCCTGCGGCTGGCCCTTGAAAAACAGGCAGAGCACTTTGAATATGTTACATCTCTGAATCAAAAACTGCGAAAGGGGCTCAAGGATGAAGTGATCTTCCTGTCTCCTGATAACGCCAGTCCCTATATCCTCAGCATCGCAAATCTAAAGCTTAGCAGCGAAGTCTGGATGAATGCTTTGGAGAAAGCCGGCTTTCTGGTCAGTGCCAAGAGTACCTGTTCCTCCAGAAAAACCAGTGATTCCCATGTGCTGGTTGCCATGGGAATCAAACCAAAGCTGAGGCAAAATGTCATCCGGGTTTCGCTATCGCATTTGGTAGAACCGGCTGATATCGATCGCTTTATTGCAGTAAACAAGGAGATTTTAGCGCATTATGGCTTATGAAGCATCCGTCATTCTGGTCCGTTATGGTGAACTTTCCACCAAAGGCAAAAACCGCAAGGATTTTGTGAACCGGTTATGTGAAAATACCAAAAACCAGCTCAAAGAATTCCCCAGGCTGACCTATGAGAAAACCTATGACCGCCTCTACATCCGCCTCAATGGCGAAGAGTGCGAAGCGGTGAGCGAGCGCTTGCAGCGGGTCTTTGGCCTTTCCTCCTTTTCGGTTGCCATCAAGGTGGAGAGTGTTTTGGAAGTGATTGCCGAAGCGGTTTTGGCTTTGGCCAAAAAAGAAACCGGTGCCAAAACCTTCAAGATGATGGCACGGCGCCATGACAAGCTGTTCTATCCGGATTCCGATGGCATCAACCGGCATTGTGCCGGTTTAATACTGGCAAATACAAAGATGACGGTCGATGTCCATCACCCGGATTTGAAAATCATCGTGGAGGTGCAGCGGGACTTTACCTACATTATGGCGGGCAGCATCGCCGGGGCCGGTGGCTTTCCGGTAGGCATCGGCGGCAAAGCTCTGTTATTATTATCAGGAGGGATAGACTCCCCGGTCGCTGCGGTTTTAACCATGAAGCGCGGGGTCTGGGTGGAGGCTGTGCACTTTGCCTCACCCCCCTATACTTCAGAAGCGGCTTTGGACAAAGTCAAAAAGCTGGCGGGGATTCTCAGCGGCTTTCAGGGCTTTGTGCGGCTGCATATCGTGAATTTGACAGAGCTGCAGCTGGCGATTAACCAGCATTGCGACCCGTCCTATACCATCACCATCCTGCGGCGCATGATGGTGCGCATCAGCGAGAAGATCGCGACCTCGCATAAGTGTTTGGCCCTGGTCTCTGGCGAATCGCTGGGACAGGTTGCCTCGCAGACGATTCAGAGCATTCAGGTCATCAACGAGGTCACCAATTTTCCGATTCTAAGACCCTGCATTTCCATGGACAAGGTTGAAATCATTCAGCAGTCCTATAAAATCGGTACCTACGAAACCAGCATCCTGCCTTATCAAGACTGCTGCACAATCTTCACCCCGCAAAACCCCGTCACCAAGCCTACTGTCAAAAAGGCCCTGTATCAGGAGAACCGCTTTGACTGGCAGCCTTTATTACAAAAGGCGCTGGCGGATATGACGACGCTTGTCATTAGTACCCAGGAAGAATCCAAGGATTATCTGTGAGAAAGGAACCACTATGTTTGAAAGTTTAAGCGAAAAACTGAATCAGACCTTCCGCAATCTGATCGGCAAGGGCAAGCTCTCCGAGCGCAATATGGAGGCAGCCCTGGAGGAAATCCGCAAGTCCTTATTGGAAGCGGACGTCAACTACCAGGTTGTCAAGGATTTCCTGACAAAAATCCAAAATGAAGCCATCGGCACCAAGGTCCTGCAGTCTGTGGATCCGGGGCAGATGATTGTCAAGATTGTCAATGACCAGCTGGTCGAACTGCTGGGAACCAGCCAGGAACCGCTGCAGTTTCACCACAGCGGCTTGAGCGCAATGATGATGGTGGGTTTGCAGGGAACCGGTAAAACCACCAGTGCCGCGAAAATCGCGCGGGTGATCAAAGCGCAGAATCACAAGGTTCTGCTGGTGGCGGCGGACGTGGTACGGCCGGCTGCCATCGATCAGTTAATCACCCTGGGTCAGGAAATAGACGTGGAAGTCTTCGCTGACAAAAGCGGCGTCAATGCCCTCACGGTGGTTAAAAAAGCCCTCAGTCATGCAAAAGAACAGGCCTATGACACCCTGTTGATCGATACCGCCGGACGGCTGCATGTCGACAGTGAACTGATGGGGGAACTGGTAGAAATCCGCGATCTGGTCAAACCGACCGAGATCTTGTTGACGGTGGACGCAATGACCGGGCAGGATATCCTGCAGGTAGCGAAAGAATTCCATCAAACCCTGAGCTTAAGCGGTTTGATTGTCACGAAAATGGACGGGGATGCCAGAGGCGGAGCGGTGTTGTCTGCAAGGGCTGTGACCGGGGTCCCGGTGAAGTATGTCGGGGTGGGGGAAAAGATTGACGATATCGAACCGTTCTATCCCGACCGCATGGCCAACCGGATATTGGGCATGGGGGATATTGTTACTCTGGTGGAGCAGGCGCAGCAGAAGCTGGATATGGAAGCTGCGGAAAAAGCCGCTGCCCGCATGATGAATGGCCAGTTCAACCTGGAGGATATGCTGGTGCAATTGCAGCAGGTCTCCAAAATGGGCTCCATCAAATCGATTCTGGGCATGATTCCCGGCATCAATCAGCTGACCAGCCAGATCAGTGATGCCCAGGCGGAAACAGCGATGAAGCGCCAGCGCGCCATCATCCAATCCATGACCATCGAAGAGCGCCGACATCCCGAACTCATCCGCTCCTCGCGCAAATATCGCATCGCGGCGGGAGCAGGCGTAAAGCCGGAGGAAGTCAACCGGCTTTTGGCACAGTTTGAAAAGACGAAAGAACAGCTGCGGTTAATGTCGCGCATGCTGAGATAAAAGAGGGGGGACTTACTATGAAGAAGATGTTTTGTCTGTTGTTGTTTGTATCGCTGTTTATTGGCTGCCAATCAAAGAAAAGTCAGCAGCTGTCCTGTGAGTATGATACCAGTGGGGTGCATTATGTTTACACCTATGACGGAGATGAATCCGGCATCACCAGCTCGTCCTTTATCATGACCGGGCCCAAGGCGGATTTCGAAATTACCGATGACAATGAGGCGGAAATGCTGGTTATGGTGCGGGAGTATTTCGATGAAAACTATCCAGGTTTCAGCAAGTTGGATTTGTCAATAGAAGGTGATTTGCTGACGGTGGGGATGATTTTCGAGAAAAGCGAATTTGATGAGCAGCTGATGGTTGCCCTGTATTCGCAGGAGATTATGGATCTGGGCTTGGAGCACACCGGCTTGACGGCGATGCAGGAAGCGATGGAGACGATTGGGGCAAAGCAGCTCTTGGATATCAGCTGCAGTATCAAGTGAGGCGGGAAACAAGTTGTTGGTTGAGAAAAAGAGAATCAAACGCTGCCTGATTTGTTTTGTATGTTTGCTTAGCTTGTGCGGCTGCTCTAAAAAAGAGAGCAGCGGGGAGCAGACTTTGTCCTGCTCGCTTACAACCGCCTATGGCAACACCTATGAGTATGGAGCAATCGGCACCGCCAGTAAAATCAGCTATGTGTTTTACCGGCTGCGCGCGCACCAGGTGGATTTCAATCTGATCGGCGAGGACGAGGTGGCAAAACTGGAAACCCTGCGCACCTATTTTGAAACCGACTACGCCGGGTTTAGTGATCTGGATTTGAGCTTGGATGGGGAATTTGTCATTATCTATATCGGCTATAAGGCCAGTGTCTTTGGCGGGGAGGTCGCAAGTAATCTCTTTGGCAGCCGGATTGCTGAATTGAATCTGGAGAAGAACGGCTTACAAACGCTTCAAGAGCTGTTTCAGGAAGAAATCAGCGCTTCCTTAAAGTGCAGCACGCAATAAATGACTAAGATGTCAAGAGGATGATCAATTTATGAGTCAGAACAAAGAAATTTTCCCCAGTGACAGTGCCATCATGTTTACCGGCATCTCCGCGATTTCCTACAATCGCAATGTCGCCCGCTATCAGCGGGATGTTACCCTCAAAGAACTGAAGAAACCGCAGTCCGGTGTTTTATGGATCAATGTCGACGGCCTCAAGGACCCGGAAATCATCAACGGAATTTGCAAGAAGTTTTCCATTCACGAACTGACCCGGGAGGATATTTTAAATCCCAACTCCCGCCCCAAATCCGAGCAGTTCGCGGACTACCTGTTTGTGTCTTTGAAGTCGCTGAGCTTTTCGACCTTAAACCAGGCGCACAAGCTCTTGGGGGAACTGATCGTCGACCATGTATCCATCCTCATTGCCAAGCATCTGGTCATCACCATCCAGGAAATCCCCGGCGATCCCTTCGATGCCATCCGCAAGCGGATTATGGATGACAACAGCCGCTTCCGCACCAGCGGCGAGGACTATCTGGCCTACAGCCTGATTGATGCGGTGGTGGATGAATATGTCCAGTCGCTGGAAACCCTGGAGGATGCCAGCGATGAGCTGGAGGAGCGGGTCGATGAGCAGGACAAGAATTTCAGTACGGCGATCCAGGAGCTCAAGAGCACACTGCAGCGGATGCGCCGGGCGATAGCCCCGCTGCGCGACAGCGTCGCGACGCTTCATCGGGAAGGGCAGCTGTTTGCGCAAAGCGAACTGCGTCCTTATCTGCAGGATTTGCGCGAGCACATCTCCGAGTGTCTGGAAACCATTGACAATACCAGGGAGCTTTTAACCGGTTTGGCGGAAGCCAACCTGGCGCGAGTCTCCAATGAACTCAACCAGATTATGAAGTATCTCACGATTCTCTCGGCAATCTTTATTCCGCTGACCTTCATTGCCGGGGTCTACGGCATGAACTTCAAGCACATGCCGGAGCTGGACTGGCTTTGGTCCTATCCGATGGTCTGGATCATCATGATTGCGGTGGCAGTGCTGATGCTGGTGATCTTCAAGCGCATGAAGTGGATTTGAAAAAGCCGAAAAACCTGCTAAGATTGGCTTGTAAAGGAAAGAAGACAGAATGAAATGCATTTACTGCAATAAAGAGACCAATAATCTCTACGACTACTACAGTGCCGAAAAACCGGGAAAGGTTTTAAAAAGGCCCAAGTCGCTGGCGGATTTCAAGGATCTGCAGACGCATCACGAGCCGATTTGCTCGCATTGCTTGAAATACTATATTCTCGATATCCGCTTGCGCATCAGTATCGCCATGGGTTTGTTTGCGGTATTGTTTTTGTTGATTGTGCTCAAGGGATATGGAAGCCTCTGGTGGCTTTTTGGTTTGGTGCTGCTGGGTTTTCTGGCCAGCCTCTACTATCTCTATCTGGGCTATCAGGGTGTGAAGCAGGATGTGCCGCTGCGCTATCGCGCATCCACCATAGCCGCTTCCCTGCATCAGCGGATGGATCATTCCCGGGTCTATTTCGCCATCAATCAGTACAAAGACAAAACCAAGTAAAACCAGCCTTGCGGTGGTGTTTACAGCTTCTGAAACCTGTTTTCAATTCCCGGATTTTCCGGGTTTTTTACTTAATTCAAGCCATAAACCAGGCGAAAGCAGAACAAAGCATTTTCACATCACAAAGCAGGACCGGAAATGATTGCAGAAAATCAACCAAATATCCACTATTAATTTTCATCAAAAATAAAAAAACACAAGGCAAAAAAACCATGTGAATTTACCCGCAAAAGTTTCATCTTGAATTTACCCTTAATCCTTGACTTTTTCTGTTTGCACACTATAATGAAAATTATATTTTCAGTTGTTTTTTCATTACGTTGAAAACATTTTCAAAGGAGAACCCCATGGCATTCTACAAGGAGAAAATTGCGCTGGCAAAGCGCGTAATGAAGGAAAAAGGCATTGATATGTGGATTGTGGCCGGAAGCGAATCCGCCACTGCCAGTGAACCGATTCTGCCGGTCATCAGTGATGGCGAGTTCATCGGTGCCACTGCCTTGGTATTCTGTAGCGATGGTACCAACTACACTGTCTGCACTCCGATTGATGCCAATGGCTACATTCATGCCGGAATCTTTGATGAAGTGATCGGCTTTAAAGTCAACTTCGAGACCGCCTTGGGGGAATTGATCAAAAGGAAAAATCCGGCCAACATCGCCCTGGACTACAGTGAAAACGATCCGGGCAGTGATGGCTTGACCTATGGTTTTTATACCGTGATTCTGGATGCTTTGAAGATTGCCGGTTTTAGCGGCGAGGTGATTTCCGCCTATCCGATTACCTCCACGGTACGCGGGGTGAAGTCGGACTGGGAGCTCAAGCGCATCCGCCACAGTGCAAAGGTCGCGGAGGAAATCTTCGATGCGGCCAAGGATTTCATCCGTCCGGGCAAGACTGCCCTGGATGTCTTCAATTTCTTCCAAAGCGAAGTGGACAAGCGCAAGGCCGGCTACGGCTGGTCCAAGTCCTGCGACCCGGGTGTCTTCTCGGGCAAGGATTCCCCCGGCGGCCACATGCCGCCGCCGCCCATCGCCATCGAAGCGGGTAACATGGTCAATATCGACTTCGGGGTGAAAATCAACGAATACAGCTGCGATTTGCAGCGCATGTACTATATTCTCAAAGACGGGGAAACCGATGCCCCGGCAGAAGCGAAGCGGGCTTTCAATGTCGTCCGCGATTCGATTCTTAAGGCAGCGGCCTTCCTGAAACCGGGGGTAACCGGGTTGGAGACCGACACCGTCTGCCGCTCCTATATTCTGGAAAACGGCTACGACGACTTCAACCACGCGACCGGCCATGAAATGGGCCGGGAAGCGCATGACGGCGGACCATTGCTGGGACCGCGCAAGCCGCGCTACGACCGTCCGGATTTGATTGAGGTACCGGTACTGGAAGGCATGGTGTTCACCCTGGAGCCCGGGGTGATGACTCCCTATGGCCGCTGCGGCCTGGAGGAGGATGTGGTGGTGACACCCAACGGGGCAGAATTTTTGACCCCGCCGCAAAAAGAGCTCTATATCATTGATCCGAAAGCGGGGAAGTAAGGGAATGATTCGATATATTATCAAACGGGTTTTAATCGGGGTATTGACACTGTTTATTCTTACGACAGTGACTTTCTTCTTGATGAAGTCGATTCCCGGCAACCCCTTTACTTCCGAGCGTTTCAAGGATCCGGCGATCCTGGCTGCCATGAACGAAAAGTACGGGCTGGACAAGCCGGTCTTTGAACAATATATTATCTATCTCAAAAATGTCGTGAAGCTGGATTTCGGGGAGATGTATTCCCGCAAGGGCTTCTATGTCAAGGACGTGCTTTTGGAAGCCGCCCCGGTGACCATCCGGCTGGGCCTAATGGCCGGCGCCTTTGCCTTGACGGTGGGGATTACCCTGGGCATTGTCGCCGCGCTTTCCAAAAAGAAGTGGATCAACAACCTGGTCATGGTACTGGCAACGCTGGGGGTCAGCGTACCCAGCTTCCTTTTGGCTTTGATGCTGATGATTGTGTTTGGCGTCAAGTTCAAGATTTTCCCGCTGATCGGTTTAAAGACCCCATTACACTATGTTTTGCCGGTATTGGCCCTGTCCTTTTATCCAATCTCCTATACCTCGCGTCTGACCAGAAGCTCGATGATTGAAGTCCTCAAGAAGGACTACATCACCCTGGCCCGCTCCAAGGGCCTCTCCTGGGTATCGACGGTGGTCAAGCACGGCTTGAAGAATGCCCTTTTGCCGGTAGTGACCTATGCCGGACCGATGATTGCCTTTTTGATGACCGGTTCCTTCGTCATTGAAAACCTGTTTACGATCCCCGGGATTGGCTCGAAGATGGTCTCCGCCATCGGCAACCGCGATTACAGCATGATTATGGGTTTGACCATCTTTTTGGGCATCCTGATCATCAGCGCTACCTTAATATCCGACCTGGTGGTCGCCTTTGTCGACCCCAGGGTGAAATTCAAGAAATAGGAGGTGAGACCCATGGAACTTAGCAAAGACCTCTTCCGGAAACTGGAAGACAATGAAAAGAATTCTGAATTTATTGCGGTCCAAAGTCGCACCTACCTGCAGGATGCCTGGATTCGCTTCCGCCGCAACAAGCTGGCCCTGGCCGGTCTGGTTTTTATCACCATCATGATTCTGGGGGCGATTTTCGTACCGATCCTTTCCCGCTATACCTATGAGGGCCAGGACATTGCCAACCGCCATGCACTGCCTTCGGCAGCCCACTGGTTTGGCACTGACAAGTTCGGCCGTGACATCTTCGTGCGGATTTTCTATGGCGCCCGGATATCGCTGTCCATCGGCTTTCTTGCCGCATTTATCAACCTTTGCATCGGCATCGTCTACGGCGGCATCTCCGGTTTTGTCGGCGGACGCGTCGACCTGTTTATGATGCGGGTGGTTGATATTCTCTACTCCGTGCCGGAAATGCTGTATGTGATCTTGATTATGGTGGTGCTGGGCTCCAATATGACCAGCATCCTGATAGGCATCTGTATCTCCTCCTGGGTCGGCATGGCCCGGCTGGTACGGACCCAGGTACTCTCACTCAAGCAGCAGGAATTCTCGCTGGCTGCCCAGGTGATGGGAGCCTCCAATACCCGCATTCTGTTCAAGCACCTGATTGTCAACTCCATCGGTCCGATCATCGTTTCCGTGACGATGATGGTGCCCTCGGCGATTTTCACCGAAGCCTTCCTTTCGATGGTCGGTATCGGCATTTCCATTCCGATGTCCTCCTGGGGGACGATGGCCAATGAGGCGCGTGAACTCTATCAGAACTATCCGATTGAAATCATCTGGCCGATTGCCTGTATCTGCCTGACGATGCTTTCGCTGAACTTTATCGGCGACGGTCTGGGGGATTCCCTGGATCCGAACAAGAAGTAGGTGGCTGGCATGTCCATATTGAAAGTTGAAAATCTGGTTACCAATTTCTCCACCGATCAGGGGACCGTACAGGCAGTCCGCGGCATCAGTTTTGAAGTGAAACAGCAGGAAGTGCTGGGCATTGTCGGTGAATCCGGGTCCGGCAAAAGCGTTACGATGTTTTCGGTGATGGGGCTTTTGGCCGACAACGGCCGGGTCGATGACGGCAAGATCTATTTTGAAGAGCAGGATATTTCCCCGTCCCACCTGGACAAGGCAGCCCGCAAAACCTATGAAAAGCAGATGCAGAAGCTGCGCGGCAACGATATCGCCATGATTTTCCAGGATCCCATGACCTTTTTGAATCCGGTTTTGAAGATTGGCAAGCAGCTGATGGAACCGATTCTGATCCATGACAAGTGTTCGAAAAAAGAAGCGAAGGAAAGGGCTTTGAACCTGATGAACCTGGTGGGGATTCCCTCGCCGCAAAGCCGTTTCAATCAATACCCGCACCAGTTCTCCGGCGGTATGCGCCAGCGCATCATCATTGCGATTGCCCTGGCTTGCAATCCCAAGCTGATCATCGCCGACGAACCGACCACGGCGCTGGATGTGACCATCCAGGCACAGGTATTGGAACTGATCCAAAAGATTCAGGCCGATCGCGGCTCCTCCGTCATCATGATTACCCACGACCTGGGTGTCGTCGCCTCGATGTGCGACCGTATTCTGATTATGTATGGGGGCAAGATTGTCGAGGAGGGGACCGACCGCGAGATTTTCTACAAACCCAAGCATCCCTATACCATTGGCCTATTGGCCTGTGTGCATAATCCCGACTCCACCTCCAAGGAGGCGCTGGTGCCGATTCCCGGCAGTCCGCCGGATCTGTTGAATCCACCGGTCGGCTGTCCGTTTGTGGACCGCTGTGAGCATGCGATGCTGGTCTGCAAGCAGATGATGCCGGACGAGACCCGTTTCTCCGACACCCATCTTTGCCGTTGCTGGCTCAACCATAAGTTTGCGAAGGAGGCCAAAGTATGAGTGAAAACAAACTGCTGGCCGTCAACCAGCTGCAGGTCTACTTCGACATCACGCCTTCGATGTTTGCGAAAAAAGCGATCGTGAAGGCGGTGGATGGCGTCAGCTTTGAAATTGGCAAAGGGGAGACCTTCGGCTTGGTCGGGGAATCCGGCTGCGGCAAGACCACCCTGGGCAAGGCGATTGTGCGCATCTACAATCCGACGTCTGGCAACATCATCTTTGACGGGGTCGATATCGCCAACAAGAAAAACAAGGACCTCAAGAGCTACCGCAAGCAGGTGCAGATGGTCTTCCAGGATCCCTATGCCTCCCTCAATCCGCGCATGACGGTCGGGGAAATCATCAAGGAACCGATGGAAATCCACAACCTCTACACCCCCGCAGAAAGAAACCAGAAGGTCCAGGAGCTCTTGGAAATCGTCGGCTTGAAGCCCGACCACATCCGCCGCTATCCCAATGAATTCTCCGGCGGCCAGCGCCAGCGCATCGGCATCGCCCGAACCCTGGCTCTGGATCCCGACTTTGTGGTCTGCGATGAACCGGTCAGTGCCCTGGATGTGAGCATCCAGGCCCAGATTATAAACCTGCTCGAGAAGATTCAGCGGGATACCGGGGTTTCCTACCTGTTTATCGCCCACGACATTTCGATGGTCAAGCATATTTCCCACCGTATCGGTGTCATGTATTTAGGCAAATTGGTGGAGTGCGGAGAGAGCGAGGATTTGTATCGCAATCCGCTGCACCCATATACGAAGGCATTGTTGTCTTCGGTGCCAATTCCTGATCCGGATATTGCCAAAAGCAAAAAGCGCATTATCCTGGAAGGGGAATTGCCAAGCCCGATCAACCTGCCCAGTGGCTGCCGTTTCCGCACAAGGTGTCCTTACGCGACAGAACGCTGCGGCGAAAGCGAACCGCCATTGACTCAGGTGGGTACTCGGGATGTATCCTGTTTCTTGTACGAAAAGTAAAGGAGAGAGAAAATGAAAAAAGTATGGACTCTACTGTCGGTACTGGTGATTCTAGCGGTTTTGTTGGCCGGTTGCGGTGACAGCAAAAGCAGCGGATCGTCAGCCGGTTCCGGCGAAAAAGTTTTGACTGTCGCGATTGGCGGGGAACCCTTGAATCTGGACCCTGCAACCGGCAATGATGCCGTTACCAACTATATCGTAGCGAACATTTACGAAGGACTGTTTGCCTATGACACCGTCGGTAACCCGGTTCCCAAGCTTGCGGAATCCTGGACGGTATCTGACGACGGGCTGGTTTACACCTTCAAGATTAAACCGGCCGTCTGGAGTGACGGTGTGGAAATCACCGCCGCGGACTTCGTCTACGGGGTCAAGCGCTCCCTGAACTACGGAGCTGCCGAAACCTATTACTCCAGCTTGATTTCCGACTATGTTGCCGGTGCGAAGGATGCCGATATGGCCCCGCTGGAAGACATGGATGATGTGATGGTCGTTGCCCTGGATGACAAGACCCTGGAAATCACCCTGGCGGCGCCCTGCGCCTACTTCCTGAGCTTACTGACCCAAAAGACCTACTTCCCGCTGCGTGCGGATGTGGCTCCCTTAGCGGAGAGCACCTGGGCCAACTCGAAGGATCTGCCGTTCTCCGGCGCTTTCAAAATTGAAAGTTACAATCCTTCCTCAGAAGTGGTACTGGTCAAAAACGATGCCTGGCGTGATGCTGACAACGTCGAACTCGACCGTATCATCTACCTGGTCATGCCGGACCAACAAGCGCAATTGATGGCCTTTGAAAACGGCGAAATCGATTTCGCGATGAGCGTTCCCCAAGACACCGTCAAGACCTATGACGGCAAGCCGGAACTGTTTATCATCGATCCCTATGTGATCGACTACTTCGTCACCATCAACGCGACCGGGGATGTCACCGGCACAACCGGCGAACAAGCCGGCGTACCAAACCCGGTACTGCAGGATGTGGAAATCCGCCGTGCGCTAGCCTTTGCGGTCAACCGCGAGGAACTGTTGACGGTATTGGATGCCGGACGGCTCCAATACGCCCTGTATGGCATCGTGCCCAAGGGAATTCCGGGTGCCACCGGCGACTTCCGTGAGGAAGCAGATGCTGTGGAACACCTGATTGACTACGATTTGGAAGCCGCGAAAGCAATTATGGAGGCCAAAGGCTATGGCCCCAACAACATGCTGAAGCTGACCTACAAGACCAATGACTCCACCTTCCACTCCACTGTCGCCCAAGTACTGCAGGCGCAATGGAAGGAAATCTATGTCGACCTGGATATCCAAATGACGGAACTGCGCGTCTTCTTCGATGCCAGAAGCCAAGGCAACTTCGACCTGGCCCGCCATGCGAACTCCGCCGACTACATGGATCCGATGATCTATCTGAACATGTACTATTCTGCCAACCTCGATGCGAAGGTTGTCAATGACCCGATTTATGATTCGATGATCAAGGAAGCCGAATCGATGCTTGATCCGGTTGCCCGGATGGAACAGCTGCATGCAGCTGAGGAATATCTGGTCAAGGAAATGGTTTACATCATTCCGCTGATTGGCTATTCGAACCCTGAATTGCTGCGTGCCGGTATCACTGGTATCGGGACCGGCCCGGATGGCGCTGTAGACTTTGCCTACGTCCGCCTGCCGTAAGAAGTGAACTCAAAGGTGTCCGGGGAAATTCCCCGGGCACCTTTTGACCGCAAAGTAAAGGAGAAACCACTATGGAATTGAATCGGGAAAAACTGCCGATTATCTATGATTGCCTCAAAGAATATAATGTTGACGCCTGGCTGATCGTCGGACGGGAGACCGCGATGCGCTCAGAACCGATTCTGCCTGTTTTAGGGGACCTTGATTTCATTATCGCCACTGCCCTGATCTTTACCAAAGAGGGCAGGTGCATTGCCGTCGTCAGCCCGCTGGATGTAGAGGGCTACAAGATGATTGCCGGCATTGATGAGGTGATCGAATATCCGGGATCCTTCCAAGATACCCTAAAAGAGGTGATTGCGAAACTCAATCCGCCGCGCTTAGCGCTCAATTATTCGCGCAATGACGCGGCTGGGGATGGCTTGAGTGTGGGTAATAAGATGATGCTGGACAAGATTTTCAAGGAAATCAACTACCAGGGGGAAGTCATCAGTGCCCATGACATCATCAAGAAAGTCCGCGGCATCAAGACCGCTACCCAGATTGCGAAAATCAAGCACTGTGCCGAGGTCGCACTGGATTATCTTTTAAGAATGCCCTCAATCCTCAAGGAGGGCAGCACCTCCGGCGATATCTTCCGCTTTCTGCAGGATGAAACCGCCTTTAAGGACGGCTATGGCATGTCCTGGGCCCCATCCCAGTGCCCGGGGGTTTCGGTTGACCCCAATGTGCCCCAGGGCCATATGGGTTTGATTGACACGCCGGTGGTGAAGGGATGCGTCATCAATATCGACTACGGGGTTTCCAAAGACGGCTACTGCTCGGATTTGCAGCGGATGTATTATGTGCTCAAGGACGATGAAAGCGAAGCCCCGGCAGAAGTCGTGCGGGCTTTCAATACCGTGCGCGATGCGATCCTAATGGCCAAAGAAGCCCTGCGGCCAGGGGTAACCGGTTATGATGTCGACAAGGTCGCGCGTTCCCATATCGTCAGCGAAGGCTACGATTCCTGGAATGCGGCCCTGGGACACCAGGTCGGCCATGTCACCCATGACGGCGGCACGATCCTAGCCAACCGCCGGCCCCGCTACAACCGCCCGGAGCTGATTGATGTGCCGCTGGATGAAGGCAATGTCTTCACCCTGGAGCCGGGTGTGGAAATACCACAGGGCCGGGTCGGGATTGAAGAGATGGCGGTGATTACCAGCGATGGCGCTGAATTTTTGGTGCCGCCGCAGCAGGAAATCATCTGCGTACGTTTAAAAAAAGGAGACTGAACAATGAGTAAAATCAACACCGAAAAAAAACCGTATCTGTACTATTTCTGTGAGCTGGCGGCGATTCCGCATGGCTCTTCCAATGAGAAGAAAGCCAGCGACTGGCTGGTGTCCTTTGCCAAGGAGCACGGTTATGACTACATTCAGGACGATGCCCTCAATGTCATCATCTATAAACCGGCTTCACCGGGTTATGAAGACAAAGCCCCGGTGATGCTGCAGGGCCATATGGATATGGTCTGCGAGAAGAACAAGGATTCCGACCACAATTTCGATACCGATCCGCTGGATTTATACATTGACGATGGCTGGCTGAAGGCCCGGGGCACGACCCTGGGGGCGGATGATGGGGTAGCGGTTGCCTATATGCTTGCGGTCTTGGCTGATAAAAGCCTCAAGCATCCGGCTTTGGAGTGCGTCTTTACCACCGAGGAGGAAATCGGTCTGGTAGGGGCCTTAAAGCTGGATCCCAACCATTTCAAGGCGAGAAGGCTAATTTCGATGGATGGCGGTGGGGAGTCGACGACGGCCATCAGTTCCGCCGGCGGCCTTCGCGCCAAGACCTCTTTCCCCTATAAATTGGAGGAAGCTTACAATACCACTTTCAGCTTTGCGATCCGCGGCCTTTTGGGCGGACACTCGGGCATGTATATTGACAAGGAACACGGCAACTCCAACCGTTTGGCCATCCGCATTCTGCGGCGCCTTTTGAAAGAGGGGATCAAGTATCAGCTGGTTTCGATTGACGGCGGCTTGAAGGAAAACGCGATTCCCCGTGAATGCGATGTCATCATCGCCTTGGATAAAGCGGATTTAAAGAAAGCCCAAGACATTGTGGCTTTGGTGGAAAAGGATATTGCGGGGGAATACGAATTCTCCGATCCCGGCTTCAAAATCGTGTACCCGCAAGCCAAGAAAGTAAAACAGGCAATTTCCGCAAGCGATACCAAAAAAATAGTGCAGGCAATCTATCTGATGCCCAACGGTTTCCAGCACAAATCGGTGGTGGAGGCCATGAAGGATTTGACCCTGGCTTCCTGCAACTGCGGTGTCATCAATACCACAAAAGACGCGATTGATGTCTGCTATTCGATGCGCTCCGCAATCGATTCGTGGCTGGAGGAAATGGCTACAGCGATAGAGGACTGCGGCAAGCTGGCCAAAGCCAAAACCCATTTCCATGCCCGCTATCCGGGCTGGAAGTACTCTGAGGATAACAAGCTGCGCGACCATTTCTTTAATATCTACAGGGAAATCCGGGGTGGTGAAC
Source organism: Erysipelotrichaceae bacterium (assembly GCA_031272515.1). GTDB lineage: Bacteria > Bacillota_I > Bacilli_A > Erysipelotrichales > Erysipelotrichaceae > JAISTR01. The sequence goes on along the minus strand of JAISTR010000012.1, from coordinate 4,427 downwards.
CGACGATGGAAGCGACCCATGGCGGCGTGGAATGCTCCGTCTTCAAGGGTTTCTTCCCGGATATGGACATCATCACCTACGGACCGGTTTCCGAACACGTACACACCCCTGACGAACGGCTCGACCTGGAGTCTTTCGATCGTGCCTATGAAGTGCTGACAATCATGTTGGAAAGGTTGGACTGAAATGCGAAACGTATTACCGCTGAAGGATCAATACGCCCTGATGGACGAAGTCCTCAAGAAGAGACTGGATGAGCTGCTGCCGAAGATGATGCGGGAAACCGGCATTGACTGCTGGGTGGTGTTATGCAAGGAGTACAACGAAGATCCCTGCCTGCCCTTTATCACCCCGACCTCTTTTCCCACAGCCAGAAGGCTGACCTGCCTGATTTTCTATGATGATGGCAAAACCGTCAAACGCTACAATGCCGGACGTCCGGACCATGGTTTGGCGGGCTTGTTTGAAAACACCTGGAAGCTGGATGAGGAAGAGCAGTATGAAGGCATCAAAAGGGTGTTGACTAAACTGGCGCCGAAAGTCATCGGTTTGAATTATTCCAGCGACTTCGCCTTTGGCGATGGCTTGACCAAGAGCCTGTATGATGAGTTTAAAGCAGCTATGACCCCGGCAATCATGCGCAAGGTAGTAAGTGCCGAGAAACTGGTCATCCGTTATCTGGAGACCAGACTGCCGGTTGAGCAGGCGCGATACCGCACGGTAGCGGCGATTGCCCAGGATATCATCGAGGAAGCCTTCTCAGCCAAACAGATTACCCCGGGTCTGACGACGACCGGTGATCTGGAATGGTTTATGATGCAGGCGACCAACGACCTGGGCTGCCCGTTCTGGTTCCCGCCGACCGTGGACATTCAGCGTCCCGGCATCGGCATGATCGATGGCAATGAAATCATACTGCCCGGTGACCTGCTGCACTGCGATTATGGTTTGGTCTATCTGGGCTTATGCACCGATACCCAGCGCCTTTGTTATGTTGGCAAGCCGGGTGAGGTCTGTGCACCTTCTGACTTATTGGAGGCGATGGCGGAGAACGACCGCTTCCAAGATATCGTGACGGAAAACTATGCCACGGGCAAGACCGGCAATGACCTTTTGATGGAGGCTTTAGAGAAGGGGAAGGCAGCCGGCATGCGGCCGATCCTTTACACCCATCCCATCGGTACCTATGGCCATGGTCCGGGACCGATTATCGGTTTATGGAACCAGCAGGCGCCGATTGAAGGGCGAGGGGACTGGCCTTTGTATTACGATACCAACTATGCCCTGGAACTGACCACCATCCACTATGTGCCGTCCTTCGGCTTTGATGTGCGGATGATGACGGAAGAGACGATTCAAGTCACCGCTTCCGGGGTCGAGTATCTGATGCCCGGAAGGGAAAAAATCATCTTTGTTTCCAGTGATCGCTAAACCCGGAATTTCCGGGTTTTCTTTTGGTTTTGTGCCTGCCTGAAGTATTCCGGTTTCCCTTTGCATCGGGTTTTGGTAGAATGAAGACAGAAATAAACCAATCAATACCAAGGAGAAACGCTATGAAAATCGTGATCATTGGGGGAGTAGCAGGGGGAGCGACGGCTGCCGCGCGGTTGCGCAGACTGGATGAAAAAGCCGAAATTGTCCTCTTGGAGCGGGGGGAGCATATCTCCTTTGCGAACTGCGGGCTCCCCTATTTTATCGGCGGGGAAATCAAGGAAGAGGCGAAGCTGTTGCTGCAGACACCAAAGGGCTTTGGTGAGCGCTATCAGGTGGATGTGCGCATCCTGCATGAAGTGACTGCCATTGATCGCAAATTAAAACAGCTTACCGTGAAGAACCTGAAAGAAGAGTCAGAGTTTGCCTTGTCCTATGACAAGCTGCTGCTGGCAACCGGGGCTGCTCCGCGTGAGTTACAACTTGCGGGAATAGACAGAGAGTCTGTCTTTACTTTGCGCAATGTCGCGGATGCCAAACGGATTAAAGCATTTATCGAAAACAAACAAGGGCTGCGGGCGCTTGTGATTGGCGGCGGTTCGATTGGCATTGAGATGACAGAGAACCTCAGTAAAGCCGGGGTAGAGGTCACATTAACGGAGAGCAGCCCGCAGATTCTGCCACAGCTCGACCCAGAACTGGCAGCGGTGGCTACCAGGGAGCTTGAGCGCAACCAGGTAAAAATCCATCTGGGTGCTAGTGTTGATCAGATTGACAAACACAAGATTGATATGGTGATTCTAAGCGCCGGTACCACTCCGGATACAGCCCTGGCCAAAGCAGCCGGGCTAGATCTGAGTAACAGCGGTGCAATCGTGGTGGATGACACCATGAGAACCAGCGACCCGGATATCTATGCGGTGGGTGATGCGGTACAGATTGAACACTTTGTACTGCATTCACCAATGACAGGCGGCTTAGCAGGGCCGGCAAACAAGCAGGGCCGGATTGCGGCCGACAACATCACCGGGAACAAGAGCCACTACAAAGCCTCCCAGACCTCGGCGGTGGTCAGGGTCTTTGATTTGACTGTGGCAACCACCGGCATTAATGAAAAGCAGGCAAAAGCCAATGGTCTCAACTACGACAAGATCTACCTGCTGCCCAACAATCACGCCTCCTATTTCCCGGATTTCTGCCAGCTGATCATCAAGGTGCTCTATGACCGGGATTCCCAGCTGCTATTAGGCGCACAGGTATTGGGCAAAGAGGGGGCAGACAAGCGCTGTGACGTGTTTGCGACAGCACAGCGGGCAGGCATGAAAGCCGCAGAACTGGCAGACATTGACCTCTGCTATGCGCCGCCCTATGGTTCCGCCAAGGACCCAATCAACATGGCGGGCTATGTGATGGAAAACCTGATTACCGGCAAAGTGAAGCAGTTTCACTGGCATGATGTAGACAGCCTGCCTCGTGATGGCTCTGTTACGCTTTTGGATACCCGCAGCCCGCAAGAATACGCAGCCGGACATATCAAGGGTTTTGTCAATCTGCCTTTACAGGAGCTTCATCAGCGCTATGGCGAACTGGATATTAACAAACCTGTGTATATCACCTGCGCCGTGGGCATGCGCGGTTATCTGGCCTGCCGTATTTTAATGCAGCATGGCTTTGATTGCTACAACCTGGCCGGTGGCTATAAGCTGCTGTTTGAAATTGGAGCGTACAGCAGCTTGGAATTCACACAATAGTCACTCCATATGAATTTCTAAATCCGTAAACAACAAAGAAAACAGTTACTGGCTGCGTAAACCAGTAACTGTTTTTACACTGGTAAATAATGGTAATTAAACAGATTACAAATAAATAATAAATGACATTATATGAACCCTAGGATAGATAATACTATATTTCGATGGAGCATATTATGGGAAAAAGAGAAAATTTAATTCGGTTAATGGTTACTTTCCTAAACATGGCTTCTTTGAACTTGAAACTATTACAAAATTCTTTGTATATAAAGGAGAGTTGTTATGAGAAATCGGACATTGTTCAAAATTCTTTTGTTTAGTGTTTCTTTTTGTCTGCTTTTCGGTTTAATCAAAATCAACGCTTCCATTAATGTGCGAATCAATGAGGTCTCAGTCAAAACGGAATGGACAACAGAAATTCAGGATGATCCATGTTTTGAAGTTGACGAAATGATTCGAACTCATAAAGGAGATATTATCCTCTTTTGTAATGCCTGGGGCAGGTCTGAAACTGGTGAAGAGATCGAATATACATACGGCACCATATACAGCATCAATTCTGATAATGGTGCAATAAACTGGAAAACGAAGGTAAATCCTTATCTGCTGATTGAATTGAAAAAAGTGATTGATACAGGTGCTGGATTATTGTTTGAAAGCGATATTACCTATGAATGTGTATGGCAACCAGGTGGAGAAGGTTATGATTGCATGGTTCCATCATATGTTTTTCTTGATTACAACGGCAATGTAAAATGGGTATCGAAAGAAGAAAGTTTGACTTTACAACAAAAGAGCATCGTTGATGATACGTTATTCAACGATAAATATGGTAAATCCCTTAAAGATAAGCTTGAAGAGATGTATTATTTCTATAAAAAAACAGACACTATTTCAATTGTTAAACAAATCAATGCTGAGGATGAAAGAGTATATACCTTGGTTAATATAACACTCGATTCGAAACCTTTCCCAGTATTTATTATTCAAAATAAAGAAGATGATCAAATTATCATTAAACAGATAGATTCTTCAAAGATTACCTATGCGACTGATTTCGAACTATTTGAGGATACAATTTGTATTGTTGGAAAACAATATAAAGCTATTTCTAATGCGAGTAAAACTAATTATCATTTTTCTACTATGATATTAAATCGCAGCAATGGTGAAGAATTACATACTTATACTGAGAAGGAAGAAATAGACGATTTCCACGCTTGGATTAAAAATGTAAATAATGCC
>JAISTR010000007.1 GCA_031272515.1 Erysipelotrichaceae bacterium | reverse complement strand
TTGCCAAGCAAATCGGTAATCGTCACCGTTTCACTGGCGCTGTCACTGTACTCTTTGGTGAAGGTGGTGGCATTCACTTTGGTCCAGCCGCTGATGTCCTGCAGGTCCTTATCACTGGTAATCGTTGCGGTGACCGGCTGATTGGTCGGTGCCGTATTGCTGTAGGAAACAGAACCAACCGGAGCAACTTTATCGATGTTGGCCACCGATACATCAATGGTATCACTCAGGCTGAGGGATGAAGCAGAGTAATCCAGAGTGACCGTTTCATCACCATTGGCAGTGAAGGTCTTGGTGTAGTGGGTCGCATCCACTTTGGTCCAGCCGGCCGGGGTGACGATTTCCATGCCTGTGGTGATTGTCGCCACCACATCACTATTGGTGGGGTCGGTAATGTCATAGCTTACTTCCGGTGCAGCTGCATCCACAATCGTGATGTAAAGAGCGATTTTCGCATCATTGAAAGTGCCGTTTGAACCGCTTCTCATAGATACATAGTAATCCCCCGGAGCAGTTGCATTAAAGTAATATGTGGCTCCCTCTGCCAACCAGTTTGCTGGTGATGAAAGTGCTGTGCTGCCTGCAGGTTCATTTTCTGTAGGCACAGCGGGAGCAGTTCCACCTATCGCAACCTGCCAATATCTCGGATAACGGGTTGAATACATCCTAGTAATCGGCCTATTGTACACCGGATCCAAGAAATATACATTTACTTTGTAAGTGGGATTTACAGAAAAATCGTTGTAAACAATTCCTTGATATTCATCAATATTAGGCAAGAAGCTTACAAAGCGAGTAAATCCAAACGCATCACGATAAATAGCTTCGGCAACCGCTAAATAAGGCGATGGGGTTGATTTAAATCCGGTAAATGTATTTGGGGCAGTTGGAGAAACATCACCATGGCATTTGTTTCTCATATAAATAACAATGATGTTATTTACAGGATCCGCGAAAACAACCGGTCCAGTCCATCCTTGATGCCCAAAGGTTTCCCAACTTGCATAATTTGAGAAATAGGATGGCCATCCAGTTGAGCTTCCGGGATAATACACATCATTCACATACCAACCCAAAGCATAGTCAGTTCTGGTATAACCTGTTGACAAAACAATATCATTCGGTTCCATAAACAGCTCTACTGTTTCTTTGTCAAATATGGTTACACCATTGTATGTGCCGCCGTTCATTACCATTTGTAATAAAACCGCTGCCTCATAAGGAGTTGAGAATAGTCCTGCATGTCCAGCTACTCCACCCAAAACATAATATGCCTTCTCATCATGTACTTCACCACGGAGTGTATAGGTTCTCATCCCAGTAAACGCGAATTCGTTGGAAATAATTGTCTCACCTAACCATGCTCTTTGGCGATAACCCATTCTGGAATTCCCGTTGATTTCTGTTGCGGAGAAATCCGAAGCAACTTTGCCCTTCAGAGTGGGATTATACATGGTGTTGTAAAGCCCTAAGGGTTGATAAATCTGCGTTTCGAGATATTGATCCAAGGGCATGCCGGTAATTTTTTCGATAATTAATCCAAGAAGCATATAATCAACATCACTGTACGAAACAACAGTCCCTGGGAGATTTGCCAACGGCGTCTTGCAGATTGCTTCCAGAGCAATTTGATGCTGCGCCAAAATCGTGTCAGCGTCTGTTGAAGGTGTTTGCGGAGGAACATACAAATAATCTTTGGCAACACCTATTGTCGCAAAGCCAAGGTACTCTCTACCTCTTTCACTGGCTAAATAATAGTCGTTATGATACTGCGGATCCGGCATTTGTCCGGCAGTATGTGTCAACAACATCCGCACTGTAACAATATCCTTGTTCTGTTTTGCTGCAGCAGCAGGAATTAACAATGCAGTAATCTCATCGTAGTCATGGTACTCAGGAATATAATCGCTAACTTTTGCGTCAACATCCAACTTTCCTTCGTATACCAATTTCATCAAAGCCAGATTGGTACCAAGCATTTTGGAAACAGATGCAAGGTCCCACATCGTGTTGGAATCAACCGGTTCAGGTGTTACAGGTGTTTTTCCATGTGTTACAAACACATCCCCGGTATCTTCAGTCCATTTAATCTCATAACCATAACCTTTGTCGAAGACAATTTCTCCGTCTTTTACAACGAGCAAATAGTTTCCAGCTTCACCATAATCGACAGCACCTTGGACTGCCGCATCTACGGTTGAGAAATTATAGCTTGTTGTTGCAGTGGCATCCGTTAATGTATTAACGATGTCTGCCCCTGCAAATCCTTCTCCTGCGGCTGTAACAGATACCAGCGCAGTAAAAAGGGCGGCTATTGTCATCAAAACCACAAAAAGCCTCTTCTTTTTGAAATGCATAATGTTCTACCCTCCTAGTTCCACGTAAAGTATAGCGCTTACATTTCGTTTTTTCAAAATAGACAAAAATTCTGAATTTCCGGATAATGAGGTCAATATTAGTATTTTTTTATGCAGCTTATATAGATAAAATAGTATTATTTTTACGATGAGGAAAAACCTATTTTTTTACCCTTTTCAGTGTTTTTTACACTTTCTGAAAATTCTTTTTTCAGGAAAATCTAGTTTTATTTTTATTTAATTATTTCCACTCTGTTTTAGTAAATGCAAAGAAAAAGCAGATGGGTTTTTTACTTTGAATCCATCCGCTTATCTTGCTACACTTTAATCTAATTTTCTACTCATCGCTTTCGCATTGATGACATCTTTTGGATGCTTACAATCATAGGCCAGTTGCCCGTCAATGTAAGTTGCCACGCAGTCATAGTTTTCATCGATGACAATCACATCGCAGGCTTTCCCTCGCTCAATCGAGCCGGTCTTGTCATCAATCGACAAGAAGCGTGCAGGATTGATGCTTGCCATCTGTACTGCTTTTTCGAGTGGTACATCCACTTTCTCCACCAACATTTTGATGTTGGAAAGTACATACTTTCCACTGCCGCAAATTCTTCCGTTTTGGTCTTTAATCAACCCGTCCTCGGTCATGTTCATAATGCGGTCATAGCGGCTGTATTTTCCGGATGGCATTCCCGACATATAGTTGGAGTCAGAGATTAACATGAACTTATCATACGGTTGAATGCGGAAATACAGTTTTAACATATCCGCACAGATGTGATGCAGATCGGTGATAATCTCATAGTAGAGATTGTCACAAAGCAAGAAACCGCCAAGGGACCCTACATGGCGATGATGGATGCCATCCATGCCATTTCCCAAGTGGGTTACCGAATCAATTTTGGTTTTGCGAACCGCTTCAAAGACATCCTCGGCTGTACAGCGGGTATGGCAAGCTGCAACCAACACACCGTTTTTGTTCAAAAACCGAATGACCTCATGGGCGCCTGGCGCATCTGGGGCAATTGCCATGTAAATCAGCTTGCCCTTCGCCAAATCCAACAATCGTTTTGTTTCTGCCACATCTGGTTTTGGATAGTTCTCATTGACGGAATTCTCTCCGCCTCTCACCCAGAAAGGACCTTCACTGTGAATCCCGGGTATCTTTGTTCCCAACTCCGGATTTTCCATATAGTCCGCAATCGCCGCAAAGGCTTCTTCCTTCGCGGTTGGCAGCACGCTGGTTACCCCAATGCTTGGTAATGCTTTCGCATACCCGGCAACATCTGCCACCGTACAAGGGTCTGTCATCGACCATCCCAAAGCACCGTGATTATGAATGTCAATGATGCCCGGGATAATCCGTTGACTTCTATAATCTTCTACTTTCAATCCTGCTTCAACTTCTTTGGTAAGATCTTTGATTTTACCATCTTCCACAAGCAGATAGCCATCAAAGAATCCGGCTGGGGTGAGTATTTTTCTTGATTTAATTGCGTATTTCATTTTCACTCTTCTTTCTATGATATCTTCTTTTCTTTGATAAAGGCATCGTTAAACGGACAGCTCTCAAGCTCACGATCAAAGACTTTTCGTCCCTCCACATAAGTAGCGACCACTTCGTATTTGTCATCAATGACGACCGCGTCAAAATCCTTGCCCACATTGATTTCACCTTTGGTAGCCAAACCATATTTGCGGGCCGGGTTGAGGGAGCTCATGCGCACGACCTCAGACAAGTCCATACCCAGCTTCTCCACTAAGTTACCGATGCCATAGAGAACGGCTTTGGAACTTCCAGACAGGCGCCCGGTTTTAGACAGGACGAAGCCCTCGGGAGTTACTTCGATGGTTGCACGGTCGTTTTCTTCATTGTTTTTCGTGCCGCGATATAAACCAACCGGAGCCCCCAGGAATGCACCATTATCAGAGATCATCATAATCTTCTCATGGTCTTTCATCTTCATTACCAGTTGCACCATCGGCAAGGATACATGTAAGCCATCGCAAATCAGTTCACAAAACACCTCATCGCGCAGTACACTGGCGCCAAAGGTGCCAACATCCCGGTGATGCAAACCCGTCATCACATTGCCCAAGTGGGTCGCTACGGTAATGCCGGCATCGATGCCTTTGTTCGCCTCTTCGTAGTTCGCATTGGTATGATAAGCGGAGACGGTAATCCCCTGCTCGACAAAGAAGCGAATTGCTTCCAAAGCCCCGTCCACTTCCGGAGCGATGTCGACCAGTTTCAGTTTGCCTTTTGCCTCTTCAATCATCTTCTTCGCATGTTCCATATCTACGGGTGGATAACCCAGGTTAATCCCCTTCTCGCCCACACGCGATCCCCAGGGGCCTTCACTATGAATACCGACAATGCGGGCTCCATCATTATCTTCATCCGCAACTTTGGCCAAGAGCGGATATTGACTTACAATGGTCGTCGTCGGTAATACCCCGGTAACGCCATAGGCAGCTTCACCTTTTAAAGCAAGCTTGAGTTCTTCTTCGTTGACTTCATCAAAGCGATAACCGCAAGCGCCGTGATTATGGGTATCGATGATGCCCGGGATAATACGCAAATCACCATAGTCCACATCCGCTTTTAAGCCGGCACTCTTTGGATAAATGCCTTTGATCTTCCCGTCTTCGACCTTCACATACGCTGCTTTTTCACCTTCGAAGGTGTAGACACGGTTGGAATAAATAATCATTGTTCACGATTCCTCCTTACGTATTCAACTGCACAATTGACAGGTTTTTTTCATTAATTTTTTTTCAGTAATTAAAGGTACGAAGGGTCTGCTTGTCAGCAGACCCTTTCGCGCCTTTCGTTGTTTAACGATAAGGACTATTCATTGATGGGGCAATTCTTACATGTAACCGGAAGCGCCAAGGATAAAGCCGATGACCGCAACGATTACGATAGCCCAAAGCGGACTAACCTTGAACTTTTTGATCATGGTGTAAACGGCTGCGGTTGCGACAACCGGAATCAGATACGGTAAGATACTATCCAAACCGGACTGTATCGTTGTAGTGCTGATAATCTCTCCAAAGTCGTCCTTTTGGACGAAAGCTGCCTTGCTTGACAGTTTGAGGCCAGCGAGAATTGAGGGGACAAAACCGCCAACCACCGTCATACCCAGAACGGAAGCCGCTGCTTGAAGTCTATCCAAAGCTCCGGTGCCACTGACATCAGAAATGACATCTGCACCTTTCTTATAGCCATAGTAGAACAAGGGCCAACGGACCAAGAACAGTGCCAATAAGGGCAAAGAGAGGACAACCAGTGAGAGCCAATTGCCTTCCGCCGCCATACCTGCTGCCATGATGGAGAATGGCGGAGTAACCAGGACCGCCTGAACGGTATCACCGATTCCTGCCAAGGGACCCATCAGGGCGACTTTCAAGCTGTCGCCGACTTCCGGTTGATAGCCTTCTTCCAGAGCAACATCAGCACCGATAACCAAAGCCGAAGCTCCGGGGTGGGTGTTGTAGAATTGCATGTGGCGTTCCAGCTCACGGCATTGTTCTTCATTTTCGGAATAGAGTTCCTTGATGACCGGAACCATCGCGAACGCATAACCGGCAGCTTGCATTCTTTCATAGTTCCAACACCATTGCAGAGCCCAGTTATGACGGGCGCAGGCACTGGCTAATGCTTTCTTGGAAAGCTTTTTGTTTGTCTTCGCCATTATGCTTCACCTCCAACCCCAATCATGCGGGTAAGATACAGGGCGCCAAAGGCTGCACCAGCAATGGCCAAACCAATGGTGTTAACACCCATGTAGGCAAACAATACATAACCGACTGCCATGAACGGCCAGTATTTCTTCATGTCCATGTAAGTCAACAACAATGCAAACCCAACAACCGGCAGGCCTTTACCGGCAATCGCCAGACCTTGGGAAATCCATTGTACCGAGTTCGCGAAGTCAACGATGGAAGTGATTTGATTAATCATCATCAATCCTAAGAATGTCGGAATCGCTCTGGTCAGGATCTTCGGCAAGTTGCCCATCAGAACCCAAACTTCAAACATCGGGATGTTGTTTTTCGCCAAGGCACCATCACCCAGATATTGGAAGATGGTAGCCGTAGCACGACCCAGGATATCCATTTGGGTCATCAACAAGCCCAGGGAGGAAGCGACGATCAGTCCTGCTTCATAATTTCCCGTAGAATGATACACGACTGTCCCGAAAATCGCACCTATTACGTAATCCGGAATGGTGGCACCGCCATAGGTGTAGAAACCGATGCTCATCAACTGACAGACCGCACCAATTTCAAAGCCTTGCTGAGGGCTGCCGATGACTAAACCAGCAATGACGCCAGTCATCAACGGGGTCCGAACAGGAATACCGCTGGAATTCAAAACCATCGATACACCTGCCCAGAGGCCTAGCACCAAAGCTACAATAAAGTTACTCATTTGGTATTGATACCTCCTCTAATAACTTGATTCTAACACCCAAAATGAGGCGATGGTAGCGCTTAACCAATCATTACCAAAAAAATCCGTGCGATATTTTTTCATCTGAAAAATAAAATAATTGTCTTGAATGTAGAATTGCCTTTGTCAGCTTGCTTTTTCAAAGAAAAAACGTTTTACTTCAGGCTTTTATCCAGTTCGTTTAAAAACGGAAGACGCGGTCCGCATAGTTCTTCTCAATTTCCTCACTGCGTTTAATCGCAGCTTCTGACAGGTTTTTGGAAATGCGTACCGGCGGTGTATAGCCGCGCTTTACCATGAGCTTGATTGCATAGAGCACCGACGCCTGCAGGATTGCGGCAGTGGTAATCGTCGATATACCACAGACATTGCCCTCTACTCCTTCTACGGCGATGGCGGCATCACCGGCAGGCGTATGCATATCCAAGACGACATCAGCGATTTGATAGAGCAGTTTCCCGCTTGCATGCTTGGAAGTCAATTGCTTGGATGATTGTACTCCTGTTACCGCCACTACTTTTGCGCCTTTTTCTTTCGCAATTAAGGCGATTTCAATGCCTTCCGGGTTGCGTCCGGAATTGGAAATGACAAAGACCACATCTTCCGGTTTTACTTCCACCCGCTTCATTAAAAGCTCTCCCGTACCGGGAAGTACTTCAAACATGCCCTCACTGGGATCGTTGATGCGTTTTGCCGCAAACAAGCCCCCTGCCCTTTGTACCAACTCCTTGGCGCCAACGACTGAGTGACCGCTGCCAAAGGCAATGATGATTCCTTTGGCCATGATTGAATCCGCAATCAGTGTCCCTGCTGCTGCAATCGAATCCTTCTCTTCCTCGTCGATGGTTTTCAACAAATCAACAGCTTTTTCGATGAATTCACTGTTCATGAGAGTTCCTCCTGCCTTAATCATACGCCAAAAGAAGCAACCCATTAAAGGCATTGCTCTCTATCAAAGAACCCAATATTTTCGCATCAATTCATTCCAGGATTTGATTCATGCGCTGATTCACAAGGTCCAAGGATGGATTTTCCAGTAAGTCGCTGAAGAACTCAAAATTGAAGACCAATTCATGCAATAAGGCATTCAAGAAACGGATGTTGTGCTGTTGGATACTTCCATAGTAAAGAAGGTAATGGTGTATCGCGTTTTTACCGCGGCCACGATTCAGCAAAGGTCCCAGAACCAAATGGTTTGCCTTTGTTTCTTTTTTCAAAAACACGATGATGGTGTCATGATAGACCATCGCGCTTTCAAACCAGATACGAAGCTCTGGTAAGGTCATATCGATTTCCAGGAATTCCTGCAATTTTTTCAAGCTGTTTTTCTTTTTGAAGTCCAGGTTGACGCGATGTACATGCAAGAGTTTTGCCCCTTGACACAAATCCCGTTTGGAGCGGATGAGCTGTTGAAAATTGATGATGCGAAAACGGTCATCCAGATAAGCATATGCATCCATGGTGGAGTATTGGGGTACGGTGTCACTGATGACCAGATCATAGTGACCGCATAAACCGGATACCACATCGTTGTAACGCAGGGTGTCCAATTTTCGATAATAATCGTGTTTGACCTGCTGGGTGATGATATCGCGAATATAGATTGGTTCCGCGATGCTGTTACGGGAAATAATCGCGATATCAAGCTTTTGATAAGGCAGCTCAAATAATTGTATGAAGTAAAAGAAGTTGCGGGATATCGGATCTGCATGAGAGCTGGAAACGTCTGACTGATATTCTTTTTTTAAGAGGCTGGTCAAATCATTGCGGACCGCACTGATAAGTGGGTACTCGCTTACCTGCGGGGCATAGCCGCCAATATTCATGCGTTGATTGGGCAACATTCCCAACTCCCCTTTTAAGACCAGAATACAGATTGAATAACAGAAAAACGGTTCATACTGTTGATCTTGTAGGGGATTGAATCCAAACACATCCAGAAAGTATTTGGAAACGATTGAAGTCAATTTGGTATATCTTTGAGGCCAAAGTGAACGCACTGTAAAGGTCAAACGGAAAGAATCCGGATCCGCTAAAAACAGCAGGACCGCAATGGAGAATACTTCGGTTTCATCATAAGGCCCAAAGCCCAGGTCTTGATAGAGATGGGTGCTAATCATTCTGGCAACATCCAATTGGTTCTCCACAATGCTGTTTTTGAGTTCTTCAGAAAGTACAAAGGGAAACTCTTGCAGATGGTAGCCCTGATGGATTCTGGCATTTTGTGATATCAAATAATTGGTGATACGGCGGCGTTCAATGTTGGAAAGCAGATAACCGGCAGGAACGATCGCTTTTTCAATACAGTCGATGATTGCCTGATATGTTTCGTTGCGATAGCCCGCAAGGATATCCTCAACATCCCCATCGGGGATGATGTTGATATCAATCAAAGAATAAACCGCCACCAAGCAGCGCCGGATGTCAAATTCATTTCCTTCCACCGCAAAGCCATGATAAGGGACAATCCGGCAGTGGATGTTATAGGAAGCCAGAAGTTCCTTCGCTTTTTTTAAGACAAAACGCAAATTGGAGCGGGAATACCCGATGCGATCTGCCAGCTCTTCCACGGTGATGTGATCACTTGCCCAAAGCAGGTTTTTGCCGATATAAGCCAACAGCAGGATATCCTGGTCATTTTGGAAGGTGTAGCGATGGCGGTAGAAGAAAGCCCGGCAATAGCGAAACTTCACTTGAAACAAGTCATTGTCCGTCACAATAAAGCGAATGAGATTCGCTTCAAATATCAGATGAATTCCAAAGTGTGTTTCCAGCTCTCTGAGCTTTTTTTGGTCCGCATGGTATTCATAGTTGCTCAAACCAAAAAACGCAATATATTGCGCTTTAGCGATCTGCCGGTTGACGATAATATAGCAAAGTTCGATGTAGTTTCTTAACACAAACGAAATCATTTCACACCTCAGAAAAATTAAAGCAAATTTTTCTCTTGTTCTACTATAACATATTCGCATAGATTTACCGGTGCTTTGTGCCTATGATAAAAACAAGGTATTTAGAAAGAGGGATGGTTTTGAAACAGAATACCCGCTCCTTAACACAGGGGAGCATTACCAAAGAGATGATTCTGTTTTCCCTGCCACTGGTATTGGGGAACCTGTTTCAACAACTCTACAACACCGTTGACTCCATCATCGTCGGCAACTTTGTAGGCAAAGATGCCCTGGCGGCAGTCGGTACCAGCACCCCGTTGATTAACCTGTTAATCGGTTTTTTTATGGGGGTTGCGACCGGTGCCGGGATTGTCATCTCCCGCTACTATGGTGCCAAAAAAATCGAGGAAATGCGCAAATCCATCCACACCTTCTGTGCCTTTACCTTAATCATAGGGTTTTTAATGACAATCATTGGCGTACTAGGAAGCCGGACCTTTTTGCGCTGGACTGGTGTCCCCGAAGATATTTTGCCCCTGGCTGATACCTATCTGAAAATCTACTTTGGCGGCATCGGCGCCACGATGATATACAACTCCGGTTCCGGCATTCTTAGAGCGGTGGGTGACTCCCGCAGACCTTTGTATTTCCTGATTCTTTCCAGCCTGGTCAATGTTGCCTTGGACTTTGTCTTTGTCGTGTTCTTTCATATGGGCGTTGCCGGAGTCGCTTGGGCAACCGTGCTTGCCACCGCCTTATCCGCCATCCTGGTCTTTGTGGTACTGATGCGTGATGAAGCTTCCTATCGGGTGGTCTTAAAAGAAATTAAGATTTATCGGGATATCTTGATGACCATCATCAAAGTAGGAATTCCGACCGGCTTGCAACAAACCATCGTCTCCTTATCCAATACCATGGTCATGGCTTATGTCAATGGCTTCAATTCCGCAGCAATTGCCGGGTTTGGTTCCGCCAGGAAATTTGATAATCTGTTGACTCTACCCATGCAAAGCTATTGCTTGGCGATTACCACCTTTGTATCACAGAATTTAGGCGCCAAAAAACCGGACCGAGCCAAAAAAGGCGTTCTGGTTTGTTATGCGATGTGTTGTGTGACCACGATTGTCTTGGGTCTGCCGTCTTTTATCTTCGCTGAGAATTGCATGCGCATCTTTGTGGATGATGCAGAGGTCATCCGCTATGGTGCCGCTATGATGCGGGTCGTTTTGCCCTTCTACTTTGTGATGGGGCTCAATCAGGTGATGATGGGAGCCATTCGCGGCATCGGCTTAACAACCATTCCCATGGGGGTTTCGATCTTTACCCACTGCCTTTTAAGACAATTGTTTCTGGCTGTTAGCATGCCGTTATTCAAAGATGTGTCACTGGTCTATTGGAGCTATCCGGTTACCTGGAGTATTGCCGCGGGAATTTTAACCTGGTATTACTTCACCAGCAAAAAGGTCAAACAGCGAATGTTTGAGGCCAGCCTTGCCGGATGATTCACGCTGCTTGTCGATAATCACAAAGATTCAAGCGAATACCCTTCATCATAAGAGCGCAGCAGTACATTGTGTACCCGATTGCGGATGTCTTTGATAAAGTCATTATTGCGGTTGGGGTGCACGCGGTTTGTTAATAATACAATGCCGCAAGACCGTTTGAAATCAATGTAGATGGAGGTTCCGGAAAAACCCGTATGGAAAAGACAATCATCACTCGCATAATCCCCATAGGCTGCTGTTGGTTCATTTTTTATCCAGCCCAGAGTACGATTGATGTTCAGTTTTTCCGTATAGCTTTTGTGTAACAGTTCAAGCGATGATTTGCCAAGTACTTTTTTTCCTGGCTTTTGCGGGGTATCATCCCCTAAGATCATCCTCACAAAACGAATCATGTCTTTCCCTGTGGAAAAGAGTCCGGCATTGCCGCTGATACCTTGTAAGCGATAGGCTTTTCCATCATGGACTTCACCTTGAATTAAACCCCGGTCTTCCGTAAGTTCCGTCGGTGCACAGTCTTTTGTTAGATTATGGTTCTCGGGTACAAAACAGGTGCGCCTTAAACCAAGGGGTAAAAAGATGTGTTTTTCGCAATACTTATCTAGTGGCAAATCAGAGCATTTTTCAACCAGCCAACCTAACAGAATAAAGCCGAAGTCGGAATACTCGACAACAGTACCGGCGGGATGATTGAGGGGCAGATGATAGATGAAATCCTTCATCTCCCTGGCATTCTGGCATTTGCGGTACTCCTTGTTATCGGCTGGTAAGCCCGAGGTATGGCAAAGCAGCTGCTCTATTGTTATATCTGAGTAGGGAAAATCTGAAAAGAGGGATTGATAGGTGCTCTTTAAACAAAAGCATCCCTTTTCAATTAATTGTAAAACCGCGGTTGTGGTCGCAACCACTTTTGTGCAACTTGCCATATCAAAGACGGTATTTGCCTGCATTTTTTTTGTTTGATTTACGATACAAGAGTTTCCCAGCGCAATCAGTTTACTATCGTGAAGAGAGTATACACCAAGCACCGCGCCTGGCAAATGCCCGTCATCAATCTCCTTCTTTAAGATATCTGTCGCTGCTTTTATATCCCACATACAAGACCTCCTGTTTTTTTCTGTTTCAATCATAGCATGAGAAGTGAAGCCGGGGAATAAAAACAAGGCTCGTATTTCTCTTTGTTTAAAAGTCTTTTCAAATATCACCACAGGGATGCCATTGATGAAAAGGATTGCATAATAACATTTGGAGATTTTGAGACCAGCTTAATTCTCTCAACCATGTTGCGAGTTTTTCACATTAAAAAACAGAGCATGAACACTCTGTTTTAAGGTTTCGCCTTTCGACATTCACTTAAGAAAATCTCGGCTCGCTTGGGATCAATCGGATTTCGCATGTTGCCGTTTTTTATCCAGGTTGCAACACTCACACCATCATAGACACCCATCAGCTCGCGTATATTGTCACCCGTCGCACCGCCTCCCAAGAAAAGTGGTACATCCGGCATCTTGGCCTTTACAGCTTTTCCAAGCTGTAATGACTCACTCGCACTCTCTCCGCTTAAAAACACCCCATCGGCATAAGCAGAGCGCACAATGTCACAAGCTTCCTGTACCTTCGGTTTCGGTGCTACATAGGTGCCATTGACTTCCTGGGCATCCGCAAAGATTGGTATTTTACTTTCAAGACGTTTCTTCATGCTTAGAATCTCTGCACATTGTCCCTGCATCAAACCGGTGGAGGAAACACTGACACCGGTGTAGAGATGCTCTACACGAACAAAATCTGCCTGCGATGCTTCCGCTACCGCCAGTGATGCCAAGCCATCCCAATTCACCAATATTCCCAAGACCAATTCCGGATAGGTTTTTTTCAACAGTGATGCCAAGACACTCATGTAGGCAATGGTTTCCGGACGTGCCGTCTGACTGATTGGACCATCATGCATATTTTGCAAAATAAATCCATCAAAGCCCATCTGTGCTACCATCTTTGCTTCCGCCATTACCTGCTCTTGAATTTCACTAAAAGACGTCGACTGGTTTAAATAACTGCCAGGCATGGCTTGCGGTTGAATCATGACCAAGGCAAGTGGATATGGTTTTTTAAACATGTTCTTTGCCTCCATTGATTGCCTCATCATAGGCCTTCGCAATCTTTTCCAAATCATTTATGGCAGTGATTCCCTGCTCGCTCACATAAGCCGTAATCAGTCTTGGCTCTACCGCATCCATTTCGATGGTTTCAAAATTGACTTGCTTCACATCAATCGCTTGCCAACCCTGACTCAATTTGTCAGATAAGTCATGGATTTTCGCTTTTTTTCTGCTTTGATAGGTGTAGCGGGAATCGAGTTTAATCATGGGGGTTAACACATAGTAGGGTATTTTGTAATTGGCGCAAAGTTCCGCCAAAATCGAGGACCCGATTGTATTAAAAGCTGTACCATCGCGATAAAAAGTTTCAGCCCCAATAAACACCGCATCACACTCTTTCAGTACCGACAGCATCGCCACATCCAGAATGAAGCAGACCTCATGCTGTGCTTGTAGAAATGCCTGGACAAATGGTTTACCACCATCGATGGCCCGCGACTCCGGTACATATACTTTCAACTTATGGTCTACCTGCGCAATCGCCTTCTCTACCGTACTGGAATAATCAAATACCATGACTGTGTACTTGTCCTTTAGTAAAGAATTGGTGTATGTCGCAATCAAATCTTTGCTCAACTTGGTATCTTTTGTATAGTCCTCAATGTTTCTTTCCAACAAAGAAGCCAAGTCATCACAATTCTCTATGCCCTTTGTCATCAGGTTCAGCGAGGTAATAATCGCATAGCTGTCCTGCCCTCTTTTTTCCATAAAGTATTTTTTAACTGCTTGAATACGGGACAGTTTTTCTTCTTGATTCCATGATTGTTGACTGATGGCAAGAAACATCTTGGCAATCAAGGCTGAGTGATTCGAGGAACCCAGAACCCGTTCCTCGACAAT
Organism: Erysipelotrichaceae bacterium; assembly: GCA_031272515.1. Taxonomy (GTDB): domain Bacteria; phylum Bacillota_I; class Bacilli_A; order Erysipelotrichales; family Erysipelotrichaceae; genus JAISTR01. The sequence continues at coordinate 46,551 of JAISTR010000007.1, read as the reverse complement.
GTCGTCAAAGTACTTTACAGCACCCGCTGGCAACAGTTGTCGTACTTGTTGTTGTTCCATCGCTTTCCTCCTTTGATAAATACAGGGCATCGGTCGCAGCCCATGCCCTGTATGGATTTCATTTTCTGCTCAATAGTCTTTTCGCATTTTCATGATAGAAGAGCTTTTTGTCTTCTTCACTAAAGCCTACATCATTGAATACATCAATGGAAAGCTCGGTGAAGTGAGTCGGGTAATTGGAACCAAAGACAAAGCGATGGATCGGCAACTGCGCAAATGCCAAGTGCAGCACCGTCATCTCAGATTGTCCGGATGATTCCAGATAGACATTGTCATACGGTTTGACAAAATCAATGCAGCCATAACCGAAATCAATGCCGCCGATATGTTCGATAACAAAGGTCACCTCGGGATATTTCTCAATGTACTTGCGCCATTGTTGGGGAGCACTTCTGGGCCCCCAGCCGGTAAAGACCTTGACTATGATGCCGCACTCTTTCGCAATATCCAAAATCGGAACCAAGTTGTAATCGAACTTCTCCGGTAAATATCCGTGTTCCATCGAATCAAATTCAAACAGACTGATTTCCGGAAATTGTACGACCCGCTTTGCTTCTTCTATACTGCGGTCTTCTTTGGGATTGATGGATGCACAGCCAATCAGTTGTTTGGGATACGCTTTCACAAACGATATGATGGCATCGTTCTGATAGACAACATCCCCACCCGCAAAGGTGGATATGACCCGCTGGTCGATGTTGTTTTTTTGCATATCCAATAACAACTCTTTTATTTTGAATTCTTTGGTGATCGGATCCCGATCTACATGTGCATGAAAATCAATCATAAGTACCTCCTATTAAGCCAGAATGTTGAAGTAAACCAGTACGCAGCAAAGTACCATGGTTGCCACAATCAGCAAGACCGGATTGATCTTCTTCTTGTTGATCAGATAGTACATCAACAGCGTATAAAGCAAAGGAACCAGCTGCGGCATTAAGCCATCCAACACATCTTGCAAAGCGATAACCGTATCGCCACTGACATATTCAATTGGGGTATAACTCCATACCAGAGAGGAAATAAAGCCGCCGCAGACGATGAAGGCTGCGATTGCCGCATACTTCGTCAAACGGTCCAGAATGCCGCCTGCCTGCATGGAGGATACCAGCATCAAACCGGTGTCATAGCCTTTGAAAATTCCGAAATAGCGTGAGACCATGACCACCGTCGTCATAACACCCAAGAAGATAAAGGTGCCAACCGGAGAGGTGTAATTGCTGGTGGCAATCATCGAGCAAGCCAAGCCGGCCATAATCGGACGGATGGTACCATGGATGATGGAATCACCCAGAGCCGCCAGGGGGCCCATCAGCGCAACCTTTATAGCGTTGATGGATTCCGGGTCGACATCCTTTTCCATGGCGTTGCGCTCTTCCATCGCTGCCGCAACACCAACGCAATAGTAGGCAACCCGACCTTCGGTCAAAAACAGTTCCATATGGCGGGAATAAGCCTCTGCCCGCTCTTCCTTATTCGGATAGATCTTTTCAATGATGGGAATCAAACCTTGCGCAAAGCCCGGCGCCTCCTGTTTGGTGGTTGAGCAGCCGCTCTCAATTCCCAGGGAATAAAAGTACGATTTCCAAAGATCACTTCTGGTGATTTTTTTGCTTTCTGACATGATTATTCGCCTCCTGCCTTTTTCAGTTTTTCTTTATCGGCGTAGTAGACGATGGCAACCACGACTACCGCAACGATGGCGATGCCGATCATGTTAATGCCCAGATAGCTGGCAAAGAAGAAGCCAACCAGGAAATACGGCCAGGCATCCTTGGTTTTGATGGTGGTCAATAACAGCGCGACCCCAACAGATCCGATGAATCCGCCGCCCACCGCCAAGCCGGAGATGATGACTTCCGGAACAAAGTCGATGAAGCTTTGAATATAGCCAGCGCCAAAGTACACTGCTACAAAAGCGGGAACACCAAACAACACACCTTCGACAATCGAAGGAATAATCGAGGTCCAAAGAATGATGCCTTTGGTATCTGCTTTCGCAGCGGCTTGTTCCACTTTTCTTTGGGTGAATTCATAAATCGTCGAATTACGGGTTTGCCTAAACATTTGACCAACAATCGCAATGGGCAAAGCGGTGGCAATGCCGATTTCCGCGCTATGGGCCAAACAGCCAAAGGCTGCCGCAATGCCTGCACTCAAGGTTTCATCAGGCGGAATTGCCAGACCGACAAAGACCACTGCCAGAAACATCAATTCAATCGAGACCCCGACTTGTAAGCCAGTCCGCAAGTCTCCCATCACCAGTCCCACCAGTGTTCCTACACAGACGGGACGGTAGATGAAGGTATGAAGGAACGCTTTGTCCAGAAAACCAACCCAGACAATGACGCCCACCATGACAGCTTGAAAAAACAAACTCATGATTTTAGCCTCCTAAGTATTTTTTTACGAGTGATAATCCATCTTTGGATGATTCATCAGGGATTGCCCTGACGTCCAAAGCCACATTCATTTCCGCAATTTTCTGCAGAGCATTCGCATCCTGTGGTTCAAAGTAGATGTAGTCCAACATCTTCTTTCGCCCAACTTCCGACTTGGAGTTGGAAATGTTGCCAACATTGATTGACGGGACACTGACGCCCAGTTGTAATAAGCGCAGTGTTTCTGCTGGATTGCGGGTAATCAGTAAGATCTTCTCATCCGAAGTGCTCTCTGATACCGCTTTTGCGGCTTCTTCGATGCTTGCAATCTTCAAGGTTACCCCGCTTGGCACCGCCAACTTTAACAACATTTGCAATGTCGCATCTTTCGCCGCCTTATCATCGGCCACCAAGATTGTCTTGGCATTGGCGTACGACACCCATCGCGTAACAATCTGACCGTGAATCAAACGGTCATCAATTCTGAGTACCGAAATTTTCATATCAGCCCTTCTTTCTTGTCCACAGGTATTCTGCGTTTTTGTAATAGACATCTTCCAATTCACTCTCACTAAAACCCAACAGCTGCACCTTTTTGATTTCGACATCCGTCGGCTTGTAAGGCCAGTCAGAGCCGAAGCAGATGCGCTTGGATCCCAGTTCCTTCGCTGCTTTCAAGAGCACTTCCCGCTCGTATTGGCAGGACGTTTCAACCCAGATATTCGGGATATCTTTGATGGCTTCCACCGTGGTGTAGCCAAATTCCCTGCAACCCATATGGGTGAACAGGAAGCGAATCTTCGGGAATGCCTTCGCATAATCAATCCAGGGAAAAGGCGTGCACAACGGATTGGTGCCAACATGGATTTGGATGTGCACTCCATATGGCTCAATCTCTTTTAACATGTCACCAATCTGGGGACAGTTCTCCGCATAGTAACCGTGTTTCCAGGGCATAAATTTCACGCCATCCATATTCCACTCACCCAGGCACTCTTTGATTTCTTCACTGCGGGTGAGGGACTTGGGATTGATAAACGCATAACCCATTACGGTACCGGGAAACTCCAGCATCGCGTTATGGACCAGTTCATTTTGTAAGCGGGAAACAGAACCGCTAAGACTGGAAATCCCGACTTTCGTTACACCGTATTGGTTTAGTGAAGAGACCAGCTGTGCTGCGGTATTTTCCTCTCCTGAGCTGGTCTTGCCCAAGTGGGAGTGTATGTCATACATCTTCATCAAGATTCATCCCCTTTTCTCCATATGTACGGTGTATTTGTACTGACCGGCGATAACGCTGTTGAAAGACACTTCTATCGGTCTTCCCTGCTTGTCGAAGGTGATGCGCTCGCGATATAAAATCGGCTCGCTTTTTTCCATGTACAAATCCTGCCGTAGCGCTTTGTCGGGTAATTTGGCTTCAATCGTCTCGTCCGCATACCCCAGTTGTATGCCATGCTGCTGATAAAATTCATACAGCGAGGCATCCGAGTCAAACTGCGTGTCTATTACCACACCGATTCCGGGATTAATGTAGGTATCATGCAAAGCGCTGATGCGGTTGTTTCTTAGCCGCAGCCGCTTGAGATGATAGACTTTCGTCCCGGGCTGTAAGTCCAGCAGTTGCAAGACTTTCGCGGAAGGTTCAACCAGTTCCGCAGCGACAATGATATTGCTGGGAACTTCTCCCTTCTCACGGGTCTCATTGCTGAAGGACTCAAAGGCGAAGGTATCCTTGATCTTGTGGATTTTTAAGACCGTAGCGCGGGAGCCCTTGCGGGTCTTGATGTAGCCATCATGCTCCAAATCGGAGATGGCCCTTCGTACGGTAATCCTGCTGATGCCAAATTCCTTCACCAGCTCTGCTTCTGAGGGAAAAATCGAACCTTCCGGATAGGTTCCGCTTTCAATCCGCTCTTGCAGAATCATGTATAACTGGTAATAGATTGGTGTTTTCGATTCCGAATCAATCGTGTTATTGATCATAGCTATGAAACCCCTTTCCAACCTGTTATAACATCATCATACCTGTTATAACAGGTTTGTCAATAGATATTGTGAAAAATCTATCATGGTAATTTTTGGTAATGCTGGCAAACTTCTCTTTATGGAAACAGAAAGCCGTCAAATAGGGCAATCCTACTCAGCAAGATTTTTCGCCGATTACACAATATAAAAACAAAGAAATCGCCTTCAAATCAGGGATTTCTTTGTTTTTCTTGATGGAAATGTTATACCTCACACACCGCTTTCCTTCTTCATCTCCGCCCGCTCATATGCCTTGAAAAACGGATAGAAAATCAACAAGCCAACACCGAAGTTCACAAACACAATCAATAAGCCGCCGATGCTGCCACCTCCGCCCAGAAAGCCCAGAATCGGTGCCGGGGTTGCCCAGGGCAGATTCAAGTACATCTTGGCTACAAAGCCAAACTGCGTCGCCAGATAAGTAAGCGCTCCGGTAATGGTATGGGTCAAAATAAAGGGTAAGGCCAAGAATGGATTTAAAACGACCGGCAAACCATAGATGACCGGCTCCACCACCCCGAATAGGGCAGGAATCAAACCGATGGTCGCTAAAGCTTTCATCTGCGGCAGGCGTTTGCCAGAGGCAAACATATACACCTCCAAAGGCCAAACCGTTGAAATCCACATATGTAAACGATTGAGATTGGGGGTCCAGGTATGAGGAATCGCCACTCCCGCCAATACTGCGTCGTTGTTTTCAATCATCCAGGTATTTAACAATGGGGTCACTACGGACCCGACGATGCTGTCGCCATGCAAGCCGCAAATCCAAAACACCGAAATCAAGGCATAACAAAGCGTATAGGTATAAACATTATCCGCTGCGGACAATACCGGTAATAATCCGGTTAAGACCAGTTGCGGTAAGTTAATGTCCGCTAAGGTACGAATACCCCAGGTCATTAAAGCAATCAATAGATAGGGAATCACAGCCGAAAACGATTCCGCAATCGCCGGCGGTACCGAATCCGGTAAGCGGATTTTCAAATTGTGCTTATAACAAAAAGCGATGATGCCGGTGGAAATCACCATGGCGACAATCGCCGTAATGACGCCCGCACCACCCCAGTAGTTGATTGGAAAAACACTGACACCTGCACTATTGACATCGATGCGGTTGTAGTTCAATAAGATAAAGGCAAATAAGGATCCCACCGCTCCGGTGGTTTTACTGAAGGACTTGATTTCGGCGTATTCGCTGCCCATGGAGACAGCCATATATAAGGCCATAATGCCCATGGAAAACTGATTCACCAGAATGAGTTTTGACGCATAGGGAGTCAAGAAAGGCAGCAGGGCTTTCTCACTCAAGCCGCCATCCGAACCCAACAAATACAAAATCAAAAACAGCGAGCCAATCATGGTGATGCCGACGGTCGCTATCATACCGGAGGTAATAGCCCGTATGAAAGGCAGTTTTCCAAAGCGAATCATCGGTTTGGAAATGGCATCCATACGGGCTATCATTTGTTGTATCAAGGTTGGTTTTTGCTTCATTCTTTCATTCCGCAAAGGAAGTCGTCATCATCCAGCTCATCAATCCGTTGCTGATGTCTACCCCCTTCGTATTCAGTTGTTAAGAATACCTCCACAATCATCTTCGCCAACTCAATGCCTATTACTCTGGAGCCAAAGGCAATGATGTTGGCATTGTTATGGGCGCGGGCCAGCTTCGCGGTATAGGGTTCACTGCAGACCACTGCCCGCACCCCTTGAAAGCGGTTCGCTGATAAGGAAATACCAACACCGGTTCCACAAATCAGTACACCCCGCTCAATATTGCCTGCCACCAGTTCCCTGGCGACCTTACTGCCCCAAATCGGATAATCGGTGCGCTCTGTAGAATAGGTTCCATAGTCGACTACCTCATGGCCCAGGTCCTTGAGGTAGTCGCTGATTTCTTTTTTGTAGGCAAACCCGACATGGTCGGTGCCGATTCCAATTCGCATGATCTTATCCTAATGCTTGGAGCCCGCCATACGGAACCAAGTCTTCAGTCGGCCTTTGGCCGCAATGCTGAAGGAATAGACATTCTCCGGTCTGGTGGAGCCTTGTAAGTCCGCATCCCCCAAACAGTGGATATCCGCTCCGGTTTGCTTTGATAATACCGCACACTTGCGGATGGTCTCTTCATCAGCCCCTTCAATACTGGCATCCAAGAAAGACAAGGCCAAACTGCCGGGTTTGTAGGTATGGATAAAAGTCACCAATTCCCGCATATCATTGACCGTCACCCCGGTTCTTGAACCCGGCATCGGCATGGTGATGCAGTCCGCCCCGGCATCCAACAATTCCTTGATGATGCGCTTGGACTCATCAACCCCCAAAATCGGGTCACCCAAGACCTTCACATAGACTCCATCTTCCCACTTCCCCGCAAAAATCAAAATGTCATCACCGAGTACTTCTTTGGCAATCTTCACGTTTTTGATGATGTTTTCATGCGTGACGCCGGAGCCGGGATTACCCGCCAAAACCACAAAATCGGCACCGGCCTCTTTGATTTTGATGAGGTTTTCGCGGCTGGCAATGCGGTCTGGTGATAACATATTGACTCCATAGGAGGTGGTTTCCTGTTGCTTTAAGAATTCCGGATCTCCGCACTCCAGATAAACACCCAGGGGGATATCAACGATTTTCTTGAGATCGCGAATCTTATAGGTGCCGCCTTTGGGATTGCGCAGTCCCAGGGGTTTTACTTTGGGATCGGTGGAATAGCCGTTCATCATCACCATGTCAGAACCAAAAGCCTGCTGCAGTTCCGCATTGTTAACTCCACCCATCACATTACCCCAGACGAAGAACTGCGTCATAATGACCCGGCCTTCACTGGCCATGATGGACTTCTTTAAATCGGAAGCGCTCATCTCGCGAATCGCGGTGCGATTCGCATTAATCAAACGAATAATCGGCATAATCTATAGCTCCTCTCCGTCACTGGCTGTGACTTTTTTAAACCAGGCAAACGAGTCTTTGGGAATCCGTTTGAACTTCCCATCCACCATTTTGGAGGTATCGATGTAAATAAAACCATAGCGTTTGCGCATCTCTTTATGGCTGGATAAGAAGTCAAAGGGACTCCAGCCCAGCCAACCCCATAATTCCACCCCATCCAGATTCACCGCATAGTTCATGTTGCGGATGTGTTCACGATAGTAGTCGATCCGTTGGGGATCATGAACTTTCCCGTCTTCACTGATCACATCGGGCAAACCGATGCCGTTTTCCACCACAAACAAGGGCAGATGATATCTTTGATATAACGTATCCAAAGCAATGCGGAAGCCGATTGGATCAATCGCCCAACCCCATGGATTCGTCTGGCAGTATTCACTGACCTGCACATTGCCATAACCGCCAAAGACCACTTCATCCGCGAATTTGACTGGATCGCTTTCATCCGGTCCACTGATCACCCGGGACTGATAGTAACTGAAGGATAAGAAATCAATCTTTTTGGATGCGCTTAAAATAAGCTCTGCCTGTTTCTTGGACAAAGACACATCCACCCCGCGCTCTTTCATAAACGTGGTGTAGTAGGAAGGGAATTCTCCCCGGGTCATGATGTCAAACGAAATCAAAGACTTGAAGTTGTTGAATAATAAAGCTGCCAAAGCATCTTTGGGAGCAGCGGTTTTGGGCCCTACCGGCGTGTAGGCAATCATGCCGCTGACCTTCGCTTTGGCATCTACCTCTTTGATTGCCAATACCGCTTTCGCATGCGCCAATTGCGAATTCTTGGTGATGGTATGCAAGAACTCGGCATCGCTCATCCCTTTTGGCTGTATCGCTCCACCCACCAACTCCGCATGTCCGGTAATGGTGTTGATTTCATTGTAGGTAATCCAGTATTTGACTCTGCCCTGGTAGTGGGTTACTACATCTCTTACATGCCGGGCAAAGAAATCCGTCACTTCCTCATTGGCAAAGCCGTTATATTTTTCTAAAAGATGGTAAGGCATATCAAAGTGGATTAAGGACACCACCGGTTCAATGCCTTTTTCCAACATCTTGTCAATTACTTTGTCATAAAAAGCCAAACCGGCCTGGTTGGGCTCGATTTCATCCCCCAAGGGATGAATCCGGCACCAGAGTATGGAAAACCGGCAAGCCTTAAATCCCATTTCTGCCATTAATTCAATATCTTCTTCATACTGCCGATAGTGATTGGAGGCAACATTGGGATCATCAAAGTCAAGCTGCCCGGTTTCTTTGGCAATCACCAGGTTGTCATAAACCGACCAGCCTTTGCCATCGGTTAAATTACAGCCCTCTGCCTGGGCATTGGAAATCGCTCCACCCCATAAAAAATCCTTTGAAAATTTCGTCACAAGATCCTCCTTAAAACTTTGTAAACAAAATCATGGCCGTCAAAGCCAAGGTCAAACGGCATAGCCAGTAACAGGTTGTAGACAACCAGTTGGAACTGTCCTGACCAAAGCGTCTTTTAAATTCCTTGTCTTTCTTTTTGGCGCGCTCGGTTACAAGCAAAGCCAAAAAGGCAAAGGCAAAGATCAATAACAGCATCCACCACTCAACCCCTATGCGTTGATTAAATACTCCCTGATAGGGAAAGATCGCTAACACAAAAGCGATTAAGGTTAAAATAATCCCCGGCAGTTGCCATTGGTTCTCCAATTTCAATTTCGGCTTTTCCTCTTCCTTTGGCTGCTCTGGCAATAACAACTCGGCGCCGCAGGAATTACAGAATTTCGCCTGATCATCATTTCTGGTTCCACACACTTTACAGTACATAACTCACCCCATTAGTACGCCGCTGATGTTAATCAAAAGCACCAGCACAATCACCGACAAGACACCTAAGGGTACCACCAGTTCATGATTCTCTACGGCTATCCCCTTCTTTTTGACTAAGAAATACTGATAGATGGCCAATAAGGCAATCGCTCCTGCCACCAGATATACAGCACAGCTCAAATAAATCGGGCCTTTGGTGGAAATATTCATCGCTCCCAATAAAACATTCAGCAACCAATCACAGATGATCAAACCGCCAAAAAATACAATCAAAGCCAGATTCGCCAAGGCTTGAATCCGGTTTTTTATCTTTGTCTCCTCTTCGGATAAGGCGATAGCTTGTTTGGTGACCTTCGTCAAATTTCTGCCGCAGAAGGGACAAAACTTTGAATCATCATCGACTTTCTTCTTACAGTAAGGACAAGTCTTCATAGATTCTCCTTGTTGTTAAGAAGAGCTGAGGCTGTATCAAACAGCCTCAGCTTCTTCATAATGAAACCCTAAGCAGCTGCTTCGGCTGCTGCTTCTTCCGCAATTCTCTTGATTTCGTTTTTCTCGTAAGATTTCCAGAAAGGATAGAAGATGACTAAGCCAATTGCCAGGTTGACAAATACGATAATCAAACCTCCAATCGAGCCACCTGTTCCCAAATAACCAAGCAGCGGCGGGGGCGAAGCCCAGGGCAAGTTGATGCACATCTTGCCGATAAAGCCAACCGCAGTGAGTTGATAAGTCAGGATTGCGGTAACGACGTGAGAGAGGATAAACGGAACGATAAAGAACGGGTTGAGCACCACCGGTAAACCGAACATAATCGGCTCGATGATACAGAAGATGGCAGGTGGTAGGGCAATCCCCGCCAGCGGCCTGAGATGCGGCAGCTTCTTCGAAGACATAAACATGTAAATCAGTAAGGGCCAGCAGGTCGAAACCCAAAGGTGAATCCGATTCAGGTTGCTGGTCCAAACATAAGGCAGGTCCGCATTCGCGACTCCGGATGCATACAGATTGACGTTTTCTGTATTCCAGGTAGTAACAATCGCACTGGTAACTGCCCCGACAATGTTATCCCCATGCAGACCAATGGTCCAGAAGAGTGAAACAAAGAAGTAAGCCAAGGCATAGGTGAAGACATTATCCGCTGCTGAGAGAATCGGCAGCAAAACATCGGTCACCATCTTGGGCAGGTTGAAATCTAACAGTGTACGGATGCCCCAGGTAACCATCGCCACAAACAGATAAGGAATAACCGCAGAGAAGGACTCTGCGATGGCTGGCGGCACCGAATCCGGCAGCTTGATCTTAATGTTGCGTTTGTAGCAGAATGAAATAATATTGGTTGATATCGCCATTGCGACAATCGCAGTAATGACCCCTGCTCCGCCCCAATAGTTAATCGGTAATGCACTGACACCATCTACCGTTGCATCGATTCCGTTATAGTTCAACAGAATAAAGGCAAACAAAGCACCAACGGCACCGGTTGTCTTACTAAACCCCTTGATTTCAGCATACTCACTGCCCATGGAGACCGACATATAGACGGCCATAATTCCCATGGACAAGCTTTGTACCAAAACAATCTTACCCGCAAACGGCTTCAAGAAAGGCAACAACGCGGTGGTTGTCAAACCCCCATCCGAACCCAGCAGGTAGATTACCAAGAAGATCGAACCAATCATCGTGACGCCAATGGTCGCAACCATACCGGATGTGACCGCACGAATGAACTTGATTTGACCAAACTTGATCATGGGGCCAGAAATGACATCAATCTTTTCGGTGAATGATTCCATGAAAGATTTTTTATTGGACATTCTAACCCTCCTAAATGTTAAGAACCCGGGAGATTTGGTCATTCAATCTCCCTATCCTGATTTCATTATCGTTTTAATAACAAAGGTTTTCTACACCGGTTTCCGGCATAAATAGTGCCAGATTTTTCCGCTGAGCCAGTGATTGTGCTATCATGAGAAAAAAGGGGACCATATGAAATTGAAGCGGGTGGATATTGACATCATCTATCTGCTGACCAGGGCAAGCGACTTCTTGTCCTCTTATGAGATTGCCAAGCAGGTCGGCATTTCCCGGCGCTTGATTCGCGATGAAATGCAGCACATCCGCCAAATCTTGCGGGAATTTGGTTTTACTCTGGAATCATCCGTGTCAAAAGGCTACCGGATTGTCTTACAAAACGACAAGACCTTTTTGGAGTTGGAAGAGGCAATCGATCAGCTGGAGACCAGCTATCAAAGCTCGATTCCCCAACTGCCCTCTGAGCGCCAGAACTATTTAACCACCTTGCTTTTAAAAGCCGACGGTTATTTCAAAATCGATGACCTGGCTCAAGAACTCGCCGTCAGTCGGGCAACCATTTCCAATGATTTAAAAACCTGCAAGATTGATCTCAACGAGCGTGGCATCACCATCCGTCAAAAGCCGAACTTCGGCTTGAAAGTGGAGGGCAATGAGCGCGCACATCGCGCTGCCATCTGCGATATGGACTTCACCCAGTTTTATACCGCCAACCTGACCAATGAGCTCTTGTTCACCCCGGATGCTTCTCTGCCTGAGCCACAGATCATCGCCATCATCGAAAACAGCGGTATTGAACTCTCTGATGTATCGATTGTGGATTTCTTTTTGTACATCAGCGTCATGTTGCAACGGGTTCAAAAAGGCTATATCTTAACAGAGTTGCCCGAGTTGCCGGAAATCCAGGACGCGGTCGAATTTCAGGCAGCCAATCAGATTGCCGATGTCTTGGAAATCGTTTTAAATACGAAATTGAACGAAGCAGAGCGCTTGTATTTGGGAATTGAGCTGATCGCCCGCAAGGAAAAAATCCAGGTCAATGTGATTTCAAAAGAAGAATGCATTCAGGTGGTCGATGAAATTCTGGATGCCATTGAAGCATCGACCATGTTGTCTTTGCGGATGGTGGAAAAGTGTGTGTTGTATTTGCGGGAATACCTTCCCGGTATCATTTTTCGCAACAAATATCGCTGTAAACTGCGTACTCCGCTGTTTTTGATTCTGGAACACCGCTTCCCTTTGGGTTACCACTGTGCCCGTATTGCCTCTGAAATCATTGAAAAGCACTATGGCTTTAGGATGCGCTCCAGTGAACTGGGCAATCTGTCCGTTTCCTTTACCGATGCGATCTACCTCTTCAATAACTCGATGCTGGAAGCGCTTTTGATTTGCGGTACCCGCCAATCCGAGCGCTCTTACATCCGCCATCAGCTTTACAGCTACTTTGGTACGGAAATACAGTTTGTGAAGACTCTACCCTTTTACCGCTTCAAGATGGTGGAAGATCTTGAGTACGATTTCATCATCTCAACCGGTCCGGTACCGGAGGTGCAATCGGTTCCGGTCGTGACGATTTCCTACCTGATTACCGCCGAAGACATTCGCAGAGTTCGAAATTTTTTGGACCGCCAGTTCCGTCTGCCCTTGATTCAAACCATCTGTAATCCGCTCTTATACCAGGATCACCTGGTAATCAAATCCGTCAATCAGCTCATCAATCATTTCATTGACACCATCACAAGCCATTATCGATTATCCAAAAACATCATCCATACCTCGATTATGTTTGATGAGAAAAAAAGGCAGGTGGTGGAGTTTGAAAATGGCATCACGCTTTTGCGTTTCAACTTTCCAATTGAAGATTCGTCCTTCATCAGTATTTTAAGGTCCGATGAGCCCTTTATCTTTGACAAAAGCAAAGCCGATGTATTTATCGTCTGCTCCTTAACCGAGCAAAGCTCGCTCTTGTTTGAAGCCCTATACCAGATTCTTCACACCCTGGAAAAAGACACACTCAACAGCACCAGGTTGAAAACCGCACAGAACTATTGTGAATTCATCAAAGTGCTGGTGGATATTCAAAAAAACAAGGCCAGGACCCTGCTTCCTTCGCAAAATCACAAAACCATTCCAGCCTTGCACATGCATGCTTAACAAAATCCCAGTTTCTGTAAGGCCACAAAGATTCCCTCTTCATCATTGGAGTCGGTAATCATATCACAAGCATCTTTAACCTTTGGTTCCGCATTTTTCATGGCAATCGAAATATCCGCCAAAGCCAACATCCCCAGATCATTCTCCCCATCGCCGAATGCGATGGTTTTTTGCGGACGCAAAAGCGCTTGTAATCGTTTTAAAGTCTGGGCTTTGTTAATACCCAAAGGTGTGATTTCGAAATAGACCGGAGCGCTGTAGGCATAGGCAACCCTTGTTTGAAAGGGCTCGATAATCTTTGGTACCTGTGCCTGCAGCTTTTCTTCTTCTTGGTAAACCAGGATTTTGTGAACCGGAAAGTTCGGCAATTGTAAAAAATCAGCCAGGACCACCGGTGTTAAGTGGTTGGTGCCACACTCATATTCTGTCATCCTGTTTTCTTGGTTGAGATACATGGTTTCGCCAGAGTCAATCATCAAGGTGACATCAAACTTCACCAAATGAGAAAGGATGTTACTACACAGCGCACCATCAAAGACCTGGGAAAACAAGGTTTCCTCTTTTAAACAATCCCACAACAAACCACCGTTATAGCCAATCAAATAACCACCTTTATAAAAGTCCAAGAGCTCAGAAAAATGGGTCATCCCGCGTTTACAGCGCCCTGATGCCAAAACCAGCTGGTGTCCTTGGGAGCGTAAGGTGAGAAGTGCTTCTCTGGTTTTTGGTAGAATTTCACCAAGCGGATTATTTTGTTCGGACAACAAGGTTCCATCCAAGTCAAACACGAAAAGATTCATTGATCCTCCCTACACAAAAGAAAGGCATCGCCTTTCTTTCTGTTCTCACTTTCCAAATAAATCCAAAGCCTGTTTGAGCACTCTCTTGCCATCCATCATGCCGTATGCTTGCATATCGATGGAGGCAATCTTCTTTTCGGGATAGAGCGCTTGTAGCCGTTTCAGTTCAAAGCGTACTTGCGGGCCAAGCAGGATGACATCCGCATTCGCGCCTTCGGATTCGACGGCACGCACGGCGAAGGCTTCTACTTCCACATCGACATTCTGTTCTTTGATTGCATCTTTGATACGGTTCACTAAAAGGCTCGTAGACATCCCTGCGGTACAGAATAGTACTAGTTTCATTCTTTCCTCCTTCACTAATACTCTATATCGTTTTTAAGATCTTCGCCATTGGAAGCAATCACCTTCTTATACCACCAGAAAGATTTTTTCTTGTAGCGGTCAAGCGTCCGCAGCGAATGCTCATAACGATCCACATATACAAAACCATAACGCTTCACAAAACCCTCACGGGTCGAGTGGAGGTCGGTAGCCGACCAGGTCAGATATGCCAACAAGTCCACGCCATCCGCTACTGCTTCCTTCATGCATTCGATGTGTTTCGCCAAATAGTCAATGCGGTAATCATCATAGACCTTGCCATTCTCATCGATTTCCTCCGTCGCCGCAATGCCATTTTCCAGAATGACAATCGGTAATTGATAGCGGTGATAGAGCTCCGTCAATTGATAGTAGAAACCATCCGGATCAATAATCCAGCCCCACTCGGTTTCGCTGGTATAGGGGTTTAAGATGGAAGGACGATATTGTACTCTGGCTTCCTGGAACTCCTTGGCTGCCGGTAGCGGTTTGCTTTTGAAGTGATCCGGGTCACTGCTGGCCACGGAAGAGCTGTAGTAGGTTGTGGAGATGATATCCGGCTTGACGCTGGCAATCAGCTCCTTATCCCCTGCTAACATTTCAGGCAAGACATCCATTTCTTCAAGATAATTCAAGAAGTATTGCGGATAACCACCGCGGCAATAGGTATCCAGATAGGCCCAGTTGCGCAAATACATCTCGCGTTGTGCCAGTCTGGCATCCTTGGGATTGCAGGTAGCGGGATACACCACTCCACAGGCAGTATTCGGTCCGATTTTCGCATCCGGATCAATTTCATGGCAGGCATTGACACATTTGGCGTAAGCCAAGGTCAAGTGGTGTTCAATCTGCCAGGTCTCTTTGTCACTTTGTTTTAACCCGGCATTGCCAGCGATATACTCCTGATCCATATGAAACAGGTTTGGTTCATTAAAGGGTGTGTAGAATTTAATCCGGCCTTTAAAGTGCTTAAAGACGGTACGCACATAGTTTTCATAGGCATCGATGCAGCGCCGGTCTTTAAAACCACCGTACTTCTTTAATAGCGCCAAAGGCAGGTCATAGGCATAGAGGGTTGCGACTGGCGCAATCCCGCGCTTGATTAAACCATCCACCATATAGTCATAAAACTTCAGACCTTCCGGATTGGGTGTTTCGTCGTCGCCACTTGGAAATATCCTAGCCCAGGAAATAGAAAAGCGATAGATGGTGAATCCCATCTCCTGGTATAAATCAAAATCTTCATCCATGCGGTGATAGTGGTCACTGGCTACTTTGAAATTGGAAAAGCCGCCTTGTAAGACCCTGGCGTCCGCAATGGTCTCTCCTTTGTGATCCAAATTCCAGCCACCTTCAAATTGTTGGGCATTGGTGGATGAGCCCCAGTAAAATGTTTTTGGTAATGGTTTTGTCATAGTCCCCTCCTGCTATCATTGTAAAAGGGCAATCGGCTTTTCTTCATTGATTTTTCCGGCACTCTATATGCCATTTTTCCTGTTTCATTTCAATGGATAGAAACATGTATAATGAAAGCAGAACGGGGGTACCTTATGAAACGATTATTGAGTCCCTCCATGATGTGCGCAGATTTTAGAAATCTGGAAAGAGAAGTCAGAGCCTTGGAAAAAGCCGGTTCTGACCTGTTTCACATTGACGTCATGGATGGTGTGTATACACCCAATTTGACCTTGGGTTTACAGGATATCAAGGCCATTCGCAGCCTTACCAGCCTACCACTGGATGCGCATTTGATGATGGTAAATCCCGGTGATAAAATTGACTGGTTTATAAAGGCCGGCTGTGACATCATCTACATTCATCCCAAAGCGGATGCTTTCCCGACCAAGACCCTATTGAAAATAAAGGAAGCAGGCGTACATCCGGGAATTGCCATCAATCCGGAGGAAAGCGTGGAAAGTGTCAGGGAGATGTTGCCGCTTTGTGATGATCTGTTAATCATGAGCGTACACCCGGGTTTTGCGGGACAAAAATTTTTGGATTTTGTCGAGCCGAAAATCAAAGAGCTGGTGAAGCTAAAAAGCACTTATGGCTATACGATCTTCTTGGATGGCAACTGCACCCCAGCAGTAATTGAGAAATACGCAAACATCGGGGTGGATGGTTTTGTACTGGGAACCAGTGCCCTGTTTCGCGATGGCTTAAGCTACCAAGAGGCACTAGCAGGCTTGCGATGAAAGACATCTTATTGACCAAGCCGATTCCCCGTGCTGCCTTATGGGGAATCGACGCCTTAAAAAACGAATTCGGTTTTAAAGACTTCCCTCTTGGTATCGGTCAGTTCTGGGCTTTTAGTTGCCAAGAAAAAGAAGGCTGTTCCAATGAAATCCTGAATTCAGAATACCAGGGACAAACTTTGAAGGATTTGTTTGAAAAGCATCCGGAAATCTTTCAATCAAAATACAATCGCTTTCCTTTTATCATCGGCTTTGTCGGCCCCCAGGACCGCTTGAGTGTACAGGTGCATCCCAATAACGAAGTCGCGAAAAAACACGGCTATCCCTCCGGCAAAAATGAAGCCTGGTACTTCTTAAAGGCCACAGTGGATGCCGATTTAATCATGGGCACCAAAGCCAACAACCTTAAAGAACTGCAAGCCTTAATGGCTGCGGGTCGCTGGGATGACATCTGTGTATCCCGACCGATTGCTGCCAAAGACTTTGTATATATCCCTGCCGGGATGTTGCATGCGCTGCAGAAGGATGTCATAGTCTATGAAGTTCAACAAGCGACGGATGTGACTTATCGCTTCTATGATTACAACCGTTTGGATGCAAGCGGCAAGTTACGGCCCTTACATTTAAAAGAAGCTATGGAATCGATTCGCTTTGACTTTCCGGATATTCAGCCAAAGCCGCTTATCCAAGACTTGGGTGGTGGTACCCGCACCACCTTCTGGTCCGATTCGGACTTCACCATTGAATCCTTTCAAATCGATGGAACCATTACCCTTGATTTAAACCGCTATCTCTGCATGAGTGTTTCCAGCGGCAGTTTGAATGTAAATCAAACAAACGTAAAAAAAGGCGACAGCTTTCTGGTGTCGCCTCTTCTTGAAAAGCTGGAAATCACCGGCAAAGGTGAAATCTGCTGTACCTCAGAATAGGTGAATTGTCAGCCATTCATCTCTAACAGTTTCATCATTGCTTTTAGTACCCCGTCATTTTCATTGGAGGCAATTAAGAAGTCCGCTGCTTCCATCGCCTCTTTTTCTCCGCTTAAAGGCGCGATATTGAGGCCTGCCACCGCAAACATCGTCAAGTCATTGCGCCCATCCCCAAAGGTCACGGTTTCTTCTTTTGTGATGTTTAAGCGGGCTTGCAGATGCGTAAGGATACTGCCTTTACTCACGTCTTTCTGGGTGATGTCCAACCAATACCCTTCTGGTGAAACAATATCCAAGCAATCATTGAATTCACTTAAAGCCTCCACGATTTTTTGTCCCTGGCGGCTTTCACTAAAGCCTGTGAATTTCAATATATCCCCCTTTATCATTAACAGGTCATCGATGGCAACAGGCTGATCGAAGTGATTGAGAATGTACTTCGTTTTACTCTCATCAATCCCTTTGCGCACATAACAGTGTTCCCCAATGGACAAAATCAATTCCAGCGGATATGGCAGCGAGAGAATTTTATGCAATAAGTTTTTTCTGAGTTCTTCCGAAATGCTTGAGTAATACGTGATTTCATCCCGATAATGCATTCGCGCACCCCCATCGGCCAAAATCCACAAGTCATCCAAATATTCTGAAAACTGAAGATCCGTCCAAACACCCTGATTGCCGGTACAAATCGCAATTGCAACCCCCTTTTGTTTCGCCAAGTCCAATACCTGGCGAAACAATCTGTGATTGTATTTCCCACTAACATCCAGCAGGGTCCCATCCATGTCTGCAGCAATCAGTTTCATCGTTTTAATCTCCTTGACAGTCGCAGTGCAACTTGCGATACTAAAGTCATGAAACAACATGTCGTACTCAAAGTCTCACGAGCACAATTATACAACGCCATGCTGGATGTTGCTTTGGCAAGCATCAAAACCGATGCCCAGATGAAATTGGACCGGGCGCATCTGCCGGATGGCTTTACCTATCAGCGCAAAGTCATCGTCAATGAAAAGAAAAAGCGCAGTGTACCGGTAACCGTCACCATCAATCATCGCCAGGATGAGTATTTCTGTACGACTTACGACTCGGTGGCTGAAACTTCCTATATCGCCTATACCTTGACTCCCTATGAGGACAACCTTACCGGAGTTGATGTAGAGCAAAAGCACAAAAGCAAGAAATTTTTGGTGAAACTCATCAATGGGGTGCGGCTGCTGTTTGACTTTGGCTCCCGACGCCAGGCGGTGGAAATCGGGTTATTGGAACTCGAAGATATGATTCTCAATAAAAAGCAGGATTTAAAAACGGTCAAGAAACACAAAAAGAACAAGTCATGATACAGGCTTGTTCTTTTTCCATCCGGCTTGAATTTTGTTTTGGACCTCACTATAGGGCACAATTCCCCCCAAAGCATCGGGGGCAGATAGACAAAGGGCACCGGTTGCGGCTGCCAGCTTTAAGCAGGAAGATAGACTTTCGCCTCTTAGCACACCTGTCAAGAAAGCGGCGATGGCGGTATCCCCGGCACCCGTGCCGGAAACAATGTGATCCACATGGTAGCTCGGTTCGAATTCGTTTTGTTTGATCCAGTCCTCTTTTAAATTGTATTTGGATAATAGACCTGCCATCTTTTCTTGATTGGCGGTTTTTGCGACCAGCCCCAAAACCCCGCACTTCACCAAGGCAACCTTTGCGCCCAGCTGCAGGATTTTATCAGCAAGTGGTGAAACATCATCTTCAGTAATCACTTCCATCATGTCCCCACCTGCCGCGCGCTTGATCCAGTCTTGATAGCGCACTTTATCAATCATCCAGCAAAACTCTTCCGCACTTGGCAAAAAGAAATCCACAAAAGGCAACACCTTGCTTAAAAATGCTTCCCAGTCTGCTTTTCCGCCTTCACTAAAAAAGTCCACCATCGAAGTATCCAGGGAAGTCGTAATTCCCCGCTTTTGAAGCTTTTTGAAAAACTGTTTGAGTCCCTCGCCCTGATCCCGGTAGATTTCTGCCATCAAAGTTGGATAGCCGAAATGACAATGGGAGATATCCTGAAGCAGGCTGTCCTCTATTTCCGCTAAACAAAAGTGGTCATTGGCTCCGGGATGATGAAAGAAGAAGCGGTCGATGTTTGGCAAAGCCACAACCAAAGAATAAGAGGAGGTCACATGATGATCTTCTATCAGGGTTTGGCCGCAATCATATTTATCCAAGATGCCTTTAATCAAAGCGCCAAATTCATCCTTGCCTATCTTTCCAACCAACACCACATCCTCACCCAAAATCTTCATGGCCAAGCCGGTATTGGCGACTGCCCCGCCGGTGGCAATGTCCACCGGACCGGTGAGAACCTGCTTGCCCGGGCCGATGATGTCAAAGAGTTTGCGGTCCCCTGGGCCAGAGAAAGCCGGGGTGATATCCAAACAAAGATGTCCGGCTACCATCGTTTTATGTTTTTTACGCATACACTTGCCTCCTGCTTTCATTATAAAGGAGAATCAGCAGACTTTTGATTTTGGATTTTTTTGACTTCATGGATTTTTATGGCTTTCAATGTGCCGCAGTCATAAACCGCGCTGACTTTGGTTTCCTTTATAATGAAAGCAAAGGAGTGTTCTATGGCAAATCATGCTTCATCTTTATCCCCGCTAGAGTTGGCCCAATATATCGATTATGCGATTTTAAACCCGGATTTTACGGAAGCAGAAATTTTGGAATACGCAAAAAAAGGAATTGCCTACCAGGTGAAATCCCTCTGTATCAATCCCCTTTATCTCAAGCTTCTGGCACCGCTTGTACAGGGCACAATGGTCGAACTCTGTCCGGTCATTGATTTTCCCTTTGGGGCTAGCTCCACCGCTTCGCGCATCGCCCAGTTGCAGGAGGTCATCCGCTATGAAGCCGTGAAGGAGATTGACATCGTCATTCATATTGGCATGTTGAAAGACAAAAAAACCAGGGAGATTGTGGAAGACTTAAAAGCCGTTACAAAAGCTGCTCATAACGCAAAGCGCCAGCTGAAAGTCATTTTGGAAACAGACGCTTTAAGTGAAGAAGAAATGTTACTGGGCGCAAAGTGCATCGTGGAAGCCGGAGCGGATTTTGTAAAGACCTCCACCGGTTATCTCACCGGTACCGAATTAAGCGGTGCCACCCCAGAAAAAATCGCCTTATTATTAAAAGCCGTAGGCGATCAAATCAAAATCAAAGCCTCTGGCGGCGTGCGTAGTCGTGAACGTTTTTTAACTTTGCTTGACTTGGGGGTTGCCAGATGCGGAGTTGGTCATAAGTCATTGGAAAGGTTGTTTATCGTATGAGCGAACCGTTTTTATGGGGTTCATCCCTTTGTGGAGGACAAGCGGAAGGCGGCATCTCTTCTCGCGGGTTTACGGTCGTGGACAATATGCCCCAGGGGAAAGAGCTTCGCTCTCACCTCTTGGATGACCCGCAACAATACATCGATGTCCCACCTGGATATTACCCTTCCCAAAACGGCGTTGAGTTCTTTACGCATTATAAAGAAGACATTGAAACCTTTGCGCAAATGGGTTTTAAAGCTTTGCGCCTTTCATTACTCTGGTCCAGGGTATTTCCCACCGGAGAAGAAACAGAGCCAAACGAAGCCGGGTTATTGGTCTATGACGACATGATTGATTGTTTACTAAAAAAAGGCATCACCCCAATTATTACCCTGGTACACTTTGATATGCCCCTATGGGTGGTCAAAAAACACAACGGCTTTTACAATCGCGAAACCGTAGATTTATACCTTCGCTTTGCGAAAGTTCTCTTAGAGCGATACAAAGGCAAAGTCAAACACTGGTTGTCTTTCTGCGAGATCAACAACGTCAACCATGCCTTATACATGGTGGGTGGAGCCCTGGTACCAAAGACAAAAACCCGGGATGAGGTGCTCTATCAAACCATTCATCACCTGTTGTTGGCGACTTCGCTGTTGGTACAAACCGCCCACGAAATCGATTCCGAAAACAAAGTCAGCTGTGAGGTGAATGCGAATCCCTTTTATCCTTTGACCTCTGCTCCTGAAGATTACTTCAAGATGATTGAACTGGATCGCACCAACTATCGCTATATCGATGTCATGGTCAAAGGCAAATATCCCTACTACATCCAAAAGGACTTCATAAAACAAAACGTAAAAATGACAGAAGAAGACCTCAATATTATGGCGGAAAATACATTGGACTTTTTGAGCGTTTCCTATTATAAAAGCTCTATAGCTACAAAGTCTTCATCCCTTAGCGAAAATCCGCTATTGACCAAGACCCAGTGGCAGTGGCCGATTGATCCGCTGGGGTTTCGCATTTCCTTAACCCAGCTCTATGACCGCTATCAATTGCCGCTCTTGGTTGTGGAGAACGGTTTGGGAGCCAAAGATCAGCTGGTGGATCAAAAGGTCCATGATTCTTACCGCATCGATTATCTTCGCCAACACATTAAGCAGATGAAACTGGCGATTGAAGAAGGCGTAGAAGTGCTGGGATATCTGAGCTGGGCAGCCTTGGATGTGGTGTCCACCAGTGAGGGGCAAATGTCCAAGCGCTATGGCTTTATCTATGTGGACCGAAATGATGATGGCAGCGGCAGCTTAAAGCGCTATCGTAAAGATTCCTTTTATTGGTATAAACAAGTGATACAGACAAACGGGGAAACCCTGTAGGAGGAACGACTATGAGTGTCAAAGAAGAAATGCAGATGTTAGCCTTCCAAATGATTGCTGGAATCGGCACCGCCAAATCCATGTATCTGGAGGCGGTGGAATTGGCCAAGGAGGGCAAGTACGAACAAGCCAAAGCCCACCTGGAAGAAGGGAAGGCGCTCTACGCAGAGGCGGCGCACTCGCATCTGGACTTATTGGCCAAGGAGGCCAATGGGGAAGACTTGCCCTTCTCCTTGATTTTCATGCATGCGGAAGATCAGCTGCTTTCCACAGAAACCATTGGCTTGATTTGCGAAGAGCACATCGCCCTGTATGAAAAGATCGATCAACTCAGTAAAAAATAAAAAGGCTTGCGCCTTTTAAATAAAACGGAATGATTTAAATGAGTCCAGGGAATCGAGTAGAATCTGTTCCTCCAAAGGGATGTGACCTACCAGATTGCGCCTGGGATCATAGTTCATATCTTTGAGAATGATTTGCAGTTCTCCCTGATAGCGGCCATAGCCATTGTTGAGGATTACTACATCCCCGCGGTGCAGGGGATAGCTTTCCCGTGGTTCAATGTTTAACTCTGGCCCGGCATTTTCCCCCAGGCTGCGGCTGCGTATGACGTCACTGCTCAAGTCTCCCCGTACCTTATGTACCTGAGTGAGAATTGCTTTTTCCTTGGAGCTAAGATGTGAGAGTACACTCAAGCGGATTTCGATTTTGTCACTGGAGACATTTGCCAGGGCTTGTAATTCTTCATCGCTGGCAAAGGCATTGCCAATCAGGATATCATCGACAAGTCCCATTGCAACCAGATGCCTGGCTTGTAAGTCAATCGGCAGATGCCGGTGCATCTCCAAAGTCGGCAGCCCTTCCGAAAACGGCCAGGGTCCGACGGTGTTTGGCTGCCTGCTTGTTACAAAGGCAGCGGTCTTTAAACCCAACGCCTTCAAGCGCTTGGACTGTTGGATGAAGTATTCCAGGCTTAAGCCGGTATGCTCTTGCGGATAGAAGTTGTGGCAGGTCCAAAGAACTTGCTTGTTTGGGTTATGATCCAGGATCTGGTCGATGTAATTTGAGGCATCAGAGCCATTGACCTCCAGAATCAAGCCGTGGTCCCCTCTGGAGAGTTCCGCTTCCTTTTTACCGCCAAAGCCCAAATCCAGACGAATCCCATCCAAGCCCAGCTCTTTGAATACTGAAAGGTCATCATAACAAAGCCCCAGCCTTTCAAATACAACCGGGGCTACATCCGCAATCAGCGTCATCCCCGCTTCGTGAGTATAGTTGGTAATACCTTGAAATGTGTTTTTGTACTCATCGAGGTTCTTCACATGAATCAGACAGGTAAACACCCGCTTGTAGCCTAACTCTTTGGCTTTGAGTAAATAGTCGAGCGTGTCTTGGTAACCCAACAAATCCGGATAAATCGATAAGCCGATCATGTCTGTTCTCCTTTCTTCACTGAAATTTTTTGTTTCCGTACGACAAAGTAGCCCCAAAATAAACCCGCAAAGACAATATTGACAAGAGAAATCAAAACCGCCATAAAGCTGCCTCCGGTTGCCAGAAATCCATAGAGAACCGGTGGGGTAATCCAGGGCAATTCCATGATTACCGCCGGCATCCAGCCCTGGGTAATGGCAATATAGGGAAGAATACAGCAGAGCGGTGCGGTAAATAGGAAGGGAATGATATAATCCTGATCCAGGATGACCGGCAAGCCAAAGGTAGCCGGCTCATTGATTTCAAAGATGCTGGAAGGTAAAGCCTGTTTGGCTACCTGCTTTTCGTGCTCACTCTTCCCAAAGAATTTCAAAGCCAGTACCAAGCCCAGGGTAGCGCCATTGCCCCCAATTAAGGCAAAGGCACTGTTGGCAGAACTGGACCAGATATAGGGAGTCGTCAAGCCAAACTGCTGGGTGCTAAACCAATACATATTAAATAACAAGGGCAATTTGAAAATATAGTCCGTTAAGATATTCATGATGGTGGAACCATGCAGACCAAAGTACCAGATAAACTGTACCAGAAACAGGTTCAAAAGAATCACCGGTAAAAACTGGGATAAGGACAAAAGCGGAGTGGTCGCATATTGTGATAGAAAACTGTATAGGTCAATATCATGGATCAACAAGAGTTCTTTGAGCATCACAAACAAAAAACCGGTGCATAAAGCAGGCAGCAGGTTTTGAAAAAAATCCATTACATTGGGGGGAATGTTTTCACCCAGATTGATGTTCAGCTTGTGATTGACAAAGAACAAAAAGACGGTGGTGGAGATTAAGGTAATGATGATTAAGGGGATGAGATGGACGGCACTGAAATAGCTGAGGGAAAGACTGGTTAAAGTGCTTTCAGGTACAAAAATCATACAACTGAATAGCGCGCACAGGATGGGACCAAGCACCTCTTTTTTATAAGAGAGTGACAAGTGATAGGCCAGCGCCGCCACAAAGGCCAAACCATATAAATCCATAACGGCTTTCCAGATGGTTTTAGAGCAAAGAATAACAAAAGTGAGAATTCCGTTGTTCTCTGCAACCAAGCCATTTCCAATCAAAAAATTCTGCGAGAAAATTGTCAGCAACATGGCGAAGGAAGCGGTGATTAAAAACGGGGAAGTCGCACCAAAAGCCTGGGAAATGGCGACCAGGTGTCGCTGATTTCCCAGCTTTTCAAAAATCGGCAGGATTTTGCGTTCGCAAAAATCAAGGACACGATTCATAGTTTCTCCTCTGTTTCTTTACTTCACCACTTCCACCGCAAAATAATAAGCCGGTCCCAGCAATCCTTTGATTGCCTTCTTTAACAGTTTCGCCCCGCTCTCTTCATCTTCCTGATTGTCTTCATAGTAAAAGCGCATCCCCTCTTCTTTTTTCAGGGTATAGCGATGTCCTTCTAAGTCCAGGGTTTCGATGAAAGCTTTTACTTCATTTCTTTTTAAAGGCATATTGAGCAAGATCATAGTCCATCACCTCTTTATCCAGTATGCCGCAAAACTCGAATCTTAACCATCAAGACAAGCGACACAAAAAATGACTGTCATTTAAACAGCAAGCAGAAAAACCAAAGAGTCCCCGCTTTTGATACCAAAAGCGGGTTCTTATTTCAGAGAGTCCAAAGCTGTTTTCAAGACCTTTTCGCCATTGACCATGCCATAATCGCGCATATCAATCAGCATCACCGGCTTGCCAGGCAATTCTTCCTGGATCTTTTTCAAGCGATGGCGAACTTGGGGTCCCAAGAGCACAACATCTGCCTCTTTCCCCAATTCTCCGGCTTTCGCTTCCGGGAAGGCCGCAATCTCGGTTTCAATACCCTGGGCTTTGGCTGCATTCTGCATTTTTGTGACCAGCAGGGATGTGGACATACCCGCAGAACAGAACAAATAAATCTTTACCACAAATCTCTCTCCCTTCATAAAAATGTATACGCTTCCATTTTACCACCAGTTTTAAAAAGCAACAATACAGGGAAATGCCAAATGATTGTGGCAATAATCGCCTCCATCATCGCTTTTGACTATTCTATAATGAAAGTGGAAAGAGGTGATTTTTTATGGTGAGAATCATATTTAATGCAGATGATTTTGGTTACAGTGAAGCGGTGACTTTAGGCATCATCAAAGCGCATAAGGATGGCGTCATTGTTTCTACGACCATGATGTCCAACATGCCGGCTGCCGCCTTTGCGGCGAAGTTATCCAGGGACTATCCAAAATTGTATATTGGCCAGCACTCCAACATCGTCATCGGAAAGCCGGTCAGTGACCCTGCACTCTTACCCAGTCTGGTGGATGAAAACGGATATTTCAACACCAAAGCCAGAAAAAAAAGAGGAGAGAGCTTAAACAAGGAAGAGATTAAGCTGGAGGTCAGAGCCCAGGCCGAGCGCTTCAAAGAGCTCATGGGCCATTATCCTTCCCACATTGAAGGCCATGCGATTTCTGATCCGGGGTTATTCTATGCGATCAAAACCGTTGCCACCGAACTGGGGGTACACTACACCGACATCGAAAGAGATGGCAAGGGTGGGGTAATCCGCGGTGCCAACAACTATGGCTATGAGCTTCCCGATTATCCGGATGCCCACTACTACATGGAGGGTGTTTCCCTGGACTTCTGGCTAAATGACCTAGGCCATATGTTGGAAAAAGATTTGGTTGAAATGCACACCCATCCCGGTTACATTGACCAGGAGCTTTTGGACTGGTCGAGCTATAATCTGTACCGGGCCAAGGAAGTACAAATTGCCTGCAGCAAAGAACTGAAGGACTGGATCATAGCAAACGGGGTCCAAATGATTGGCTTTGACGATGTCAAAAAGGTCTGAGATGAAGCCAAATATTGTCTACTTTGTCGCCGACCAACTGCGCAGTGATGCCCTGCATCATTTGGGCAATGATAGTGCGGTTACCCCAAACCTGGACCACTTGGCAACTCAGGGCGTCAGCTTTCAAAACTGTTATTGTCAAAATCCGGTCTGTGTCCCTTCCCGCTGCAGCTTTTTAACCGGGCTATACCCGCACACAAGCGGGCATCGCACCATGCATTACCTGCAAAAACCAGAGGAACCAAATATCTTAAAAACCATGAAGAATAATGGTTATCAGGTGATTTGGATTGGGCGCAACGATGTGGTACCGGCAACTCATGACAAGCTGGCATATTGTGATGAGTACTATGATGGCATACATCCTGAAAACCGGGTTGACTATGTAGAGACAAAACCGCCAGTACACCACTCCTATCCTACCACCCATCTCAAACCGGATGAGCTCTATTCGTTTTATATTGGCGAACAAAAAGACAGTCAGGGCTTTGGGGCGATGGATTGGGGTTGTGTACACCAAGCCATCGACTTCTTGAAGAGAAAAAAGGAAAGTCAGGATGAAAGACCATTTTTCCTCTATGTGACCATCTCCTTCCCGCATCCTCCCTATGGCTGCGAGAAGCCCTTCTATGGAATCACCGACAGAGATCATTTACCGCCACGCCGTCCGAATATCGATACCCTCAAAGACCGCCCCAGCATGTTGCAGGAAATCTTCACCAAGCAACAACTGGGCAATTGGCCAGAAACCCGTTGGAATGAATTAAGAGCGACCTACCTGGACATGGTCAACCGTTTTGATTATCACTATGGAATGGTGGAGAGTGCTTTAAAGGAAAACGGATTCTATGACAACAGCGGTATCTTTGTCTTTAGCGACCATGGCGACTATACCGGAGACTATGGAATTGCTGAGAAGGTACAAAACTGCTTTGAAGACCCCATCAGTAATGTCCCTCTGCTCATCAAGCCACCCATCGGTGTCGACTATCAAGCGGGGGTTCATGAGGGCTTGGTGGAACTGCTGGATTTATCGGCAACGGTAGCACAGCTCACCGATACCAAGCTTGACTATACCCAGTTTGGTACTTCCTTACTACCAGCCTTGAATGACAAACAGCTGGGCAAGGATGCTGTGTTTTGTGAAGGCGGGAGAATTCATGGGGAAGAGCAGGCGATGGAAAAAGGTCATGGACCCGAGTCTCCCTATTGGCCTCGCCTTTCTGCTCAAGGTAGTGAAGGACCAGAGCATACCAAAGCGGTGATGATTCGCCAGGCGAATTTTAAATTCACCAAACGCTTGTATGAAAGTGATGAACTCTATGATTTAAATAATGATCCGCAAGAGCTCCACAACCTGATTTTTATAGAGAGCTATCAGGATGTGATTCTGCGGATGCAGCAGCGCTTATTGCAGTTTTACATGGAAACAGGAGACTTTGTACCGTTTCAAAGAGACCGGCGCTAAGGCTTCAAGCATCCTTGATTACCAACTAAAAAAGACCCGGATAAATCATCATCCGGGTTCTTTTTGTGTGCACTAATTCCCTGCGGCCGCAGAGTCTTCTGCTTGTTCGGCTTCGTAAGCGCGTTGATCGGAAATCTTGAAGAACGGGAACCACATCGCCCCTGATAACAGGATGGTGATGAATTCCCACACAGCAATCTTCCAGCTTCCCTGCAGAATACCATACAAGATCGGTGGTGTGGTCCATGGTATCTGCGCTCCATTGGGTGGGGGTATGATACCGAGACTCATCACCGTATAAGTAAGAACACTGAGGATTGGGGTAATCAATAACAGCGGTAAGAAGAAGAAGACGTTGAGGACGACCGGAATACCAAAGAGCAGCGGCTCATTGATAAAGAAGAAGGTGGTCGGTAAAGAAATTCTTCCTAAAATCTTGAACTGTTTTGATTTTGCGAACAGCACCATCAAAATCGCCAAGGAGAACATCGAACCGACCCCGCCTTGGGTGAAGCAGCGGGAGAAGTTGGCGTTGATGATGTAGGGCATGGGCAAGCCCGCTTGATAGGCCGCGAAGTTCTCTAAGGAGAGCGGCGTGTAAATCGGGTTGGTAATTGCTCCAGTGAGGTTACCGCCATGCAAGCCAAAGAACCAAAGCAGGCTGGACATGAAGGTAAAGAACACCGCACTGAAGATGTTGTTGCCCATAAAGCGCATCAGATTGTTTTGAATCGAGTTGAAGATCAAGGCATGCAGACTACCGAAGGAAGTCGAAGCCATCAACCCGGTCACAACCAACCAGATCGAAATAATGATGGCAACCGGAATCAGGGAACTAAAGGAGTTCGCTACATTCGGTGGCACCGAATCCGGCAGTTTGATGACCCAACCCTTCTTTACGACAAAAACGTAAATGCGGGCAGATAATAAACCAACAATCATCGCGGTAAAAAGACCTCTGGCTCCCAAAAAGCCGGTCGCATAGGCAGTCGCCGAAGCGGCATCTGCCGCAGCGCTGGTAAAATAGGTCGTTCTGCCGGTCACCAGCATAAACGAAACCAAAGCCGCCAAGCCAGCCCCACCGCCATCCACATTGAACTCCTTCGCCAGCGAATAAGAAATGAAGAATACCGCATACAGCGAAATCAAATCGATGGTTGCCTGGGCCGGCAGGTTTAAAATCGCGCCAAAGCCGGACGTGGACAACCAGGTCGTGTAGGACGTGATTGGCAGGTTGGCCAACAAGGTAAACAGTGAACCGACAATCGAAGCTGCCATAATTGCAACAAAGCCGGAGCTCACTGCCTTGAGATATTTGTTGCCGCCGATGGCTGTCGCCAGAGGCGTCAACATGTTATCCAAAAACTGTGTAAACTTATCCATACTTTCCTCCTTTCAGAATATCTCTCAGTTTTATTGTAGAGGAAAGAACTCCGCTCTTTTTTTAGATTCCTGCCTCACGATGCGGCATCTGCTTGAAAGGGCTTACCCTGTTCTTCTTTATAGGCAATCCGATCTGCAATCCTAAAAAACGGATACCAGAGAGCTCCCGCCAGAAACAGCATCACGACTTCCCACAAAGCAATCTTCCAGCTTCCCTGCAGTAAGCCAAAGATAATCGGCGGCATGGTCCAGGGCTCTATCATCCCGCTGACTGCGGGAATCAAACCGATGCTCATCACAAAATACGTGAGGGCCCCACAGATGGGAGTCACAAATAATAAAGGCAAGACAAATAACGGATTCATGACCAAGGGCAGACCAAAGATAATCGGTTCATTGATAAAGAAGATCGATGTTGGCAAAGCAATTCTGCCGATTTGGCGCAGCTTTTGACTTTTTGCGCGAAAGCACATCAAAAACGCCAGGGACAAGGTCGAGCCAACCCCACCGTGGGTGAAGGTCTTTTTGAATTGAGAGTTGATGATATGCGGCAAGGGCAAGCCGGCTTTAAAGGCTGCCAGATTCTCCAGTGCCAAGGGTTCGTAGATGGGTGCCATTAAGCTGGATACCAGATTGCCACCATGTAAACCGAAAAACCAGAAGAGATTGGCCAAGATATTGGTAATCAGAAAGGAAGCCAAACTCTTTCCCATAAATTGCAGCATCGCATCCTGCATCACCACAGAAATCATATTGGGAAAGGTCCCATAAGAAGTTTGGGCCATGCCCACAGCCAGACAGCTGGTCAAAAAGATACAAACCATCGCCGGTAAAATCACCAAGAAAGGCGCCTTGGTGTCCATGGGAATTCCCGGCATGATTTTCTCTGGATCAAAGAGTTTCTCTGCCCGCTCATACACCTTCGAGACAAAAATTGAGACAATGATGGAAGTGAACAAGCCTTTCGCCCCGAGGTAGGTGACATCAATCATAGACCCTTCCACCCGGCCAATCACAATCAAAAAACAAATCAGAGAAACCAGTGGTGCCCCAAAGGCACTCTTGTTATTGGTGTAGCGATAAGAGATGAAATAACAAAAGTACAAAGCCAAACAGTCGATGGTCGCCGCAACCGGCAGCTCCAGGATGGTGGTAATCCCGTGTTGCGTCAGCCAATCCGCCAAAGGCGCATAAGGAATATTGGTGAAGAGCGTAAAGAGAGAGCCGACAATCGAAATCGGAATCACCGCAATCATGCCATTGGTGATGGCCTGGATGGTGCGATTGGTCCCAATCATCTCCGCCATTCTTACAAGCCAGGTCAATAGCCGGTTGGTAAAGGGATTAACAGAATCCTGTTCTGCTTTTTGATCCGCATGTAAAATCTGCTCCAAAATATTGTCAGTATTCAGACTTCCGTAATCCTGAAACCGGATTTCCAAGAGACGTTTATTCTTTTCATCACCAAACAGCTCAAGGATACTCTCCTTGATATAAGTCAATTGCGGGGCAATCAAAACGATGTCTGACTGTGGCACCAGTTCATGCAGCTGATTGGAAGCACAGGCCGCAATCTTGTAATCACTCAATCCTTTCTGGGCGATTTGATCGCGCAGCTTTTGTACCAAAAGGCTGCTGGACATCCCGGAAGCGCAGACAATCAGCACCTTCATCGAAAGACCTCGCCACCCACTTCGATGGTGTTGGTTAAGCGCATGATTTCCGCTACCAAATTCTCATAGCTGGGCTCTGACAAAAGTCGCTTGACCGCTTTGCGGTCACAAAGAAAGGCAGAGAGTACTTCATTGAAGTAGGGAAGATTGGGATTGGGGGTTTTGGAAATCCCCAAGAGAATGACAAACCAAACCTCCTTCTTCTGCCACTCCAAGGGTTTGTCCAAATGCGCTATCGCCAAGAAGTTCTCTTCCAATACCAGCTTCGCAGGATGTGGCAAAGCGATGCCAGAGTCCAAAGCGGTGGAAGCGATTGCCTCCCGCTCTAAGACCAGTTCTTCAAATTCTTCCGGTAAAGCGTGAATTTCTTTGGCTTTATCACAAAGAAATTTGATGGCTTCTTGATAGGAGTCAAAGCTTTGCGCGGGAAAATACAGTTTTGAAGAAAAATAGGAACGGATATAGGCGATGGCAGCACTGTCTTTTTGAATCATCGACGATACCGCCGCAATGTCATCTTCATCCAAAAAGTACTGCACATTGATGACGGGGATTTGCGTCGGTTTATCCAGGGGAATGGTTGAGAGAATAAAGTCAAATTTGGATTGGTCCAACTGATCGAGTTCATAGGCATTGGCCACCTGGACATTCCCCAGCTGTTGATTGAATTTGGTCTTCATTTTATAGAGCAGAATCTGCGAACTGCCGGCACCGGAAGCACAAATAATCAGGATGTTGCGCTTAATCGCTTGCTTGCGCCGCATCAGCGCCATTTGAAAATGCAAGGCCATATAACCGATTTCATTTTCAGCCACCGGCTGCCCGGTCAATTCCGCAATCTTGGTTGCCGCACAAACCGCCACATCATAGGCCAAGGGATTATCCTGCTTGACCCTTTCCTGCAAGGGATTGGGGATTTTTAAACCATAGCGGATCCGATGGAGCATCGGTTCGAAATGCAGGGTCAACATCGTAATTAATTCCAAATCGTGTTCAAATTGAAAGTCAAAGTCTTCATTGATTTTCGCAAGTACCTGGCGAACCACCTCAGCGCTCTTGTCGCTGATGTAGAGCTGTTCATCCCGGCTGTAAGCCTTCTTGCCCTTCAAATGTAAAATGATGTAGTAGATTTCTCCCGGCGGTAATTGTACCTGCAGTTTGTTTTTGATCTTGCGGGCAATCTCCAAGGCGATTTCGTATTCCGTATCGGCTTGGATCTGCTCTGGCGCAGGCATTTGGTGCGTGATGCGGGAAAGCGCGATGATGATGTGTACCACCAGGTTTTGATAACCAAAGTCTGTGAGTTTGAAGTGGAACTGCCTGATGGTTTGATAGACGATGTGACGCACTTCCCGCTGATAAAAGTCATCCACCAGATAGAGTCCAGCCTTTTGAACTTGACTTAAGTCATAGTCATCAATATTGAAAAAATACTGGGCAATAGCAGAGCGGATTTGTATCTCCTCCCCGGCAATCTTAAGCCCGTATCCGGGCTTGGATTGTAAGCGCAGATGAAAAAAAGCCAAACGTTCTTTCACCTGTTTCAAATCCATCGAAAAGGTGGACTTGGAGATGTAGAGAGAGTCGGCTAAGAAATCACTCTTGAGATAGTCCTTCGCACCCAGGAAACAGCGGATGATATATTGAATCCGGTCTTCCTGCAAGACCGGCATCAGGTATTGGTTTTCCGCTTCCTGCTTCAGGATGTCCTTCATAAAGCTGGTAAAACGCTGCGGGTCACAAATCTCCAGGTGGTATCCATGATTGGGCTTGGAGGTCAGGATTGCTCCGGATTCCCGCTCAATCACATCGCGATAGGTACGCAAATCTTCGCGCAAAGTGCGTGGTCGAATCCCAATCTGATCACAGAGTTCATCCGCGGTAATATAATCCTTGTGTTGCGCCAGGATGCGGATGATGTTAATAGCCCGCTTTTCCATCATCTTATTTTAATATCGCCCAGCGCTTTTTATAGTAGACAACAACCGCGATTACAATGAATAGTGAACCAAGCAGATAGGTCACCGCTTGATCGATCAGACTTTGGGAGAAGTTCTTCTGGTCCAACAAAGGCCAGAAATAAAACAGATATTCAAAGACGAAGTAAGCGATAAAGAAGTAGACACCCTTTTTGGCATCATGCATGAATAAAGAGTTGACCAAACAGAAAATCATCAGAACATAGAACACCTGGGAGACGGTACGATAGAAGCCTTCAGGATAGCCAAACGAGGTCATGAAATTATAGATGGTCATAAAGGCAAACAAAAACTTGATGACAATCAACACCTTATGAAACAGCATCGGCTGTTGACGGGCAACAGATTGTTCAAAGCGTTCTTTCTTCTTTTGTGAAGCAGTTGCTTTTTCTACAGTTTTACTTTTTCCCATGACAAAACCCGCTTTCTCCTGACAGGTTAAAAAGGAATTGGTAAATTCATTCTATCATGCAAGGCTGTTTCCTCGCACAAGGCTTTGCCTTTGGATGTGGCAAAAAACTGAAAGTTCAGACAACTTTCAGTTTTTATCACAGTAGTCACTCAATCCAAATCTTCGCCATTGGTAGCAATGACCTTCTTGTACCAGTTGTAGGACTTCTTTTTTAAGCGTTTCAGACTGCCGTTACCGAGGTCATCCATGTCCACATAGATGAAGCCATAGCGCTTGCTCATCTCGCCGGTACTGGCACTGACCAAGTCAATTGGTCCCCAGGTGGTATAACCCCAAAGGTCCACCCCATCCAATTCCACCGCATCCTTCATGGCTTTGATGTGTTCTCTTAAATAGTCAATCCGGTAGTCATCTACAATCTCTTCCCCTACGACCTCGTCTCTGGCTCCTAACCCGTTCTCCACAATAAACAGCGGTTTTTGATAGCGATCATAGAGATTGTTCAGGGTAATCCTTAATCCCAGCGGATCGATTTGCCAGCCCCATTGGGAAGCCTTCAGATAAGGATTGCTGGGGGTATGAGCCATGTTGCCTTCTGATTTCGCTAATGACTGGTCGCTGGAGGAGGTATGGGAGGAGTAATAGGAGAAGGAAATAAAGTCCACCGGATGCTCTTTCAATAACTCCCTGTCCCCATCTTCAAAGGGAATCGTGATGCCTTTATTCTCGAACTGTTTTAAAGCATAGCTGGGATAATAACCGCGGGATTGAACATCCACAAAGAAGTAGTTGATGCGGTTGTCCTCTAAGGCAGCCCAGACATCTTCCGGCTTGCAGGTAAGCGGATACCGGGCTCCTGCCGCTAGCATGCAGCCAATCTTGTTATCCGGATCCACTTCGTGGCCAATTTTGGTAGCCAGGGCGGAAGCGACCAATTCATGGTGTGCACACTGATACAGCACCGCCATCTTGTCTTCCCCTTCTTTTAAGATTACACCGGCTCCCATAAAAGGCGCATGCAACAAGACATTGATTTCATTGAAGGTCAGCCAGTAATGAACCTTGCCTTTGTAGTGTTCAAAGCAGGTCTTCGCAAAGCGGGCAAAGAAATCCACCAGCTTGCGGCTACGCCAGGAGCCATAGGTCTTGGTTAAATGAAGTGGACAGTCAAAGTGCACCAGGGTCACAAGTGGTTCGATACCATACTTCTTGCATTCATCAAAGATCTTGTCATAGAACTGCAGCCCCTTTTGATTTGGTTCACTTTCATCGCCGTTTGGATAAATACGGCTCCAGGCAATCGAGAGCCGATAGACCTTGAAGCCCATCCCCGCAAACAAGGCGATGTCTTCCTTGTAACGATGATACATGTCAATCGCTTTATGACCGGGATAATACTGACTGGAATCAATTTCCAGCTGTTCGATCTTGCCTTGGGAAACCGTAAAACGGTTTTTGCCATGCGGGATTAAATCGACATTGGCCAATCCCCGCCCATCCAAATCATAACCACCTTCACACTGATTGGCGGCGGTGGCTCCGCCCCATAAGAAATTCTTTGGAAAACTCATGTTCTCTCCCTTCCGCGCTATTTTACTTGCGCTATGACGCAGCCATCCGCTCGCGGATCACTGCCGCCCTTTCTCACTTGATTCTCATCTATGACAATCACCTGACTGGCCCCGGTCAGGCCATAGGCGTCTTTCATCTTAATTTGATAACCTGACTGCTTGAGTGCTTGGATAGACTCTCTGGGAAAGCCTCTTTCCATAAAGACCACATGTTGATAGCGGTCCTTCACTTTGAGGCGATGATCGCTCCATTTCATCGCTTCCACAGCAGTCTGCGGGTCCATGCCATAATCCAAGAGATTACTGACGACCTGCATATTCCACTGCGGTTGATTGTCGCCGCCAGGAGTATTTCCCAGGGCATAGAGATGGTTTTGCGAATCGGTAATCATCCAGGCATTCAGGGTATGCAACATCTTGTGCCCCGGTAGTAGCGCATTGGGATGATTCGGGTCAAAACTGTAGGTACTGGCCCGATTGTTGAGTAGAATTCCCGTATAATCCACCACTTCCCCGCTGCCCCAGGTACCGGCAATGCTGTGGATGAAAGACACGGCATCGCCACTATGGTCGATGACTACAAAGGAGGTGGTATGCGCATCCTGATGCAGTAAGGGGTCATCTTCCGGATCAATTTGTTTCGATGCGCGAATTTTTTTTGCGGAAGCTTGCGCAAAGGCACTGCCCAGTACTTCCGATAATGGATTTTGATGATAGTCCGGATCACC
The DNA here is from genome assembly GCA_031272515.1 of Erysipelotrichaceae bacterium. Lineage (GTDB taxonomy): Bacteria > Bacillota_I > Bacilli_A > Erysipelotrichales > Erysipelotrichaceae > JAISTR01. The sequence goes on along the minus strand of JAISTR010000007.1, from coordinate 10,847 downwards.
GAAATAGTGACTGCGCTGATAAAAAGCCAAACGCTTGGCACTGATCATTGTGTGCAGACGCTCACTGCTGCCCCAATCCATCGCACTCATGTCAAACTGCCCCAGGATGTTCATTTCTGCCAAATGGACAAAACCGACTGAGGGTGGTGCCATCTGCCAGAGCCGTTTATTACGATATTCCAGGAAAAGCGGATCCGGGGTTTGAACCAGATTCTGTTTGAGGTCTTCCTTGGTGAATAGGCCACCATGTTTATTGGAGTATTGAATGATTTGATCGGCGATTTCGCCTTGATAAAAGCACTCTATCCCCTGCTCTTTGATTTTTTGATAAGTCTTCGCCAGGTCCGGATTTTTTAAGAGCTCCCCTTCTTGATAAGGTTTCCCGTCTTTTAGATAAAGGCTACCTGTACCCGAGTGACTTTGAAGTTTTTTCAAATCGGTATGCATGTGGTGGACAACACGAGACCCTACAGGAAAGCCACTCTCTGCCAGGGTAATAGCCTCATCAATAAAATCAGAGAGCTTCCCGGTTCCATAACGTTTTAAACATTCTTGGTATACCTGCAAACAGGAAGGCACACTGACTGACCACATTCCTTCATAGGGCATACGCTGGCATCCCTGTGTCTTCAGATAATCAATCGTCAACCCTTTTGGCGCACTGCTGTTTCCCTGGATAGCCGTGACCCTTTGGGTTACATGATTATAGTGCAACAAAAAGGCATCGCCACCAATACTGACCATGTCAGGCAGTACTATCGTGCTCACCAATGCCATGGCAATCGCGGCATCCGCCGCATTGCCACCCTGATCCAGTACTTTGATACCAGCTGCCGAAATTAAGGGGTGGCCGCTGGCACACATGCCAGCCGTCCCCATGACGGTACTGCGATGCTTGCGCATGTCAACCAAAGAACTGGGGCAGGTACTTGCGGTGTGCCTGTAGCAGTTCATCCAAAACAATATTATTCAGGGCATCACTGGGACAAAGCGGATTAATGGCCATCGCCGCCAAAGCCAAATTCCGGTCGCCTTTGACCCCGGCTTCAATTACCAGACGCTCAAAGTTCTTGATGTTTTGCACGATGCCGGCAATCTGCGGTTTCATCTCACCAATCGCCAAGGGGATTGGCCCGCCAGAAGTAATCACACAAGCGGCTTCAATGACGGAGTCATAAGGCAGATTGGTGATGGTCCCTTTGTTTAAGGTATTGACGTATTGGATGTCCTTGCGGTCATTGTAGAGGGAGGTGATCAGATTGCAGGCAGCATCGCTGTAGTGGGCTCCCCCTCTTTGTTCCAACTGTTTGGGCTTGACATCCAAATCCGGGTTCTTGTATATCTCAAAGAGTTCCTGCTCCAACTTGAGTACGACCTCACCGCGTACGCGTCCTTCTCTATATTCTTCCAATTCCTTATCCAGTTGTTCTTTGGTATTGATGTAGTAGTTATGGTAAGGACAGGGAATTGCATTCAAGCCTTTCAATAAACCTTGGGAGTAAGGCATGGCTGCGATGTTTCGCATATTGATCATTTTTGAGGCATCCAGAGTCGCATAGGTCTCCAGTAAATTTTGCATCACCGAAATCCCATCCACAAAGACATCGGTGGTAAAGAAGTTATGGTTGACGCCTTGAATTTGTAAGGTAACTTGATTGGGATCCACTTCCAGTATCCGGGCAAAGCCATTTACCATGCCGATTGGGACATTGCATAACCCGATGATTTGCCTAAAATCCGTATGGCGAAAAATCGCTTCGGTATTAATTCCTGCCGGATTGGTGAAATTAATCATCCAGGCACTTGGACAGAGTTCTTGGATATCCTTGACGATGTCAAGAATAACCGGAATGGTCCTAAAGGCCTTCATCATCCCACCGGCACCATTGGTCTCCTGACCGATCACACCATGTGACAAGGGAATCCGCTCATCTTTAATCCGGGCTGACATAAAGCCCACTCGAAACTGGGTGGTCACAAAGTCCGCATTTTTCAAGGCTTTTCTTCTGTCGAAAGAGACTTCGACCTTCACATCCATCTTTGCCTTGTGAAACATTCTTCGTGCCAGGGCAGCGACAATTTCCACCTTCTCTCTGCCTTCTTCCACATCCACCAGCCATATTTCTTTTAATGGCAAAAGCTCTTTGCGTACGATGAAACCTTCGATGAGTTCCGGGGTATAAGAGGAACCGCCGCCGATGGTCACAACCTTCACAGCTTCTTTACTCATAATTTCCTCCTCTTCAACAGTTAATTTCATTATATCAATTCCCTGCCGGTTGCGGGTTTATTTCCTGACTAAGGTTTTGCCACATGAATCTGGCAAGGCAGTAATCAAAAGAGTCAAAGCACCAGCGTTTGACGCTGGTGCTTTGCGTTGTCATAAGGTGACAGTATGTTTGGATAAGCCCACCGGTTGATCGGGATTATACCCCCGGGCAATCGAGAGCATGCAGGCAAACATCTGCGAGAAGATTGCTCCGGCAATCGCTCCATAGATGCCGCTGGCTTTTTTGTCCAAAAGGACAGCTTGATTTGCCAGGGCACAATAGTCTGGATTCTGGGAAACGATAATTGTATAGACATCCTTGTCATTTTTAAGGTCGTTATGAAGTGTCAGGGTCGATTCATCACTCTCTGGATCCATCAAGAAGAAGATCGCCGGGATAAAACGCTCTGTTGCCGCAATCGGACCGTGGCGGTAGTCACTGGAGGCATAGGCTCTGGCATTGAGATAACAAGTCTCCTGAATCTTGAGTTCGCTCTCGGTGGCCAAACCATAGAGGATTCCCCTGCCGAAAAATAACAGGTCATGACAATTCCGGAAAACCGGAATAATCTTTTCAACCTGATCTTTGAGCTTGTAGGCTTCCTGAATTACTTCAGGAATTTTCTCGACAAACTGTTTGTCTTCGCCTTTGATACAGTATGCAAGCGCCAACAAGAGTACAAGCTGGGTCATATAGGACTTGGCAGCTGTCGTGCTTTTTTCAGGTCCGCATTCATTGTTGATTTTGATGTGGTCGCCCTGCTCCATCAAGCAATTTGGTTCATTGGTAATCGAAACCACAATGCCGCCTTGTTTTTGTACAACCTGCATCACTGCATATACATCCTGTGCTGCTCCCGATTGCGAAATTCCAATACATAAGACTTCACGGTAATCCAGATTCGCGTGATACATGGTGATGCTGGAGGGTGCAGAAATAATCACATTCATGCCCGCATCTTTCTCAAAGATGTAGCGCGCGAGTTGCGCCGCGTGGTCGCTGGAACCCCGGCCCACCAGTAGCACCGTTTTAATACCGCGCTTTTTGGTTAGTTGGGCGATTGTCTCTAACTTAGCCAGATTCACCTCCAGGCTGTGTTTTACCACTTCTGCCTGCTCAAAAATCTCTTTCCACATGATGGAATCTTGCAGTTTCATAACGCTCCTCCTTTAAATGCCATCCGTACTTTCTTCCTCTTGTTTTTCCAATAAATCCTTGTGAAAGGCGACAATCGAGCTTTTTCCGGCTTCCAATACCGAAAGCCCCAATTCTTTTAAGGGCATCATTTCTCTTTGTAACAGCGCTTGTAAGACCATGCCCAAATTCATGCCACCAATCACAAGCATCTCTTCATAGTCAAAAGAAAGTTCCACTGCCGCTTTAAAGGGGGAACCTCCCACCAAATCAGAAAGAACCAGAAAGGCAGAACAGCCGCTTGTCTTCAGTGCTTCGATCTTGTCTTGCAGATGAGATTTCAACTGTTCCGGGCTTTCATCCCCCAGGTAATCCACTACTTCCACAAGTTCACTCACTCCGGCAATTACCTGCGCTGCACTCTTTAAACCAGAGCCGCTTTGTCCATGTCCGCAAATTAAAACGCCGATCATATAACCTCCTTATATTCGCATGTTATTAACATGTAAATGACAGAATAAATTACAGGAGCCGGGGTACGGCTCCTGTAAGAAAACTACATAATTCCCAAATACGATGCAATGATGGAGAAGACAATAACCAAAACAATCAATAACAGGGTATTGACGCCTTTCTTGCGGAAGGCCCAATACAACAAGAACACAAAGCCCAAAGGCAGAATGTTCGGCAGGATTCCATCAAAGACCCCTTGTACCGAAACTCCACCCGCAGCGACAAAGCTTTCGCTGAAAGCAAAGCTGATGTAGCTGGGAATCAAGCCACCCACGACCATCACCCCTAAGATACCAGCGGCTTTGGAAATCGCAGCGGCGTTGGCGCTGATGATTTCAATCGCGCCGACCCCCAACTTATAACCGAAGCGGGCAAACCAGATCCGTGAGAAACAGGATATGCCCCAAATAATGATGTAAAGAATCGGTCCAAAGACAGAACCTTGGGAAGACAGGGAGCAGCAGATTGCGGCGGAAATCGGCAGCAGGGTAAACCAGAAAATGGCATCCCCTAAACCAGCCAAAGGTCCAAACAAACCGGTCTTGATGTTCTTGATCAATTCCCGCTCTTGTCCCGCTTCTTCCAGTGAGAGCACCAATCCTTGTAGGAAAGTCGCCATATGCGGTTCGGTATTGATGAAGTCCATGTTGTTGCTCATCGCTTTGGCGATTTCTTCGGTGTTATCACCATAGATCTTCTTAAAGCCCGGAATCATCCCATAGACAAATCCCGGTGCTTGCATGCGTTCAAAACTGAAGCAGGATTGTTCCAAAATCGATAACAAACCCATCTTGTCAATGTCTTTGCGATCCAGCTTATTTCTAGATACCGTCATTTTGGGAACCTCCTAACTTTGCGGCTTCAAGCGCTTCTTCAAATTTCTTGTCCTTCATGTCGTTTTGGAAGCTGATGAAGGCGATGGCTCCGGCAACAATGGCGATGGGCAAGACATTACCCACATTTAAGAACGTTGCCATGATGAAGCCGATAAACAGATAAGCGACATTTTGTTTTTTGAGCATGACCACCAGCAGCAGTGCTAAGCCAACACCTGGCAATAAGCCTCCGGCAATCTCAAAGCCATGAATAAACCAGGTTGGGAAAGAGTCCACAAAGGCTCTCACCCCATTTTGTAAGGCATAGGCAGAAACAAAGGTCAACAGCGCGTACAGTCCGGCTTTAATGGCTAAAGCCAGATAGATGATGCCATTGAATTTCTTCACATCCGCCTTTTCTGCGGCTCTGTCCAATGGGCTTAAGAACCCCGCAAACAAAGTGTTGCACATAATGCCAAACCATTGGGCGACCAAAGCAAAGGGCAAAGCCAACCCAAGTGTCGTCTTGACATCCTGACCGGTCGTGTAGGCCAGTACCGTTGTCATCATCCCAGCCATCAGGGGATCAGGCGGTACCGTTCCACCAATGGTCATCAAGCCTAAATAAGCCAGCTCGGAAACAGCACCGGCAGCCAAACCGATTTGTACATTCCCCAGGGCGATGCCTGCGAAGAAGGCAACTACGATTGGCCTAAACCAGTAAAATGCTTCCCAGCAGCTGTCAAGACCACAGATAAAGGCGACCAAAGCGAGTAAAATACCTTGAATCAATGTAATCTCCATGCGTTCCTCCTTTTTTATATTCTGATTGCCGGGTTACTCGAAATCGTATTTTTTGTCACCAGGAGCAATCTGAATATACACATCCACACCTTTTGAGCGGATATAGCGCAGGTCATCCAAGTCCTGCTCACCTAAGTACACATGCGGTTCTCCATGTACTTTCTTACCGGGTTGCACATGCATGTTGCCAATATTCAGTTTGTCGATGGGGACACCCCCATCCAATAGCTTTCGCGCAAAACAAGGTTCCTTCACTACCAGAAATATCTTTTGATTCGGTGAGGCGTTTTGAATTACATCAATGGTTTTTTGGATACTGAAAAAGCGAATCCCTACATTCACCGTATCCGCTGTCATCTTCATGACAGCTTGTTGCATTTTGTCTTCGGCTGCTTCATCGTCCGCAACGACGATTAAATTGGCCCCAATTGCACTGGTCCAGGATGCGCCGACTTGACCATGCACGAGACGATTGTCAATTCTGGTCAGTACGATATTTGGCATAACACACCTTCTTTTCTATTGTTCTACAGTCCACAAGGACTAACCGTTTTTATTATACACCTTGATTTTACAGAAAAGACAAAACAACTGACTTTTCAGCTTGCCTTTAAAAGAGGCATTGATGTTGCACTTCGGGATTGAAGCTGAATCTCATTGTAATGGATTGTTCTTTATAATCCTGTATTCCAGCAAGTCCTTGTACACTTCGGGTATATCATCACTCAAGACGATTCCGTCTTGTAGCTTTGCGTACTTGACCGGATAGAGCTTGTCAAACTTGGAACCATCCGCCAACAGATAGCTGACATTGGAATGTTTCATCACCGCGGCCTTCACCTCTGCCTCCTGCTCATTGGAGGTAGTAAAGCCAGAGAGCTTATGAATCCCGTTTACGCCCAGAAAGGCCACATCAAAGAACATTTCCTCCAGCTGTTTTAAAGTCTGGATTCCGGTAATCGCCTGGGTGCTGGGGCGGATGACGCCGCCAGGGACAATCGTGTTGATTTTTGATTGTGTCAGTTTCACGATGTGAGGAACACCGATGGTGACAATGTTGATATTTTTGGCAGTGATAAAGTCCAGCATCTCATAAGTGGAGCTGCCGGCATCAATATAAACCATCTGATTGTCCTTGATTAAACTGGCAGCCAAACGACCAACGCGGTTTTTCGCGTCGGCGTTTGTATCGGTCTTAAACATCATCGGCGGTTCATTCACCTGTTCTATGTTCAATCTGGCTCCGCCATGAAAACGGGTGATCATCCCCAAATCCTCCATCTGCTGCAAGTCTCTGCGGATGGTGGCTTGGGAGACCTGAAAGGTCTCACACATCTCGCTTACTTCCACTTTCTCTTGTCGTTGACAAAAACGCATAATCGCATTCCATCTTGCCAGCTTCGTCATATGCCCGCCCTCCCTGAACCAAACATAACTAGTGCGCGATTCAATCATATTTTAGCTAATTAATGCGCAATTTCAATGATTGTTTATCAAAACACGCAGAATTCTGTGGATTCTGCGCATTCATTCCCTATAATTGAACTTGTAAATAAAGCAGGTACCAATATGATTTTTACCCTGACCTTGAATCCGTCGATTGATTACTATCTGACCGTAGATCAGCCTTTGATGGATACGGAAGTCAACCGTGCCACCCATGAGCAGTTGAAAGCCGGCGGCAAGGGCTTAAATGTATCCTATGCCTTGCATAAGCTGGCCATTCCTTCTACAGCAATCGCGGTGTTGGGAGGCTTCAGCGGGGAATTTATTAAAGAGCAGGTCTCAAAGCAACAATATGTAAATTTGATTCCAATTACGGCTCCTGCCGCCAACCGGATCAATGTCAAGATTTATCAAGAAGATAAAAACCTGAATATCAACGCCAAAGGAATACAGGCAAGTACCGAGATACTGGCAGAGATTTTCAAACAGTTACAGCAAGTACAGAGCGGGGACTATGTCCTGGTCTGCGGCAGTTTACTTAAAAACACCCCGGAAACCTTCTTGCAGGAGATTGCGGATCTCACCCATCAAAAACAGGCACATCTGGTATTGGATTTGGAGACCTTGAGTCTAACAAAGCTTTGTCATTTGAAACCCTTTATGATTAAGCCGAACCTCTATGAATTTGAGCTGTTATTACAAAAGCAGAATCTCTCCTTGGATGAAATCCCCGGTTGTTTGGATGAAGTTTTGGCAACGGGGGTAGAATCTGTTCTCTTATCCCTGGGGGAGAAAGGCGCAGTCTATGCAACGCAATCTGAGAAAGTCCGATTGTTGGTTTCGGCAATACCGGCCATCAACAAAGTCGGTCCTGGTGATGCCATGATTGGCGGCTTTATCGGCAAACTTTCCACCGGTTCTGATATAGTCGAAGCCTTAAAGTGGGGCGGCGCTGCCGGAGCAGCGGTCGCCGCTACCCTGGAGGATTCAACGCGGGATGACATTCAAGACTTATACCCGCATATGAAAGTGGAAAGACTTTAGATTTGGGCTTTATTATCAGCGAATGCTGAAGAAATAAAGAAAGGAGAAGCATATGGCAAAATTAAATTTTGTAGAAATGGCTGCCGGGATTCTCAGCAATCTTGGTGGCAAGGACAACCTGGCTAACGTGAATCACTGTGCCACACGTCTGCGCGTGGTTGTCAAAGATGAAAGCAAAGTAAATGTAGACGCTTTAAAGAAAATCGAAGGCGTCATCGGGGTCGAGCAAAGAAACGGCGAGACCCAGGTCATCGTCGGTCAGGTCATTGAAGACCTGAGCTCGGCTGTGGAAAAGCAGATCGGCAGCATCAGTGGTGCAGCAAGTGACAAGGCACCTGAAAAGAAGGGTGTCGTTCAGCTTTTCGCCAACTTCCTGCAACTGATGGCCGGGATTATGAGTCCCGTCATTCCTTCACTAATCGCAGCCGGGTTTCTGACCTGCTTACTGCTGTTATTGAATCTGGTATTCAAGCTGGAAACCACGAATTCCACCTACATCATCCTCAATAACCTGGCACAGTCGGTCTTCTACTTCCTGCCGGTCTTTGTGGCTTATACCTCGGCCAGGAAGTTTGATACCGAACCGGTGTTGGCGATGTTATTGGCCTGCTGGTTGCTGTACCCGGATTGGGTCGCCATGGCCAGCGGCGGCGGGTATACTAGCTACTTTGGTATTCCAACGCTTTTAACCACCTACAATGGTGCCGTCTTACAGATCATTTTGTCCGTCTTTATCATGTCAAAGATTGACCAATGGCTTAAGTCTGTCCTGCCGATTTCCGTACGGCACTTCTTAAAGCCATTCTTACTGATTCTGATTACCTCCGTCATCACCCTGACCTTAACCGGCCCGCTGGGTGGCTTGATTACCAATTACATTGCGGCCTTCATTGATTTGGTGCGCACCAATATCCCCTGGGCAACGGTCCCGGCAATCATCATCTTCAGTACCACCATCGGTATCTTCTGTCCGGGCTTCCACCTGGCCCTGATCCCGATTGCCACCACCAGCCTGGCTGCAGTTGGTTATGATGATGTAATCAACATCTGGTTTTATGCCTGTACGATTACCCCGGGCTTTATTGCCCTGGCGGTCGCCTTAAAGACCAAACGCAGAAGCTTAAAGGAAATCGGTTTCCCGGCAGCAGTCTCAGCCTTATTCGGCGGGATTTCCGAACCGACAGTATATGGTATCTCCTATAAGATGCCGACCATCTACTTCTGCTCGATTGCGACCTCGATTATCACCGGTTTCTATGCCGGGATCGTCAATCTGAAGTGCTATGGCTTTGGCGGTTATTCCTTAACCAACATCCTGCTGTATCTGGGTGTCAATAACGATACCGGCAACTTCACCAAAGCCTTAATCGGTGTCGCCTTGATGGCGGCCTGTGCCTTTACCTTCGTCTTTATGAGCAAGTGGGACGATTCGGTCTATGATGAAGAAGCTGAAGATGGTTCTGTTAAGAAGGTCGACAGCGCCATTATCGCCGCACCTGCGGTTGGCAAATATGTTAAGCAAGCGGATATCAGCGACGCTGCGTTTGCTTCCGGAACACTGGGACTCTGCTTTGGCATCAAGCCCAGCCATGATGAAATTCTGGCACCAATCGATGGTGTGATTAATTCCATCGCTCCAACCAAGCATGCGATTACCATCTATGGACACAATGGCGAACAGGTGATGGTCCATATCGGGATTGACTCCGTCAATATCGATGGTGAGGCTGTTTCTGTAGGGGTCAGTGTTGGACAATCGGTGAAGTCCGGCGAGACCATCGCCACCATCAACCGCGAGTTCTTCGCCAGCAAGAATATCGATGATACCATCATCGTCGCCCTGCTAAACAGCAAGGACTACCGCAAGGTCTCCCATGATGGCGTGCACCATGCGATTACCGCTGAAGCCTGATGGAGAAACGCAAATACGATCCAGCGCTGATTGAAAAAATCAGCGCTGGCAAGAAACATACAGATGACGACGGTTTTGTGCTGGAGTTAAAACCGATACCGGATGACTCACGCGAACATGTGCTTGATCCCCGGATCTTGGAGATTGTCAAACAGAAGAAATTGATGTTTGCGGTGCGGGCGCATGGCGGCTTCCGGCTCTCCAATGAACGCTACCGTCCGGACAAGGTCTCCTATGATCTGACGACTCACGTAATCGAAGTGAATGAGCGTTTGATTGATGTCAATGGCGACCATAAGATCGATGTCTTTCTGATTCGCCCGGCTAACGCTACTGGCTTACTACCAGTCATGGTTTACCTGCATGGCGGTGGTTATACCGCTGGCAATATGAGCTTATATCTGCAGCAGATGAAACTGGTGGCAGAAAAAGCACAGGCGCTGGTGGTCTTTCCGGAATACCGGCTGGCACCGGAGTGTCCCTTTCCCGGACCAGTTGAGGACGCATGGGCAACCGTGCGCTGGGTCTATGAGAATCATCAAGAGCTTGGTATTGATGCAAAGCGGCTTATGGTCGCAGGAGACAGTGCCGGGGGCGGCCTTACCAATGCTTGTTTACTGCTGGATGAAAACCACATCATCCAAAAAGCCTTCTTGATTTATCCGGCAGTGGATTCTACTGACTACCGCAAGCAGACGCGCTATCACTGGTCCTATGATGCCTACCCGATTATTGAGGAACAAAAGGAATTTGCGCACAGCCGCATTGAGCGCATCAAAGGTGCCAGTAAAGTCAGTGAAAAAGACAGCCTGTACATTCAGGGCAAGACCACCTATGATGACCCGCTGGTCTCCGTGATTTACACGGAAAAAGCTAAACTGAAAGCTTTCCCGCCGGTTATCATGGTCA
>JAISTR010000033.1 GCA_031272515.1 Erysipelotrichaceae bacterium | reverse complement strand
CTGCGAAGTGCAACAGTGTTACTTTGCGAAACGCTTTTAGAATACCTCGTCCTGGGTTCTCCACCTCTGCGTTTTCATGGGTGTAGAGTTCCCCCTTAAGGCTACCTTATCAAGTTCCTCTTGGCTTGTCAACGCCAATTAAATCTCTTTGGACAGGTCTCTCGTGTCGTATGTGAATATATGAAGGAAGCTGAGCAGGGAGATCTTGAAAGGGTTTGGTGGCTGCATCCTGCTGTCATGATGCATTGGTGTTGCCCTTCGGGATTGAAGGTGGGAAGAACAAGAAATATCAAGATTAATCAAAAAAGGGGTTACTTCAACCCCCTTCATTTTACATATGCGATTTTTTCTCCCTTTACCTCATGGGCAGCCTTGGTGTCTTTGGCATAGCCAACGGCGATGGCAATGGTGAAGGATGTCCCCTCTGGAAACTTCAGCTTCTTGGCGAAGTAGTCCTTCTTTGGCCCCAAGAGGGAGTGGTCGGGATAACCGAGAATGACGCTGCCCAAGCCCAGTGAAGTGGCAGCCAGGGCGATGTTTTCTACGGCAATACCGCTGTCCAGGGCAGCCCAGCGGTTGGTGTCATCCCCACTGATGAAAATGACCGTTGGTGCCCCATAGAATACATCCCTCTTCTCTTTTTGGGTATTCATCGCGATGTCTTCATTGATCTCATCCAACAGTGCAACATCCTGCACAACCGAGAAGAACCAGGGCTGGGCATTGCGGGCACTGGGTGCCTCAACCGCGGCTTTCAATAAGGCGTCCAGCTCATCTTTGGTGATTTGCTCTGGCTTGTAGGAACGGTTGCTGCGGCGATCAGAAATTGTCTTTAAGGTTTCATTGCTCATGATAGAATTCCCCGCTTTCGTTTGTTGGTTTCATTTTAGCATAGACACGAAAAACAAAAGACAGAAATGCCCATTTAACATTCGTAAAACAAAACAGGAAAAAAGGCGGGAATTCCGCCTTTTGTTTCATCCAAGTTTCTCTATCTGCTCCAGTACCAGTGCATACTGCTGCTTATAGGTCTCTGCCTTTTCTTTCTCTTCGGCAATCTTCGCCTCAGGTGCTTTACTCAGGAAGCTCTGGTTGTTGAGCATCGCTTCAGAGCGTTTCAGCTCTTTCTCCAAAGCCTCTTTCTGCTCGTTCAGTTTTGCCCTCTCCTGCTTTAAGTCCACCAGCTCATCTGCCGGAATCACGATAAAGCCGCCCAGGATTACCCGGACAATCGGTTCCCCTTGTGGCTTATTTGAAAGCAGGGAAAGCTTGCTCATACGCTCCAGTATCAGGGTTTCCTCATGGTCAAAGGGAATCATCCGGTCATTCTCATCACTCACATAGCCGGATAAAGCCGATCCCGGCTTCAGGTTGTAGTCCACCTTGATTTCCCGAAGGGTAGTAATCAGGGAAATCATCCGGTCCATCTGATCCGCTTCTTTTTTGGAGGTATCCGGATAAGACACCGGCCAGCTGCTGATGCAGCAGGCTCCGTCCGTCTCTGGCAGACAAGACCAAATCTCCTCGGTGATAAAGGGCACATAGGGATGCAGGATCTTGACGATGTCCTTAAGCAGGGTATAGAGCACAGAGCAGGTCACCGCCTTGGCCTCCTCATCCTTTCCATATAAAGTCGCCTTGGATAAATCGATGTACCAGCTGCAGAACTCATCCCACACAAACTGCTTGACGGCATTGCCCGCCAGGGCAAACTCGTACTTGTCGAGGTTGGGGGTGATGTTGGCCAGCATTTCATTGAAGCGGTATAAGATCCACTTGTCTGCCTTTGCCAGTTTCAGATTGCTGATGGGTAATGGCTTGAAATCCTTGGGCAGGTTGATTAAGACAAACCTTGCGGCATTGAAGATCTTGTTGAGGAAGTTCCAGGCTGCCTCGACCTTCTCCTCGATGTAGCGCATATCCTGACCGGGTGTGGAATTGGTGGTGATAAAGAAGCGCAGTGCATCCACCCCATACTTGTCAATCACATCCAAGGGATCGACCCCGTTACCCAGCGATTTGGACATCTTTCTGCCCTTCTCATCCCTTATCAAGCCGTGAATCAATACTTCCTTGAAAGGCCGGTCCTTGGTGAAGTGCCTGGCCTGAAAGGCCATCCTTGCCACCCAGAAGAAGATGATATCGTAACCGGTCACCATCGTATCGGTAGGATAGTAGCGTTGGTAGTCGGCGGTTTTCTCTGGCCAGCCCAAAGTGGTAAAGGGCCATAAGGCACTGGAAAACCAGGTATCCAGGACATCTTCATCCTGGATGTAGTTTTCAATATCCTTCGGTTCATCCATCCCCACATAAATCTCGCCGGTTTGCTTATGATACCAGGCCGGGATGCGGTGTCCCCACCACAGCTGCCTGGAAATACACCAGTCCTCAATGTTTTCCAGCCACTGGGCAAAGATATGCTCAAAGCGGGACGGGAAGAAATCAATTTTACTCTTTGGATCTGCCTGATGGTCCAAAACATCCTGGGCCAAAGGCTTCATCTTCACAAACCACTGCTTCGAAAGATAGGGCTCGATGATGGTATCCGTGCGTTCGCTGTGTCCCACCGGATGCACATGCTTTTCGATTTTCTCGCATAGGCCTTTGGCTTTGATGTCCTCTACCAAGGCTTCGCGGCACGCAAAGCGGTCCATGCCTTCATACTTGCCGCAGATTTCATTCATCGTGCCATCCGGATGCATGCATAGAATTTTATCCAGATGATGCTTTTCCGCCAGGGCAAAGTCATTGGGGTCATGGGCCGGGGTGCACTTCATTGCCCCGGTGCCAAAGCCCAGTTCCACATATTCATCGGCAATGACCACCAAAGGCTGGTCATTGGCGGGGTTGATTACATATTTGCCAATCAAATCCTGATAGCGTTCGTCGTTTGGATTCACCACCACACACACATCCCCGAACATGGTTTCCGGGCGGGTGGTGGCAACCAAAAGCTGCCGGTCTTCACCTACTACCGGATAGCGGAAATAGTAGAAGGACCCTTCAATTTCCTTGTGGATCACCTCAATATTGGACAATGCCGTCTTGGCCTGGACATCCCAGTTGATGATGCGCTCGCCCTGATAGATCAAACCCTCATTGTACAGATCCACAAAGACCTTGCGCACCGCTTCATTCAAGCCTTCATCCAGGGTAAAGCGCTCTCTGGTATAATCCACCGAAAGGCCCAGCTTCGCCCACTGCTCCCGAATCCTCTGGGCATACTCGTGCTTCCAGGCCCAGGCATGCTCCAAGAAAGCTTCCCGGCCGATGTCAAAGCGGGAAATCCCCTGCTCTTTCAATAAGGCATCGACTTTTGCCTGGGTGGCGATACCGGCATGGTCCATGCCGGGCACCCAGAGCACATCATAGCCCCTGAGTCTTTTATAGCGGCAGACCATATCCTCCAGGGTATTGTCCAAAGCGTGGCCCAGATGCAAAGCCCCGGTGACATTGGGAGGCGGGATAACCAGGGTAAAGGGTATCCGGTCGGGATGAATCCCGGCTTTGAAATACCCGGCATCCAGCCACTGCTGATACTTGCCTGCTTCAATTTTTTTGTGTTCATACTTTGTGTTGAGCTCTTTCATACTTGCCTCCAAATAAAAACGCCCCCAAAGGACGCTTCTGCGTGGTACCACCTTGCTTCTTGGTTTGTTAGTCCAACTCTTGCGTTAACGCCGCCGACGGACCTTCCTACTGGATTCAGAAGACCCACTTGGGGAGGACCGTTCCTGAATTCTTGATTCCGTTTCACCAACCCGGAATTCTCTGGTTTCCGAAACTCAGGCTTTATTCCCCGCTTTGTGGTTGTGTTTCTACTTTGACGTCCTCCCGCCGGCTGAAGCCGGGGGATTCCTACCGCCGCTATCGCGGCCTCGGAGGGTTCCTGCTTCACCTGGCAGTCCCATGACCTCGCCATCCGACAGGCAATTTATCGTTCCGGGCGTCCCCCGGACTATATCCATATAATATCGAAATTTCTGTTTTATTTCAAGAACAAATACGCATATTCTTTGCTCATCCTTAAAAAACAAAACTGTTGTACCTTTAGAAAAGAAGAACAGCTGTAGTTGTTTTGCTGGTGCAACTTATATCCCCATGCCTAAAGGCAGGGGTTTTACGCCGCTAGTGATAACAAAACAAAAATCCAAATTCAAGGTTTTGATGAAAGCCAGGATAGATACTCATCCTCTATAATGCATAATTCCCCTTTTTCATTGGTCTGTTTTTTCGGGATATCAGTTAGTTCATACGGTACTGCAATCAAATCCGTACCTTGCCAGAAAAACGACTTGATGCCGTCATAGCTGTCATATCCCCCATTGATGTAATCCATCACATCCTTGTAAGGATGCGGTACTAGCGGTTGGGTGAAATCCAAGAGGATCACCGAACCAGGACAGGCCCAATAGCAACCGCCGACTGCCAGGATATTGTTGATTGGATTGTAGCGGGGGTCAGTTAAGATGAAGGTCTCGCCCTCTGGTACAAAAATAAACTCTGAATTGTCAACCAAATCAAAAACCCCATAGCCATACAGGTCGACGCGAAACAGCAGGTAATCATGTTGGTTTTTATGATGGATGAGAGTCAGAAACTCCGCTTCGCTGTTGATGTTTTCATAACGGTATACTTCTTTGTCGCCCTTATCAAAAATGACAGTTTGGCTGTTTGACCAGTGATAGGAGATATTTTGGCATTCATAACTGTTGCGCAAACCGTAATACCCATCACCCAAATCCAGACGCTCTGGTGTCTGCTTAATCCTTGTGAAGTCAGGATTGTTGAGGGAATACTGCATGCGATAGGTTTGATATTTTTCGGTATGATAGATATTTTCCAAAATCTCAGAATTCATAAAAACCATACTCCCTGGCTGCCTGATTAAAAGCTTTGCGGGTGCGGGTGGACAAAAACAGGTCATCATCCACGACACTCCCGTCCGGGTCGGTGAGATACCAAATCAGACAGTCATCCCGCCACCAGATCACTAAGCCATTGTGATCGACGACTTTATTCCAGTCGGGTGACAGGGTTTTCTGCGTGTCAAAGGAATCACAGTCACCGGCATATTGATAGCCGATTTGTGCCATTTGGTAATACAGGATGATATCCAGAAATTCCGTCATGCGGATTTCATTGGCTTCTTGAATATGGGTATCCTTGGGAGTGCGGGATTGCCCTTCCCCCTCTTGCCATTCCGTTTGATAGATTAAGGGATTCTCTTCCCCCAAATCACAGCTCCAGTAGCAGACCGTTTGATTCTCTTGAAGAAAACAAAGCTTGTCACCGATGACAGTCAATTGATCCAGGGAAAAAAAGTGCTGGAAGGAGTCCACCAGGACATTGACCCTGCCGATTAAAAGATAGAGCTGGCGCAAGGCTGTGGGCAAGGGAAAACCCAGTCTGGTTTCCGCAGCTGCGACTTCCTTTTCCCTGTATCCGTCTTTGCGGCGCAGCCTCCGGTTGAGCAAACGCTCAGCAACTGTCGCAATCATGCGTCATTCCCCCTTTCACACTTGTTGATATCCGTTATTTATATCATAACGTATCTGTAAGCGTTTGCGCAAATGTTAAGTTTGGGGAAAAAGGCAAAATCAGGGAATTTAGGCTTTGGTGGCTTTGAACTCTGCTTTGATTAGAGTGTTGAGGGTGTTGTAAACATCCAGAATTTCGGATATTGTAGCGTCCTGATCCTGAAAATATTGAAGAAACAGTTCTTCAAGACTTTTGCAGATTTTATCTGGAGTTTCGCCTTTGGTTAAAATCTTTGATTCATAAAGGGACTTATATGTGATTGGAGTCAATTGATGCGCTGCCTGATTGCGGACATCACTTAATTTATCAATCAAACCAAGAATTTTTATGCCTTTGATTGCAAGATTTCTCAGAAATGGGTTTTGGATACTATTTTTCTGTTCAAAGGAATACTCTTTATATTTATCCCGATATGCATTGAGTAAACAACACCAGACTCTCAAATTGATTTCATGGCCGAAATTATATTTCCTGCCACTAAGTCCGCTTTCGATGATTGGCAGCAACCATTGCATTTCCTGTGTTTGTGTCTTTCTTAAAAAATAGGCATTTGGCAGGTGTTCTTTCTGGCGAATCAGTTTTTTCCATTCTGGTTCTATTTTAAAGAACAGATATCTGCCGATTTCTTCTGCCAGTGGTTTGATACGGATAAAGAAATCCGGCAGCTCCTTGCGTTTGCATTTCAGTTTCGTCAACAGGAAGTATTCGATGATGGAGGATACTTCCCCGTCAGCATCCGTGTACAGTTCTTGATATAAACCCAATTCTCTGGCAGTCCGTTTTGCCTCTTCCTCATCCGGCAAAGAACGGTAGTAAGCATGTTCAATCAGCAATCTGGCTTTTTCTTCAATTAAATCCAGATGTGCTTCTATTAGTTTGAACGCCGCCAGGTAATCATACCAGTCAATCATTTGAATGAGCTGCTGCTCAAGAAAGACTTTCTTGATATCCTTAAGCTTCAAAGTATGCAGACGGTTTTTGGTTTCGGTGTTGTCTTTATTTTCTTTGATGAGAATTCCTGTATCTATTAATTCTTCTTTTGTAACTTTTGGTTCATCCCATTTAATCTGCAATGCTTCAATATTACTGTCTTCCAAGGTAATCAAGCACAATTGCAAAGCTACAATCATCTGCGGTGTGCCGCTGGTGGTATTGACATGGATTTTGTCATCAGGATAATCGTTGATAATTTCTTGTAAACAGGCTAAATACTCAGAATAAAACAACGATTCATCACTCGGGTCACCAATGTTGGGTCTTTTGATTTCTTCGATTTCACAGTCAGGTTTTACATGCAGGATAGATTTTTTAAAGACATTGGTTTGTTCTTCTCTTGTAATCATCTCTTTTGTCAGAAACAGATAAACTTTGTCTGGTTTTATCTGTCTTACGCAATGCAGCATCGGACCATCTCGATGGTTCTTAATTGGATCAGTTCTTCCTACCGGAGAGAAGAGAATATTTGTCATATTTGTTATAGCCCCTTTTTTTATATTATCTCATAGATTAAAAGAAAAGTTCTCTTCAAGAAGACTGATGTGAGTCAATCGCTGGAGAGAACTTTTCAACAATGCGTAATACAAAATAGATTTCTTTAAGTCTGTTGTCCCCCTGAGGGGCTGTCGGTCATCTTAACACAGTACAGAATCTCTGACGCGGTCTGCTACGCATTACAGTCCCCTAGGGGGTTGTTGATCACCTAAACCGTTACTTCCTCGACTGGGAAGTGCAGGCTAATTTTCCGTCCCCCAAAGGGGTTGTAGGTTGCCTTAATCGTGCATGGTCGCGTTGTTGGACTATTACATCAAGTTACTCGTCCCCCTAAGGGGTTATCGGTCGCCTTAACTAGAACCTGAGCCTGAGCCTGAAACAGAACCTGAGTTACCGTCCCCCATGGGGGCCGTCGGTCGCCTTAACCGAAAACGGGCAATCCATGACTACAATCATTGAGTTACCGTCCCCCATGGGGGCCGTCGGTCGCTTTAACTTAGAGGAAAGCAACAGTATCGATACTGTACTTGAGTTACCGTCCCCCATGGGGGCCGTCGGTCGCTTTAACGAAACACGCTGAAGACGGTCACTACCAAATCTACGTTACCGTCCCCCATGGGGGCCGTCGGTCGCT
>JAISTR010000021.1 GCA_031272515.1 Erysipelotrichaceae bacterium | reverse complement strand
AACGCTAAATTGCCTGTCGGATGGCGAGGTCATAGGACTGCCAGATGAAGCAGGAACCCACCGAGGCCGCATTAGCGGCGGTAGGAATCCCCAGGCTTAAGCCGTGGGGAGGACGTCAAGATTTTCCTAACAGTTTGCTAATCGCATCAGTTACCGTTTTGGCAGCTGATTCGACCTTTTCCTCAGTTTCCTTTTCCTTGGCTTCCTCAGCAGCCTTTGCCAGTTCCGCCCGCCGGGCTTCGCGCTCTTCCGCACTCAGCAGTCTCACGGTCGATGCTGCTGCAGTGCCGCCAGATGCTGCGGTTGTGGCAGTCGCAACCGCACTCAGGTCTTCTTCCCGAAACCAGCCGGTGACCCCGCTATCTTCGTTGTTGCGGTTGAGGGCATAGGGACGGGGACGGTCATCGTCCTTGACGATGATGACCTTCATCGTATGATTCTCATACGCTTTCGTCTTGGCACCGCCGCCATAGCTGTCAGCGGTTCCGTAGCCGGTCACGACTACACTGTCGCCAACGTTGAATTTTTTGGCCATGTTTTTCTTGGTCATCCGCATCCTCTTCTCCGGATGACTCTTTCTCCTTCTGCCTACATCTTATCATTTCTGACCCCAGAGGCAATCAATTAACGGCACCATAAACCTGATTTTTTTGTGAAAAAACAAAGAAAAACAGCTATTAAAGCAAAAAGTAGAAGCAGGCTTCAATCCTTTATTTGGTGTCTTTACTAGGAATTCTCGACCGCACGGACGAACTCCTGCACGATTTTCTCATACCTGACGGGGTCGTCTGAGTGGCATCTGCCATGGTCGCTGCCTGCAAACAGCTCCAGCCTCGACTTGGGGTTTTTGCACACATTAAACATCTCTACACTCATGCTATAGGAAACGGTTCGGTCTGCTGTTCCATGCAAGAACAGGATGGGCTTGTCTGTCTTTGCCACCTGGTCGATCGGCCGTATCTCCTTGATATCAACGTTGTGCCGTTTCATTTGCAGGTAAGTCAGCTGCAAAGCCGGAAAAGAGCTTATATGGGTCATATTGCGTATCATGTAGCCCGTACCTTGGTAAAAGTCGGACAGCCCGCAATCGCTCACAACAAAATCAATGCGCGCATCAATCCCAAGGGCGAGCAATGCGGTCATGGAACCCATGGATTCGCCATGAACCCCGATGATTGTGTCATCGCCCAAGCGTTTCTTCACAAAGTCTATAACCGCCCTCAGGTCATGGCTTTCCCTAAGCCCCATGGTGCAGGCATCCCCGGTGCTTTTGCCAAAGCACCTTTGGTCATAGATGACGGCAGCATAGCCGATATCCATAAAGGCTTTGATGAACCTGACAGACATGAGTTTGTTTTGGGAAAAGCCATGGATGCGGATAATGCATTTTTTTCGACTGCCTTGGCTGAGTGTGAGAGTCGCGGGGATATATTCGCAGGCAAGCTCTGCGCCATCGCAGGCAAGCGTAAAAGCTTCCTTGGGCAGCTTGTCGTAAGCGTTGTAATCAACTGCTCCCGCGGCGCTCTGTTGATTTCGAACTTGCTCGTAGGTAAGCTTGCTCTTTCCTTCTTTCGGGTGCAATAAAAGCGACGGGTACAAAAAGCCAAGGAAGATACTCAAAGCCAGATAGAGCAAAACAGCAGCCGCAATGACCCAGAAGATTACCGTAAGCCAAATCATCTTCAATCCCTCCCCTGAACCATTTCCTTTTGATGCGCAGCCACATTGACACGCCTCATCTCTTTTTCATTGAAAGATGCGTAAAACAGGAAAGACGGGATACATGCGACAAGCGAGACGATCAGCACTGCCCTGATTCCCTGGACGGTCGGCATCTGGTCATGGCTGCCGATATAGATCAGCAGGCTGACAAGCGCCGGGACCAGCGACCCGGGAATCATGTTTGCGATGCTCTGCACCGCCATGAACATCCCGGAACGGCTGCGCCCGGTTTGGATGCTGTCATACTGGGCAAAATCCGCGAACAGGGACGCCGCTACGATATTGCTGTTTGCCATCGGATACGCGAAGACAAAGCCAATGATAAAGAGTGTGATAATACTGCCAATGGTCGCTTCGGGCCCGGCAATTTTCGTCCAGAAAGAGTTTTCGCCGATTGGCGTGCTGCCCAGAAAGTTGCTGATTGGCGCGGAGAACAGAGTGATCAAAACCGCAAGGGCGCACAGTGAGATGGCCACCAGTGTCAGATTCTTTTTCAGAAACCGTTTCGACAGCCATACAATCAGCGGATAGAGCCCGAAAGACACAAAGGTAAGGACGATGATGACCGCCAGCATCATCGACTGCTTGAGGCCGAGAACCAATTCAATCACATACAGCAGGGACGCGTTGTACATCCCTGAAGCGATTGTGTAGAATAGGACACCGACGATGTATATCGAGAAATCCCGTATTTTCAGCGCTGATGTTATGCTCTGGATCATGCTGACTTTTTCGGTGTGCGTGTAGTTTTCAGGATTAATGTACTCATTTTCCTTGATGACGAATGTCGGAATCGCCATCAGGATTAAACCCACAAACGGGAAAAGGCTGATTGCCACACGCCACGCATACAGCGCGTCCATACCGCCGTCGCGCAGCGAATGCACCATAGCCGGAACCGAACTGATAAGAAGCGTAAACAAGGTCCGCACAACGGCAAGCAGCGAATAGTATTTCATCCGTCGGTTGGGATTTTGGATAATCTCCGGTATGATAGCCTGTACATTCACATCGTAGAACGAGCGGCTCAGGCAATAGAGCAGCAGCATAACCGCGACCCAGACGGCATTGATGGCACTCTGCTGGCGCAGCGGGACAAAAAAGATGAGTGCGCAAAAGGCTGCCGCCGGCAGCATGGCAAGGCGCATCAGCGGTATCCTGCGCCCTTTCGGATTTTTGTTATTGTCGCTGATTGACGCAATCCAGGTGTCTATTAAGCCATCGAACGCAAAACTCACACCTTGGATAATGCCGATAACGCCAATAGGCAAAAGCAGCGGCAAGCCTGTGTCCGGTGTCGGGGCAAAGAAGATCAGCAGGTAGTTCGACAATGTCGCAAGCAAGCCCAGAACCCCAATATGACCCAAAACCAATGCAAACATTTTGAAACCTTTCAGTTCCCTCATATGGATACCTCCCTTTTGTATAATTTGACTTCCAACTGCACGATTCACTGACGCATTCAAATGCGAAGCGCAATGATGTATCTTTGCTAAACGCTTTTGAGTACCGCGTCTAGAATTCTTTACCCCAGATCTTTCATTGGTATAGAGATTATCTTCAAAGCTACCTTATCAAGTTCCTCTATGCTTGTCAAACTCCAATGAAATTTCTATGCATAGAAACACGAATTACAGTCCAAGGCTTCATTGACCCATTGATGCTCTGCGTTCTCTCTTTCATTGCTGCTGACCACTATTCATACAGGTAAAAAAAGCCCGAAAGCGGCTTGTTTCAAGTACTTCCGGGCTATGTGAACCGTCTGCCGATAAAACTTCTTTTATCAATAGATGGTAGATGTTCTGGCACCCACGGAGGGATTCGAACCTTCGACCGTACGCTTAGAAGGCGCATGCTCTATCCAACTGAGCTACGTGGGCATCGCTCAAGTGCTGTTTTATCGTATCAAAATCGACTGTGTTTTTCAATCCTTTTTGATGATTGCGGCATTAAAAAAAGAGGCTCTGGGTTCACCCTTTGCCTCTTTTTGATTCTTTACTCTGCTACTTCGTAGCCGGCGTCGATGATCGCCTCGACAACTTTCGCCAACAAATCCAGTTCTTCGGGATGTTCAAATGTTACGATGCCGGACAATAAATCCACGTCAACATTGTAAATATGTTCCAGTCCGCTGACTGCACCATGGACGGCTGCCTTGCAGTGATCACAGGCCATACCGGTTACTTTTACGGTCTTTTTCTTTAGTGATTTAGTTTTTTTTTCGTCTTCTGAAACTTCTTCTACTTCCGCATCCGGAGCATTGTGAATCACACTGGCAATGCCCTTCTTGCAAGCAGCTTTGGTTGTGTAGCCTTCTGAACCCGCCAGAATGATTTCTCCGTTACGGGCTTTCAGATTGAAACGGAATTCGCCGCCCTTGTCTACAAAAATCTCGAATTTCGGATTCGTGAAGGATTCGAAATCATCACCCAGGGTTTGATCTTCAATCTTCTCCTGCGCTTCCAGCGCGTTCTTGCGAATGCTCTCAATGCCATTCTTCAGCGCTGCATTGGATTCATAAACCTCACTGACGCCGATGACTTCATGGTTGTTTGCAACCAGATCAAATCGAATTCCAGTTCTGACTTTCTTAACCAAAAATTTGCCCATACCCTAAAACTCCTTTCGTTGTTAAGTTAATTATAAGGGCTTACAGAAAGTGAGTCAACGAAAAGGAAAGGTGCTATTTTGAAAAGAATCTGAAAGTTTTTGTGGTTTTTACCGGTAATTTCATATCGATCCGCTCCACATTGAGGGCTCCATCTTCATAGTGGATTACCGCATAACTGGGGCTGGTACCATCCCGGTTATAGTAGAGGGACCCGGGATTGACTACGGTAATACCCCGACTTTTGTAAACATCGAATACATGGGTGTGTCCCCAGCAGACCAGGTTGCAGCCTTCGGCGATTCCCAGGTCCACCAAGGCTTCCTTGCGGTTGCCATAAGGCAGGCGGTGGCCGTGGGTCACCAGGATTACGATCTCACCCAAATTGATTTTCGCAATCTTGGGTGCTTCGTTATAGTAGTCGTTATTGCCCTGTACCGTAACAAAAGGTGTCAGTTCCGACAAAGACATCTCTGAATCCCCGCAATGGATGTAGGCATCGGCGTCGGGATGGGCAGAGATGATTGTGGACAGCGGTTTGGAACGGCCGTGATTGTCGGAGACAACAATGATCTTCATAGGTTCACCTTGTTGACCGGCTGATTAAAGCCAAACAGCCGTTGATTGACTTCTTGTAAGTGTTTCGGGTCGGCAGTGGTATTTAAGCTGTAAGGCTTGCCCGGTTCGCAGTATTTACGCAGAAAGGAAAGGTCAAAGAGCGAGTCATAGGTCTTGCCCCCAACCAGCTCGACTACCTGGTCCTTGACTAAGGGATAGTGGGTACAGGCTAACAGCACGCCAATGCCGCTATTCGCAAATTCACCCAGATCCCGTCTCAGGGTTTCCCCGATCACTTTTCTGCCGCTTAATGCTTCAATATCGGAAGCCAGCGAAACGCTGGGCACATTGTGTATTTTCATGTTGGGATGCGCTTCTTTCAACAAGCGCTCATACACCCCGCTGCGGATGGTGGCAACCGTTGCGTAGATGATGATTTCCTGTGGACGGTGGCGCTCCAATTGTGAAAGGGTGCTGTGAATCACCCCATCGATTTTCAGATTGACAAACATCTTTCGCCACTTTTCAATCAAAGCAGAGGTGGTATTGCAGGCCAGAAAAACCTGCCCGACTCCCTGGCTTTCAAACCAGGACAGGTTGCGGCTCATCAGCTCAATGAGCTCACCCTCGCTTTTCAAGCCATAAGGGACGTTTTTCTGGTCCGCCAGAAAAACGAAATTGCCATACCCTTCTTCCATAAGCCGGCTGACGAAGGTCATTCCGCCCAAACCGGAATCAAAGATGCCCAGCGGTTTCATGAAAGCTGTCCCCGCTTTGGCCGGGTGGCACCGCTGCTGTCCACGCCGGTATAGCGCAGACCCACCAGGTTTCCCTCTGGGTCATAAAGGCCAATAAAGCCATAGTCGTTGCCCTTATTTAACATCCATTCCGTTTTTTCCTCTTTCTTGCTTTTGAAGGTGAAGGACAGGGTATCACCCAATTGGAAGGGCGACTGCCCGGCTTGAAAGTAGGTGCTGCGGCTGTCGGATACCAACAGTTGCTGGTAGGAGGTATAAGCCTGAATGATGACCAGCTGACCGCAGCCGCTGCTCTTAAATTCTTCATCCAAAGCCGCACAGAGCTCATCGAGGGCAGCCGCAACCGGCTGCCTTAATGACAGATAGCTGCCTTCATCGTCCGGGTATTTCAGCTCTGTCAAATCCTTGGGGCTGTAGTTGGCAATGGTGGCACTGGTCAGGGTCAAGCCAAAGGCTGTGGGTTTTTGAATTAACGGCAAATCCCCATGGTATAAGAAGTAGAACTCCAGCTCATCAAAGTGGTAATCCTCCAGGTACAGAATCAGCTCATCCACAGTCCACTCCTTGTTTTTGGCCTGATTACAGACCCTTAACAACAAATCGACATCATCGATGGGAAAGATCTCATGGATGGGGTTGTAGAATTCAAGGTTGTAGATGGAAAAGGACGGATAGGAGATAAAAGGTAAAAACAGACCAGGCTCAATGGCGTGGTCGATGATGTAGTCGATGCCCTGCTGGTCCAATCTAGATACAATCAATTCCTTCTGCTCTGCAGTAATTTCCTGATAGGGATAGCGGGCCAGGACATCGTAATGGATATTCAGATACACCAGAGCTGCCAGCGAAATGATCAGCATTACCGCCACCAGTCCCAGTCGTTTTCGATTCACAAGTTTTCCACCTTCCGGACAGTATTATATCATGGTTCAGTCCTGGATTTCCTTCAGATTGGCCAAGGTCTTGGCAATCTCTTTTGCAACTGCTTCCGGAACCACCTCTGACAAGGCTTCCACACTGGCATTTTTGATTTGCTTGAGCGAGCCGAAATGATGCAAAAGCTGCTTCTTGCGGGTGGGCCCCACCCCTTCAATTTCATCCAGAATCGAGCGGGTCTGCGCCTTCTGGCGCAGGTTTTTATGATAGGAGATCGCAAAGCGGTGCACCTCATCCTGCATTCTTACCAGAAAGAAAAACAAGGGACTCTCCGGATCCACAGCCACCCTTTCCCCTTGGCCATTCATCAAATCGGCGGTGCGGTGGCGGTCATCCTTGACCAAGCCATAGACCGGGGTGGAAAAATCCAGCAGGTCGAGGATCTCTTTGGCTGCCGCAATCTGATTCCAACCGCCATCCACCAGTATCAGATCCGCCGGCATCCTGCCTTCCTTTAAAATCCGGAAGTAGCGGCGGTAGAGGACCTCCTTCATCGATTCCACATCGTTGTTGCCCTGGTGCAGCTGGTAATGGCGGTACTGGGTCTTGTCCGGCTTGCCGTCCTGGTAAAACACCATGCCGCTGACCGGCAGCACCCCGGCGGTGTGGGAGTTGTCATAGACTTCGATGGTATGCACTTCTTTGCCAATGATGTCACTTAACTGCTGATTGGCACTCTGCTGGCTCTCCTCCAGACGCTCCACCACCAGAAACTTTTCCTCCAGATGCTTCTTCGCATTGTGCTTTGCCATTTGTAAAAGCTGATACTTGCGGCCCCTTTGCGGAAAGTGCACCAAATCAAAAATCTCCTGCGGGAAGTCCGCAATCTCCGTATCCCTGGGTAAAAGGATTTCATCCGGCAGCGGATGGTTTTCATAGTATTGTAAAATCAGGGAAACAAAGACTTCCTGCGGCTCACTATAAAGCGGGTTTAAAGAAGAGTAGCGCTCCAGCAGGGTGCCGCTGCGCACCATCAAAATCTGAAAGGCCAGATAGCCGTTGGCCTGGTAATACTGGAAGATGTCGAGGTCACTTTTACTACCTGCTTCAATCTGCTGCTTGTCAATGATGTGGCGCAAGGATTCAATCACCTGGTGATGTTTCGCCGCTTCCTCAAAGCGCAGCTCTTCACTGGCCTTGGCCATCAGCGCTTCCTGTTTCTTGATCATCTCGCCGCCATCGCCCTTGAGCACCCGGCGGATATCGCTTGTCCAGCTCTCGTAGACACTTGGCTCGATGCGGTGCTCACAGGGTCCCAGGCACTGGCCCAGATGATAGTACAGGCAGACCTTCTTGGGCATGACCTTGCACTTGCGCAAAGGAAACAGCTTGTTGAGGGTTTCCATCATCACCCTGGCAGCCGTTGCATCCGGATAGGGCCCGAAGTACACGCTGTGACGGTCTTTCTTCCGGTTGCCGGCAAGCCGCGCGACGCTCAGCTTGGGATAGCCGCTTTTGTTTAAGCGCAGATACGGATAGGACTTGTCATCCATAAACATGATATTGAAGCGCGGACGAAAGCGCTTGATCAGATTGATCTCCAAAACCAGGGCTTCCTTCTCACTGCGGGTAATCAGTATCTCAAAGTCCTCAATCTGCGAGACCATCTTGGTAACCTTATAGTCATGGGCCCCCACAAAGTACTGGTTGACCCGGTTTTTCAGTTTCTTGGCCTTGCCGACATAGATGACATCCCCGGCCGCATTCTTCATCAGGTAGCAGCCCGGCTCCAGCGGTAAAACCGCGAGCTTTGCTTTCAGGGCGTCATTCATGATTTCTTACCCAGGGCGACAATGGTCGCGCCGCCTGCCCCTTCACCGCTGCTGGCCGGATAGTAGTCCTTTACCGAAGGGCACTTGTCCAGATAAGCCCAGATGGCCTTGCGCAGGGTGCCGGTCCCATAGCCATGGATGACGCGCACGCTGGCCAAGTTGGCCAGTAAAGCATCATCCAGATACTTTCCGACCTCCTGGATTGCCTCGCTGGCAGTCTTGCCGATGACATTGATCTCGGCGCTGACCCGTGGCCGACTGACCGAATAGGACGCGCCCAGAATCTTTTTGGCCTGCTTTTTGGGTGAGGGCACAAACTCCAGCTTTGCTAAGGGCGAATGGATTGACAGGGAGCCGATTTCCAGCTGCGCCTTATCCCCGGTAATCGCCGTGATGACCCCCTGCCGGCTGGTGCCGGCTATCCGGACAGTCTCACCGACCGCAAAGCTGTGGGCTAGCGGTACTGTCTCTGCTGCTTTCGCAAGGCCTTCAATCTCCTGGTTGAATTCCCCGATTTCCTGGGGTTTGATGGTGTTTTTCGCCTTGAGCTTATTTAACAGCTCCTCTGCTTCCTGACTTGCTTCCTCTTTGATCCGGTTGGCCTCGCTTTGGGCTTCCTGCAAGATTTTTTCTTTTTTGACTTCCCAGAGCTCACGCTGGTTTTGAAGGTAGGTTTCCTGCTCTTTGATGGATTCAAGATGCGCCTTTGCCTCATCTTGGGTTTCCTTGAGGATTTCGCGCTCTTTTTCCAGCTGTTCCAAGAGCCGGTCGCTCTTTGTTTTTTGGGCTTCTGCGACCGCATTGGCGGTTTTTAGGATATCGGCTTTTAAACCCAGCTTTCTGGCAATCTCCAGGCCATAGGAAAGCCCGGTGGAATCCGGGTGAATGTGATAGGTTGGCGAAAGCGCAGTCAGATCAAAGCCGACCGCCGCCATCGCGATTTCATCATGGGCTTTGCCATAATTTTTCAAAGCGGAGAAGTGGGTGGTAACCACCACCAGGCATCCCAATTGCCGCAGGTATTCCAATACCCCCACCGCCAGGCTCTCCCCTTCTTTCGGGTCGGTCCCGCTGCCCAGCTCATCCAAAAGCACCAGCGAATCCGGCTTGGCCATCGCGGTAATCTGGGTGAGTTTTTTGACATGGGCGGAGTAGGTGGACAGGGACTGGACAATGGACTGGTCATCCCCCAGATCCGCATAGATGCCCTCCACCAATGGAATCTCAGCTTCGTCGCACAAGATACCGCAGCCGCACAGGGTCATATAGACAAACAAGCCGATGACCTTGAGGCTGACCGTCTTGCCGCCGGTATTGGGTCCGGTGATTAATATCATCCGTTTGGGTCTTTGGATTTGATAGGTATTGGCCACGACCTTTTGGGAATCAATCAAGGGATGGCGGGCCGCTTTCAAGTACAGCCGGCCTTCTTCATTAAGCTCTGCCACCACCCCGTCGCGGACTTTGGTCCACTGGGCCTTGGCATTGTATTCATCCAAAATCGCCAGGGTCTCCAGGTTGGCCAGATACTGGTCCGCCACCTCCTTGACCTTTTGGCTGAGTTCTCTTAAAATCCGTTCCTCTTCCGCTTCGATTTGGGAAAGGAAGTCGGACAGCTGATTATTGAGCTCCACCAGAATCTCCGGTTCGATATAGACACTGGCCCCGGAGCTGGAAGCCCCGTGATAATAGCCCTTGATATTGTTTTTCTCGCTGGCTTTGGCCAAAACCACCAGGCGGTCATTGCGCAAGACCGTCACGGTTTCGCTGAGCTGACTGGCATGGGTTTTGACAAAGCGCTGGGCTTCACTGCTGATGCGCTCCTGAGTCAGGCGCACCTGACGGTGCAGGCTTGCTAAAAGCGGGGTCGCATTTTCCTTGATGACACCGCCCGGTTCAATCGCGGCCAGAATTGCCTGATTCAGGGCGGGGCTGTGCACCAGGGCTTCACTGTAGTCAGATAATAAGGGGGCTTCCACAATCTCCTGCGCAAAAAAAGCCTTGACGCGCTCACAGGCTTCGCCATGACTTACAATCTGCAACAGATCACTTGGTCGGATAATCTGGTCCTTCTGGCTTTGAATCAGGGCATTACGGATGTCGCTGAGTCCGCCCAGCGGGATATCCCCCAAAGCAATCGCCACCTTCAAAGCTTCATTCATCTTAGCCAGACGGTCTTTGGCCAAGAGTTTGGACAAAGCCGGGACCAAGTCAAAAATGCGCTGTTTCCCTAAGGAAAAAGCGCAGTAGGAAGCGATTTCTTTCTGGACGTAATCAAACTCCAGAACTTCCGCAAGCGAAGCCATGATTATCCACCCAGTTCTTTGAGGAAGTCTTCGATTGTTTGACTGTCGACGCCTTTATCCTTGAGCCATTCCATCATATTGGATACATCCTTGGTACTGGCCTGGGAGACGCCGTTCTCAATAAATTCCTGCACCAGCCGCGATTCTTCCAGCGGCTTGGAAATAAACTGAATCCCTTCAATCGTATACTTGGAAATCGTCCCCAGCCAGGAACGGTCAATGATATCCTTGCCGTTGAGAAACAGCGGGGTCGATAATACAAAGATGGCAACGGCGGACAAAATCACCAGGTGCACCACCGAAAACAGCATCCCCAAGATCCGGTTGACCTGCGCGATGATGGGGATCTTGGAAGCCCCTTTGGCCAAAAGCTTGATGACCCATACAATCAGCAGAAACACCAGAAACAAAACCACAAACCAGGCGATGGAATTCACCTGGGTATAGAATAAATCCGCCAGAATCGTTTCCTGGAAGGGCGCCATATGCTTGGGCACCAGGGCAAACATCTTGCCGAAGGCGGATGAAAACATCCAAGCCATAAAGAAGGCAACGATCAAGCCCAGCAGGTTGATCAGCTGTACCAGAAAACCCTTGCGGTAACCGGAAATCAGAAACAGCAGAAATACACCAATAAGAAACAGGTTGATATAGTTGGCAAATTCGACAGGTATGTACATGGATTCACCTCGGTTTAATCATAAACCAGAATGGTCGCAAAATCAATTTGATTAATCCTTTGTGATATTATGGTAGAGATGAACACTATCACCCTGCAATTAAGCCAAAAACAGGCATTGACCCTGGAAAAAATCTACCGCAACAAAGCGCAGCAGCCGCCGACCCCGGCGATCCGCTTCTTTGCGAAAACCGAGGGCTGCACCATCTCCCTCTACCATAATTACAAGGCGCTCTTTCAGGGAAAAAACGCAGCGGAAGCTTCCGCCCGCTTTGCGCCGGTCTCCCCTTTTCCCCAGGCTGGCAGCGATGAGGTTGGAACCGGGGACTACTTCGGACCGGTCTGTGTCTGCGCATGCATTGTCCAAGATCTCAAGGCGCTTGAAGGACTGGCAGTCCAGGACTCCAAGACCCTGACCGACGCCCTGATTCTCAAGAATGCCCCGGTGCTGATGGAGCGCTTGCCCCACAGCCTGCTGATTGTCTCCAACGAGAAATACAACCAGGTGCACAAGCAGCACAACATGAACCAGATCAAAGCACTGCTGCATAATCAGGCTTACCTGAACCTGCAGAAAAAATACACGCTGCCACCGCTTTGCGTCATCGACCAGTTCACGCCAGAAGCGCGCTATTACCAATACCTTGGTGAAAGCCGGGAAACCTTTACAAAGATTCACTTTGAGACCAAAGCCGAATCCAAGTACCCGGCGGTTGCCTGCGCCTCACTGATTGCCCGCTATGGCTTTTTGAAGGCGCTGGAAGCGATGAGCGAGCACTATCAGTTTCATTTCCCCAAAGGCGCAGGCGCCCAGGTGGACAGCGCCGCCAAGGCCTTTGTAGAGCAGTACTCGCAATCAGAGCTCGACCGGGTGGCCAAGCTCCATTTTGCGAACTCCGCTAAACTGCTTTAATATTTAGGGAAACTTCGATAGCCTCAGACAGCTGTACCAGTTCAACACCGGCAGCATTCAACATGCGTTTCGAGGCTTTGACAATCTCGGTATCCGCATACTTGTCACTCTCATAGCAGATTTTCTTTACCCCGGCCTGAATCAGGGCTTTCGCACACTCATTGCAGGGGAAAAGCGAGACATACAAAGTGCAGCCCTTCAAGGAGGTTGTGCTGTTTAAGATGGCATTGAGCTCAGCATGCACGACATAGGGATACTTGGTATCCAGCAGGTTGCCTTCCCTTTGCCAGGGGAATTCATCATCCTCGCAACCGCTGGGCAAACCATTATAACCGATGCCGACAATGCGCTTGTCCGGGTTGACAATGCAAGCCCCGACCTTGGTATTGGGATCTTTGGAGCGCAGGGCAGAAAGATGGGCAATGCCCATAAAGTACTGATCCCAGCTGATGACATTTTGTTTCATGAAAAAACCTCCTAAGGATTATAATTGAGATAATTGTTTAGATTTTTCGCGGTGATCTCCGCATACCAGTCCAGCCCGAGCAAACGCAATGATTGCACATAATAGGCATCCACATAAGGATTGGAGGCAGGTTTTCCCTTGACATTGCCAATGACACCATATCCGAAAAATAGTAGAAACACCAATGCCAAACCAACCAGCCGCTGCTTGGGCTGGGTGGTCAAAATCCGGATGGAAACGGCTCCCACAACCCCGCCGACAAAACCGCCCAAGTGACCCAGCATGCTGATTCTCGGCAGAAAACTGATGAAAGCATTGATCATCAAGGTTCGAAACAGGGAAGCCCTGAAGGCTGGATTGATACTGCTTCCGCCTTCGATGACAAAGACCAGCAAGGCGCCCATAAAACCGAAAAGCACACCAGAGAGGCCTAAGGTGATCACAGCAACGTCGTTTGCGACCAGGACCAGGGCAGAAGAACCCAAAGCACTGATGAGCGCCAGAAACAAAAGCTGCCTTCCCGGATAGAGCACAATCATCAAGTCAATGACATTGAACCAGGCCAAAAGATTCATCGCAATGTGCATGAGATTGACATGGGCCAGGTTGCAGGTAATCAGACGCCACCATTCATAATTCCCGTAAATCAAATCAGGATAGTCGGCTCCTATCAGCAAGCCGGCAATCGAATCAAATCCAACCTTGGGTGTCAGAATCGTGGCAATGATAAACAGGATAATACAGATGCCCGGTATCACATACTTAAACTGCAGATAGGCCGGCAATCCGGTCTTTACTTTTCTTTTGCGCTGGCGCTCATTAACCCGTTTCTGCCAGGTTCTGACCTCCGCGACGGTTGGCACCGGAGTCAAAACCTCGGTGATGCCCCGGTAGGTATCCGCCAGCGATGGATCACTGATGACCCCTTCTTTCATATACACGACGCCCTCTGGCAAAGAATCCGGCTGGGTTTCATTGACATAGATGGTAATAAAATCGCGGTTGTCACTGTTTATCTTCGTCAGTTCTTCCGGTTCGCTGATAATCTTGATGGGATGGTTGGCGAAGGTAGAACTGTAGTGGGTGAGAATCTGACAGGCATCGCTGCTGGCTTCGCGGTTGAGGCGATAGCCAAAATCCTCAGCGAAAAAGGTTGTCAGCTCCCAAGCCCAGACTCTGCTTTCTCTGCTCATAGTGTGCCTGCCTTTCGTAAATCACTTAGCACTGCCATAAAATCTGCGGGCAGCGGCGCTTCAAAGCGCATCACCTCTTTAGTACGGGGATGGGTCAGGGTCAAAACCTGGGCATGGAGCAGTTGTCCTGGCAGCGCAAAGCTGCACTGACCGCCATAGGTCTTGTCCCCGGCTACCGGATGCGATATGAAATTCATATGAACCCGAATCTGGTGGGTGCGGCCGGTCTCCAGCACACAGCGCACCAAGGTATAGTCCGCAAAGCGCTCTTCCACCGTGAAGTGGGTGATGGCCTCTTTGGAAGCGTGGTCATGGACCGCCATTTTCTTGCGGTCACTCAAGCTGCGGCCGATTGGCGCTTCGATCCGCCCCTTTTCGCTGTCGATTCTGCCCTTGACCAAAGCCAGGTATTCGCGCGAGACTTCGTGTTTGCGCAGCTGGTTGGCCAGGATATGGTGCGCCTTGTCGTTTTTCGCTGCCACCAGTAAACCGGTGGTGTCCTTGTCAATCCGGTGCACGATGCCTGGCCTCAAGATGCCGTTGATGCCAGATAAATCCTCGCAATGCGCCAGTAAGCCGGACACCAAAGTGTCTTCCTGATGCCCGCTGCCCGGATGTACGACCAGGCCTCTTGGTTTATTGACAACAATGATATCGCGGTCTTCATAGATGATATCCAAGTCCATCGGCTGGGCTTTGACCTGCAAAAGCTTGCGCGGCGGGACCGTTAAGGAGATCAAATCGTTTTCCTTGATTGTATAGTTGGAGCGGACCGTTTCGCCGTTGACCAGGACATGGCTGTGGTCAATCAGCTGCTGGATGCGGCTGCGGGAGAGCTCCTCGATATTAGCTGCCAGCCACTTGTCCAGACGCACCCCGGCATCACTGGCTTGAATCACAAACTCAGCCATGCATCTTCTTCCTTTCAAAGAAGATCGTCAATAACAGTAAGCCGACCCCGATGGTCAGGGCACTGTCGGCGATATT
Organism: Erysipelotrichaceae bacterium; assembly: GCA_031272515.1. Lineage (GTDB taxonomy): Bacteria > Bacillota_I > Bacilli_A > Erysipelotrichales > Erysipelotrichaceae > JAISTR01. The sequence continues at coordinate 66,407 of JAISTR010000021.1, read as the reverse complement.
GAAGACCGGGAAGTCATAGCCCAGGGGATAGAAATCCAGAAAGTCACGGACATAGTGGAAGCGCAGGCGGTCATAGAAGTTGCCGGCTGTTCCGGCCAAAAGTACCACCCAGGCATAGCGTTCCAGCCTTTGGCCTGGGTCGGTTTTCAGGTACAGATAGCCAAGGATCAGCATTCCGGCCAGGGAGACCAAAGTCAGAAAATCCATATTCCCTGACAGAATCGACCAGGCGGCTCCGGTATTGGTCACAAAGGTGATATAAAAGAAGCCGTCGATGACGGCAATGGACTGTCCGATAGTCATGTGGGTTTCGATATAGGTTTTCGTCAGCAGGTCCAAAGCGACAATACCCGCAAACAGCAGAATTTCAGTTTTTTTCATCGCTTTCATTATAGCATGACCATTGCTTTGGCTGACACCGGTGCACTTTGGTAAGGGATGCGGTTAAAATCAGGGAAAAAGCAGGATTTTGTCATGCTATAATGAATTTGATTTAAAGCACAAATTTCTTTCAAACAAAAAGGAGAAGATTATGTCCATCTTTGAAAACCCGTGGTTGCTCTGGTTGATTCTTATTGGATTTTTGTTACTTTTGATTCTGTTGATTTCCTATCGCAAGGCTCCACCCAACAAGGCTTTGATCATCTCCGGTCTGCGTAAGCAGCCCAAGGTCCTGATCGGCCGGGCCGGGTTTGCGATTCCCTTCTTTGAGCGGATTGACAAACTCAATCTGGCAGTCATTCAGCTGGATATCCAGGCTAAGGACATTCCGACCGCCGACTACATCAATGTCAATGTCGATGCCGTCGCCAATGTCAAGATCTCCAAGGAGCCCAAATTCATTCAATACGCCGCCCAGCACTTTCTCAATATGCCGCTGGCGGAAGTGGGCCGCAATGTGCAGGAGGTACTGTCCGGTAACATGCGGGAAATCGCCGGTCAGATGAAACTGACCGAGCTGGTAACCAACAAGCAGCTGTTCTCGGAGAACATCCACCGCAATGCTGTGGATGACATCAACGGCTTGGGCCTGGAAATCGTTTCCTTCAACGTCCAAAGCATTGATGACAACCAAAATGCCATCATCGACCTGGGTATCGATAACCTGGTCTCCATCCAAAAGACCGCAGCGATCTCCCGGGCCGACAGTGAGCGCGATATCAAGATTGCCAAAGCCAAGGCCGATGAGGAAGGCGCCCAGGCGAGAGCCCTGGCGGATGCCAATATTGCGGAGCAGGAGAAAATCCTGGCTGTGAAGCAGGCCACCTATAAAAAAGAATCGGATATTGAAAAGGCCAAGGCCGATGCCGCCTATCAAATTCAATTCAATGAACAACAAAAAGCAGTCAATGAAACCGAAGTCCGGGCCTGGACGGCCAGAGCTGAGCAGGAGCTCGAGCTCAAGGAAAAGCAGGTTGCTTTAAAAGAAAAGGAATTGGATGCCGTTGTCCGCAAACAGGCGGATGCCGAGAAATACCGCATTGAACAAAACGCCCAGGCGGAAGCGGAAGCGATTAAAATCCGGGCAGTGGCGGAAGCCGAAGCAATCCGGGCCAAGGGAATTGCGGATGCGGAAGCGATTAAGGCCAAAGGGATTGCCGAGGCGGAAGCGCTGGAGCGCAAAGCTGAAGCCCAGAAGAAAATGGAAAGTGCCGCGATTCTGGATATGTACTTCGCCCGCCTGCCGGAGATTGCCAAAGCGGTGGCGGACCCCATCTCCAATGTCGGCTCCATTGTAATGTACGGAGACTCCACCACCCAGATGATTCAGGGCGGGGTGGACAAGATTTCGCAGATCAACGAGATCTCCAAGCGGACTTTGGGCCTGGATATCAAGGAAGTCGTCGGTTCGTTTTTAGCCAAGAATGAAAAGCCGGCAGCTAAGTCAAGCGCGAAGAAGGAACCTGCGATTGATGTAGAGCCGACTGTCAAGAAAGATGAAAAAGCAACTAAGTAAGTGATTCGCTTTCTTTCGTTGTGAAGACACTTTATAAGTGGCTAAATCTATGCGTTTTAACATAGATTTAGCTATCGAATAACAATAGTACCAAGAATAATCCTGCTAAAAAAATTTGTTTATAGCGTAAGTCAATTACAATCGAAACAAATCCGCCATCATTACTTCCGACTGAACTATCCCGCTATATTCATTGCGTTTTACTCCATAGGTGGTAATCATCGTTAAATGGCAAGCATTGGTGGTTTTGGTTTCCTGATAAAACAATTCAATTTTATTCTGGAGCTTCTTTTCATATTCCTGGTCAATCTCGAAAATATCGGAACTGTATTTCAATTCACACAAGTTTACAATACCATCGCGGCGTTCCAACACCAAATCTATCTGGGCGCCGCCTTTCCCTTTTGTGCTGCGCCAACTGCATACTTTGGTCAAAATGACATTAATTTGAAGCTTTGTTTTAATCTGCTCTAAATGATGCAAGCAAAGCAGTTCAAATGCATAACCCTTCCAGGTGTTATATGCGGGGGTCCTATAGAAATTGCTCCAGAAATGAATCTCCTGTATATCCTGTTGAACAAAATTCAGATTAAACAAAACGAAAGGATCAAACAGCTGATATAATCCACATTTCTTCTTTTTGCCAAAAGGAACATAAAAACGGATAAAACCGCAGTCAATCAAGTCTTCCAATATTCTGGTATTTAAGCCGTTTTAATTAGTTTTATGAATTCTTTTCAATTTAAGACTTGCGACGAAATGTGCTTTTTTTTGATAGATTTCGTCGTAAGTCTATCTTACAGCAGCACCTGCACACTGCTTTCTAACACCTGCTAAAAGTTCCATGAGTGATAGAGTCTGATAAAACATTTCAACCATACCATTGCCTGCACAGTCCATAACAGTACGCAAAAAATAACCTGTGCACACTATCTCAGGTTATTTTTTCACTTGTATTGTGGACTCAAATATTGTAGCAGTTTTTCCTTTTCGTTTTCGCAGTACCCGTTTACCACGGCAGTGAAAGCCTCAATCAAACAATGTCCTATTTCTTCACCCTGTAAGCCCAGATCCAACAAATCCTGACCGCGGATGGCCAAATCACTTAGGTCAATCACCCAGTCTGTTTTATCCAGACCCTCATAAAATTTCCAGACACTTTTTATGGTTCTAAATTCTCCTTTTGAAGCATCAGCCAGACAGTAATGAAAAAACAAGGGAAGCTTATCCCGCAAATCAATGGTGAGCCATTGCAGTAAGGTTGCCTCCTTTTGCAGCAGCCGATGGCGGTTTGTATAGCAGAGCTCCAGGGTATTCTGATCTTTTTTGGAAAGTTTGAAAGCCTGGTAAAAACTCTGTTTTGATATACTGTAAGTTCTCAATAACAAAAAGCGCAAAAGACGCTCAGCGCAGGGATATTCGCAGCTTCTTACAAAAGCCCTGAAATCCAGACCCGGTACCAGGGTTCTAAACACATCCGGATAATCCGCAATCGTGCGGGCAATCTCTTCTTGGGCAAACAATCCCTCTAATTCCATGGTTATCCGCTCTTTGGCAATCCTGCTCAAAAGTTCTGCCTGAGCATGCATCGCCCTGGCGGTATCCGGTTCAATATCAAAGGACAGCGTTGCCGCAAAGCGCAGACCGCGCAGAATGCGCAGTGCATCCTCCCCCATGCGGGTAAACGGATCACGTACAGCCCGGATGATTTTATGATCCAAATCACTTTGTCCGCCATAGGGATCCAATAATCCCTTCTGGGGGTGATAGGCCATGGCATTGATGGTGAAGTCCCTTCTTGCCAGATCTTCCTTGATGTCGGTGACATAGTTGACCTGATCCGGATGACGGAAATCGCTGTAACTGCCTTCGGTGCGGAAGGTGGTGATGTCGATATGCAAGTTTGGATAATAGATGGCAACGGTACCATGCTTTTGGCCTGAGAGCGAAAGCGGCTGCTTCTTGAAGAGTTTTCGCACTTGTTGGGGCTTGGCGCTGGTCGCCAGGTCATAGTCCCTGGTCTTTCTGCCTAAAAGCGCATCACGCAAAGCACCGCCCACCAGATAATTCTCATATCCGGCTTCATCCAGCTTTTTGCTGGCCATTAGTACTTCCGGCGGCAACGAGATCATCGGTTCTCCTTCAATAGCGGCGAGCCGCTGGTCAAAAGTTCATATTCCAACAGGGTAACCTGACGGTCTTCCTTGAATTTCTTTTTCTGATAATTGGAAAACTGACTCAGAAAATCATCCTGGTCCTGATAGCCGCAATCGAGAAAATCCTTGGTTTTCAACTGCCCGAACAGCAGGTTTCTTCTGCCGGTAATCTTAATGATGGCCACCAGGGACTCACTCACATCCCCAACCAAAAGACAGTCGTCAACACTGATCTGCAGGTCGCTGTGAGTGGGATGACTCCACTCCAACAAACAGCCTTCTTCCTTCTCGGCAATCCAGCTCACCAGCCGCCTTTGTACCTCGCTGTTTTTGGATAACAGCAGATAGTCCAGCGACCTGTCGCTGGAGGCATCCTCTCCATACCTTTCCAAAACCCCCTGCCATAATGCCGCCACCCCGGGACTGCTGGTCAAAAGCGAAGTCCAGCGATGCAGCCGGTAGAGCACCAGCTTCAAAGCCCCCAAAATCAACAGGATCACCAGATAGCCGGTCAGCACCCCGATAAAGTTCAACAGCAGATCATCGACATCAAAGCTGCCAACCCGCAAGGCCACCTGCATCGTCTCCACCAGAAACAGGGTAAAGATGGTGGACAAAAGAAAATAGGCGAACTTTCTTAGCGGTTTGTAAAGTACCGGGGCCAGTAAACCCAAAGGGATAAAAGCGATGATGTTGCCAAAGACATTGATCAGCATTCTTTCCCTGGTAATCACCCCGTTGCGGAATGCCCGGAAGAATTCCAGGATGGTCTTAAAAGGAATCAGGTTGTTGTGGTCTTCAAAGAAGTCCAGAATGCCCGCTTCCTGGGACACATTGCGGTAGCGCGGATCAAAGAACAGCAGCAGGATCATCTGAAACAGATAGTAGACAAAAATCACCATAACCGTGACTTTAATCCCCTGCTTCACCCGGTCCAGCTGTTTTTCAAACAACGACAAAATCGCGCCGCCGATAAAGACCAGTACGCAGACAATGCAGGTAAACAGCGTTCTGCTGATGATGGTCACCGGATAGTTATGGTTGAGAATATTGCGGAAGGAATACAAAAACAACACGAAAGCAGCCAAGAAACAAAGATATGCGCCCCCCCGTGCGATTTTTTTCACAGCGGTACCTCTCTAGTAGTGTTCGTCCTGTCTCTTATGGTTTTTGCGGTTTTTCGCCAGGTAGTGCTTGCGCAATTGTTCCTCTTCAAAGCCGAGGATGTCCGCCAGCCCAAGATAGTTCGCAAAGGCTTTGTGGTAGTGGTCCAAATCATAGTGCTTGGTCAAGTTGCAGAAGACCTCAAAGGTGGTCAGAAACTGCTCAGTCAAGTCCCGAAATTCGGTGATGGACTCAATGGTCTCACTCTCATCATCCAAATCAATTCCCGCCGAAATCAGAAAGTGCAGACCGTCGGAGTATTCCTCCAGAATCTTGTTGGTGGAGGAAGCCTCCTTCTCGCTCCAGTACTTGAAGCAGCGGGTCTCATTTGCTAATTCCCCCAGCTCGGTTAACAAAGCCAGCAGACGGTCATTGATGGAGTCATCATAGCTGCGGTTATGAAGCGCAAAAATCCGCTGGTTCAGCTCATCCTGACTATTGCGCAAATCATCAATTTTGAGTTTCATCTTTGAAGCCCCCTCTTTCATTCAGGATCCGCTGCTGCATCTCCTGATTGTACTGGTTGGTATACAAACGGAAGTAGTAATCCCGTTTTTTCATAAGTTCTTTGTGGGTACCGTCTTCGACGATTTGGCCCTTGCGGATCACCAGAATGCGGTCCGCATTGACAATCGTGGAAAGCCGGTGGGCGATGATGAAGCTGGTGTGTCCCTTGAGCACCCGCTCAATCGCTTCCTGGATAATCTTCTCCGTCTCCGTATCGATGGAGGAGGTTGCCTCATCCAATACAAAGATGGTGGGTTTTCGAATCAAGGCCCGGGCGAAGGAGATCAATTGCTTCTGTCCGGTGGACAGGCGGTTTCCGCCCTCCCCGACATCAGTATCATACCCTTTTTCCAGACTTTCGACAAAGTCGTGGGCATTGACCAGCTTGGCGGCGTGGATAATTTCCTCTTCGCTTGCATCCAGTTTACCATAACGGATGTTGTCGCGGATACTGCCGGAGAACAAATGCGGAGCCTGCAGGACATAGCCCAGCTGGCTGTGCAGCCAGCCTAAAGAGCGCTGACGGTAATCCACACCATCGATTAAAATCTCGCCGCTGATTGGTTCGTAGAACCGGCAAAGCAGGTTGACGATTGTGCTTTTGCCCGAACCGGTTTCCCCTACCAAAGCGATGGTTTGCCCGGATTTCACCTTCAGGTTGAAGTGCTCCAGGATCGGTTCCTCTTTTTTATAATAGAAGGTAATGTCCTTGAATTCAACATTGCCGTCAATGACTTCGTAGTTCTGCGGCTTCGGCTCAAAAATCGTGCCGTATTTGGCGATGACCTCGGGGCTGTCGACGATTGCCGGCTCCTCTTCCAAAAGCGTCATGATGCGCTCACCGCTGGCCTGGGCCAGCTGCATCTCCGCCATCAAGCGGGCGATTTGGCGCAGGGGCTCAAAGAAATTGCCGGAGTATTGCACAAACATCATCAGGGTCCCAAAAGCCAAGACCCCGCTTAGCACCTTCTCGCCGCCATACCAAATCAAGCCGGCGGAAGCGAAATGGCTCAAGCAGAACACAATCGGCATAAAGATCGATGACAGTAAAGCCGCGCGGATACTCTTGGTGCGCATGGTTGTGGTCAAATCGTTGAACTCGCGGTTTTGATTGTCCTCCAATACCATCGTCTTGATGGTCTTCGCCCCGCTGATACCCTCGGAAAAGGCAGCGGTAATCTGTGAGTTGGTCTTGCGTACATCCCGGTAATTTTTGAGAATGCGAACCTGAAACCAGGAGGAAATCACCGCGATTAAAGGTACTACAAACAACACAATCAAAGCCAGCCGCCAATCCACCCAAAGCATGATGATGGCGGTGAAGATCATCTGGGACAGGCCCCAGATCATATCCATCAATCCCCAGGAGATGATCTCCGATAATCTGCCGATGTCACTGGTCAAACGGGCGACAATCCAGCCCAATGAAGTCTTGTCATAATAGGAAAACGACAGATTCTGCAAATGGTTGAAGGTCTTTTTGCGCACCGAGTAGTTGAAGTTCATCTCAACTTTCGCGGCCTGCCACAAAAAGATAAAGACGTTGACCGCCTGCACGATGATGACAAAGAGCACCAGAAACGCGAAGTTGGTGAGGTCGGAGGGAATATAAGAGACCGTGAAATTGTTGATGGCATGGCGCATCAGCAAGGGAATCGTCGACTCAAACAGACCGGCGATGACATTAAACAGCAAAAGCAGAAGCAAGTGCTTCTTGTGCTCTCCCAATAACCGGAAGATTTTGGCCCAAAGCCCGCGGTCCAGCGAGTTGCTCTGGTATTCTTTTTCTTCGAACTCGCTCATGCCTTATCCCCTTCCAGGCGGCTCTGCAGCTGATAGATGCGCTGATAGAGGCCTTTTTGGCTGATTAATTGCTGGTGGCTGCCTTCCTGCAAAATCCGGCCCTCATCCAAAACCAGGATGTGGTCGGCCGTCTCTGAGGAAGTGATTCTCTGGGTGATGATGATCGTCGTGGTATTTTTGTTTAACTGCTGCAGGGCCGAGCGGATGTTGGCATCCGTCTCGGTATCCACCGCCGAAAGCGAATCATCAAAGATCAGGATTGGGGTCTGATTGATGACGGTGCGGGCGATGGCGATGCGCTGCTTCTGACCGCCGGACAAAGTGACGCCCCGCTCCCCGACCATGGTCTGGTAGCCGGCGTCAAACTCCACAATCACTTCATCGATGGAAGCGATCTTGGAAGCCCGTTTAATATCTTCTTCCCGGGCATTGGGGGAGGACAGGCGGATGTTGTCATAGATGGTTTTGGAAAACAAAAACGGTTCCTGCAAAACAATGCCTACCATGCGCCGCAGGTATTGTTTCTGGATATCGCGCAGCTCGGTGCCGTTGATGCGGATGGAGCCGGCGTTGTAGTCATAAAGCCGGGTCAACAGATGGACCAGGGAGCTCTTGCCCGAGCCGGTCGGCCCCATGATGGCAATGGTTTCCCCCTGTTTAATGGTAAAGGAGAGGTCGCGCAGCACTTCCTGGTTGCCGTCATCATATTGGAAGGAGACATTTTCAAAGATGATGTCACCGCGCAGCTCGGGTGTTTCCCCACGGTAGATATCCTCGGCCGGAACATTGAGGATTTCCAAAAGGCGGCCCAGGGAGACCCGCACCTTGCCCAGGTCTGATAACAGCCTGCCCAGGTTGCGGATGGGGAAGGTCACCATGGTTTGGTAGGTCATAAAGACAAAGAGGTTGCCGATGGTGATGTCGCCTCTTACACAATAGCCAACGCCCACCACGACCACCAACAAAACCGAGGAATAGCAGATGAAATCGGAAAAGCCCCAATAGAAGCCGATGTAGCGCATCAGGTTCATCCACTTGTCGCGGTTGTTCCGGTTGCGCTTGTCAAACTGTTCTGCCTCATAGACTTCCCGGTTGAAGGCTTTGACCACGCGGATGGCGGCGATGTTCTGGTTGATGTTATCCACCAGTTCCCCTTCCACTTCATCGGCAATCAAAAAGGCTTTTTGATTGCGGATGAAAAACCAGATGGAAAAAAGGAAGACAAAGGGCAAAAGGGATATGGAAACCAAGGCCAAAGGCGGGTAGATTTGAAAGAGAATCGTCATGGCCATGATCAGCGTACTCAGGGAATAGATGAATTCCGAGATCTGTCCGGCGAAGACCCGGCGGACGGTATCGACATCGCTGGTGCAGCGTTGAATCAAATCCCCGGTATTGGCCTGGACATGATAGGCGTATGGCAAAAGAGTCAAATGGTGAAAGAGACGGTCGCGCAGCCTTTGCGACAACGTTTCCGAGACCTCACCGTTCCACTTGCCGCGAAGGAAAATGGAGCTGCAGATGACCACACTGGTCATCATCACCAGGATCGCTCCATAGTACATGTGGGTACGCAGGGTTTCAATCCCGCCCAGGGATGCCACAATCTTTGCTACCAGCGCATTTTCAATGGGCTCTCCATTGACCACCTGGTCGACCAGAAACGAAAACAATAAGGGCATAAACAGATTCACAAACACAAAGAGGACCGTCACGATTACGATTCCGGCCACCTTGTGTTTGTATCCTTTTAAGCACTTCAGCAGTAAACCTGTTTTTGTCATGTTTTACTCCAAAGAAAAAAGCCGAATGGCCTTTTGTCTCATGCGTTTTGCGCCTGGTAGGCTTTGAGTGCCCGCGCAATCTGATCGGGACAGGAAGTGCTCTTGCGTCCGCAGGGAATCCCCTCGAACTTTTCAATCACTTCCGAAACTGGTTTGTCAAGAATCAAGGCCTTGATCCCCAACAAATTCCCCGGACAACCCTGTTCGATGTTGACGTCCTTTATTATACCATCTTCAATATCAAAACTGAACTTGGAAGAGCAGACGCCGGTGGGTTTGTAATCAAATTTACTCATGCAGATTCCTCCTGATTCTTGTGTAGGACAGAGCAGCCAGAATTCCGGTGGCAATGCCGGTCGGAATGGCTAAGAGAAGCAACAGCGGCAACTGGAATGCCAGTACCCAGGTTTTGTACAAAAGACAGGCAGTCAGTACCTGTCCCAGAGTATGAAACAGTGAACCCAGGACACTCAGCATGGTGATGCTGGGACGAAAGAGAACCTTGGCCAGGATGACCGCCAGAACGCTCAGGGTAATCCCGCCCAGCGCCAGCCAGAATGGCATCGCCAGAAACGTACCTCTTACTAAGCCTACCAAGGCGACCCTTAAGTAATCCACCATCAGCATCTCCTTGATGCCAAAGAGCTGTAAAGCCAGGATGCCGAAGATGTTCGCCAGACCCAGTTTGAAACCGGGCAGGGCAACCGGCAGTGGAATCAGGGATTCCAGGTAGTGAACGACAATCCCCATTGCCAACAGCATTGTGATTCGGGTCAGTCTGCGTACCTGTTTTTGAGCCATGAATCCTCCTGTGCCATCATTCTACCAAAAGCAAAAGACAATGAAAAGCAAAGTGCCAGAGGAATGTGATTTCATGATTGTGAAAATAACACTCTTTCAACCAAAGGTTTTTGTGAGACGATCAGATGGTATGAGTTTCAATCCTCATCATCCTCATCATAGTCTTCCCCGTCCTCATCTTCATCATAGTCTTCGTCTTGTTTTTCCTCTATCTCTTCTTCCAGCTGTGCCACATAGTCCGAGTTCAAACGAAACACGATTTTCGCAATATGGTAGCGTTCAACAAATTCCTCCGCGCTCATGCCGGATTCGACAATGGCTTCCTCCATTAAATCAGAGAGCTCACCTTCAAAGTCACCTTCATCATCTGATTCCACGGTAATTCTGAAAACCACGCCGGTATCATTGTCATCATCATCTATATCTCTGCTTACGCCAAACCCGAATTGATTCAGGAAACCCTTTTTTGCCATCATTCCCACCTCTTTATCCCTATTGTACTATATCGCTTCAGCTTTCTACATGGATTCGCCCATGTACAGCTGATTGTTATGGCGTCTTTTAAGAAACCAGCTGGCGATGGGGTAACAAATCAGCTCCAAAGGCATAATTATGGTAAAAAAACTGAGCGACCTGTTACCCATGAAAAGCTGCAGCAGAGTGCTGATGGTGTCGGCTCCGCCAAAGTTGGTAAAACTCGAGAAATACGGGTACATCCCAAGCACATCCGATTTAGTAAAAACAAACAGATAATATATAACCACCCGGTACACCACCATCATCAAGGCATTTAACAAAAGCCAAGAACAAATCGCGCCAACCGATGCTTCTTCCAGGGTATGCCGGTGAATAAAATAACGTACAAAGGCAATATGAAGGACCAGAATCAAGGTAACCCGAAAACACAGGGCAGAAAGCGTGTCGGTATAGCCAGCGAAGCTAAAAACAGAAGCTAAAAGAGCATCCGCCAAGCCAATCAGGATCATGAACAAAGTGATTTTCAAAACCGCAAAAAGATAGTTCTTCTTCATGGTTTTTTCGCCAGTGTGCAGAAGTACTGCGGGGCATACTCCCTAAGGAGTCCGTCAAAGTTGCGGTCCTCATACAAATCCAGCAGCACAAAGCCGGCTTTGAGCTGACCGCCAATCTGATCATCCAGGGTGTGGGAAAACTGAATTCCCTCCCCCTGTTCAATCATCCTGCGCAGTTCCTCTGGATCCCCTTGCAAGGGATTATAAGGCAACTTGTTGCTTACTGTGAGCGGCAGACCTTTTTCTTCATCAATCAGAAAATTGATACCGTTATCCAGCCCTGCCAGCATGCTGCCTTCCTTCTTGAGCACCCGGTAGCACTCATGCCAAAGGGAGCGCACATCCTCGATGTAGACATTGGCGACCGGATGCACAATCATGTCGAAGAAATTGCTTTCAAACGGCAATGGCTTTGACATATCCGCTTTGATGATGTTTGCCTGGTAGTTCTCCCGCGACATCACCATCAAATCCGCCTCCAGCTGGGCATCCGAATAATCCACCAGGGTCACTTTTGCGCCGGCTGCCGCCAGAATCGGAACCTGCTGGCCACCGCCGCTGGCCAAAGCCAAAACCTCTTTTCCCCTGAGATTTCCAAACCAGGTCTTGGGGACCGGAAGGCAGGGGGTCAGATAAATCTCCCACTGCCCGGCCAAGGCCTGCAGATAGGTTTCATGACTCACCGGGATGGTGTAGGGACTGCTGCGGTTGGCCCACTGGTCCCAGGTTCTGCTATTGATGTCGGTATAGTCCTCTTTGTGGTTCATGTTAAAAAACCCCCTTCTTAAAACCTGAAACAATTCTTTAAACAATCCGTTTTACTTTATTCGCCAAACAGCATGGCGGCTTTTACCGCTTTTTCCCAGCGCTCCAAGTGAACTTTCATCTCGCTCGCACTCTGTTTGGGTTCAAAGACTACTTCGCTTCGCCAGCGGGAGGCAATCTCTTCTGAATTTTTCCAATAGCCGACCGCCAGGCCTGCCAGATAGGCAGCCCCCAGAGCGGTGGTTTCCGAAATCACCGGCCGGTGCACCTGGGTTTGGGATACATCCGCCTGCCATTGCATCAAGAGGTCATTCTTACAGGCACCGCCATCCACCTTCAAGGAGGATAAGGCAAAGCCGGTATCACGGCTCATCGCCAAAATGACATCGTTGGTCTGATAAGCCAGCGACTCCAGTGTCGCCCGGGTGATCTCCCCGCGGCCGCTGCCGCGGGTCAAACCAAAGATGCCGCCGGTGACATTGGGCTTCCAATAAGGGGCCCCCAGTCCGGAGAAAGCCGGCACAACCACCACTCCGCCATTGTCCTTGACGCTTTTGGCCTTCTCTTCACTGCTGGGTGCATCCGGGATGATCTGCAGCTGGTCGCGCAGCCACTGCACGGCGGCTCCCGCCACAAACACGCTGCCTTCCAGTACATAGGTGACCTCATTTTCGATTTTCCAGCCGACGCTGGTCACCAGCCCTTGGCTGGAGAACACCGGTTTACTGCCGGTATTCATCAACAGGAAACAGCCGGTTCCATAGGTGTTCTTGACTTCCCCTTCCTTGAAGCAGGTCTGCCCGAACAGGGCTGCCTGCTGGTCTCCGACCACCGAAGCAATGGGGACCTCCATGCCGAAGATCGTAGCATCGGTGACTGCCAGAACCGTGCTGGTCGCACAGATTTCCGGCAGGATGCATAAGGGGATATTCCAGATATCGCAGAGCTCCTTGGACCAGGATAGTGTATGAATGTCCATCAGCAGGGTCCGGCTGGCATTGGAGACATCGGTTTTATGCACTTTGTTTCCGCTTAAGCGATAGAGCAGCCAGCTGTCCACTGTTCCGCATAGCAGCTCACCAGCTTCTGCCCTTTTTTGGCCGTTTTCGATATGGTCCAAAATCCAGCGGATTTTGGAGGCTGAGAAATAGGGATCAATCAAAAGTCCGGTCTTTTTTTTGATAAAGGTCTCATGACCGTTTGCCCGTTTCTCTTCACAATACGATTCACTTTGTTTCGATTGCCATACCAGGGCAAAATAAACCGGCTTGCCGGTATCGCTGTCCCAGACAATGGTGGTCTCCCGCTGATTGGAGATGCCGATGGCAGCTACCTCCGCCAGGCTCAGTCCCGCCTTGGCCAGACACTCTGTCAAAACCGCTGCCACTGAGCCGTAGATCTCATCGGCACTCTGTTCCACCCAGCCGGGCTGGGGAAAGAAGTTCTCAATTTCCTTTTGGGCGGTGGAGACCAGATTGCCTTCATGATCAAACAGGATGGCCCGGGAACTGGTGGTTCCCTGGTCAATGGCTAAGATATACTTTTCCATAAACTATCACCCTCCGTATTCTTTTTGTATCAAACGGTCGGTTTCCATGATGATGTCCAGCGTCAGTCCGGCCTTGTCACGGATGGGATTGTATTCCACCACATCCATCGAAACCACAGCCAATTGACGCAGTGCCTGTTTCAAAATAATCTTGGCAGAGCCGTAATCCAGACCCCCGACAACCGGGGTGTTGACACCAGGTGCCACCTCCGGGTTGAGTGAATCCAGATCGAAGCTGACATGAACCTGCTTGAGACCCCGCAAAGCGTCCAGAGCCTCATCCAGGCAGGTCACCAGACCTTCCTTCTTGATTTGATCCATCGTAATCAGGTGCATGCCCCAGTCCTTGATGTTCTGCTCTTCCAGAAAATCCATATCGCGGACGCCAAATAAGACGATATTTGTGGGGTCGAGAAAATAGGGAGAAACCAGGTCCCCCAAAACCTTGTGGCATTTGCCGCAAAGGGCGGCTAAAGGCATGCCATGCAATCTTCCGGTAATCGTCGTCTCCTCGGTATTGGAATCCCCGTGCGCATCAATCCACAAGACCCCCAGGTCCCTGTCCTTGTTGGCAGCGATGGAGCCGATGGCTAAAGCGTGGTCCCCGCCATAGGTCAAAGGAAAATCGCCGTTGGAAAGAATCGCCGCATTGCCATTGCGCAAACGGATACAAAGGTCCGCCACCTCTGGCAGATGCAGCATATTGCGGGGGTATTCCATATCAAAGCGGCGTACCGCATAAGTAGAGTCAAAGTCCATGCCATTGCTGATGAGGTTGGCGATAGCCAAATCCGCACCATTGATGGTACAGCCTTCCTTTAGGGCAACTCCAATTCTTTTAATAGACATACTGCTGTGCTCCTTACTCAGGCGGGAATCTTGAGATAATGCTTATCGCCGGCACCAAATACCAGATAGAACAGGCAGGCATCCACCAGCGCAAAGAAGAGAATCACCGCATAGATAACAACATCCTGGGAGATTCCCCGGTATAATGAATAAACGGCCGCAATCAGAACCACTGCGGTGACAAACATCGAGATTAACATGGTGACGGTCACACTCATGCTGTTTTTTACAACCCGGGTTATGCTGGTCCAGACCATCTTGGGGTTGCGCATATTGACGCATAAGCCTAGTAAACCTGAAAACAGCAGTACCGCAACCACCAGCAGCAAAGCCGGAAGTATTTTCAAAAACGGAATCGACAAGGTGAATGAAAAGATGCCAAGGCTTATAAAACAAAGCGGCAAACACACCACCAAATGCAGCAAAAGCTTGGATAAGAACAGCTGATTGGGTTTGACTGGCAGGGACTTGACAATCCAGAACCCCTCCCCTTCCACAGAGATGCAGGAAGCGGTATAGGGGGCGATGCTCAAGAAGAACAGAATCATCGGATATAAAATAATGGATGAATCCAGGCCAAAGAATGCCGTCAGGTCATTCAAGCTGACACCGCCGGTCGCAAAGGTCGGCATAAAGGAAAACACCACCAACATCAAGGGTCCGACAATCGTGTTCATCATTAACGAAGGGGTTGTGAAGTAGAAAACGAAATCGCGCTTTAAAAGCGTCAGCAGCACACCTTCCTGACCGGCTGCCTTGTACACATAGTTCTTCTCTTTGAAACCCTCATCCAGGACATTATTGACCCGTAAAAAGACCCTTTGAAAGAGTACTACCAACAGCGCGAAAGCACCCAGGTTTAAAAGCACGAAGTACAAAATCTTCAGCGGTTCTTCATAGTAGATGCCATCACTGGCCCAGGATATCGGCTTAAAGACAACCGAAAGCACATTCAACAGAGCTGGAATATCTTCCGGATGGTCTTGCAGATAGAAGGAATAGCCGTAATACAGGACCAAAAACCCGATCATGAGTACAACCCCGCCTATGCTTTTGAGATAGGCTTTGTACTTGCCCTTGGAAACAATCAATGAGAACAAAAAAGACAAAAGCCCGGAAAGCACAATCGGGATAAAGGGAAAGAACACCAGTACGATGATGGCGGAAACCGCCTGCAGCAGGGTTACGCCATTGAAGTAGAAGAATACGGATAACAGGGGAACCGAAAAAATCAAATCGGTGACAAAGGAGGTCACGACAAAGGCAATCAGCTTGGCAGCCAGAATCTCACTGCGGGTCAGCGGCAAAGCCATCAGGGTATCCATGTCCCTAAAACCAAACAGGTGCCCGGAAGCGGTGGCCATGGTGGAAATAATCGACATGATCCAGCTGAATACCAGAAAGAAAAAGAGCACATATGGGAAAAAACCGGTGGGAATGTACTTGAGAATCGTATAGGCATAAAAGGCAAACACCCCCGCAATCCCCAGCACCAGAAGCACAATACCGACAGTGGAACGGATCCGTCTTTTCTTGCTTTTGCCAAACTGCAGAAAGATCGCCAGGGTATTAGTAATCTCCAGCTTGATTAAGGTCAACAGTTTATTCATGTTCGACCATCTCCAAAAATACTTGTTCCAACGACTGGTCGCCCATCACTTCCGAGGTCTTGCCATGCTTGACGATTGCTCCGCGCTGAATGATGGCGATGCGGTCGCAGAGTTTCTCCACGACCTCCAGAATATGCGAGGAGAAAAACACAATGCCGCCCTGGTCGCAAAGCTTGCGCATCAGGCCCTTCACCAGAAAGGATGCTTTTGGATCCAAGCCTACGAAGGGCTCATCCAATACCATAATCCGGGGCTGGTGTACCAAAGCGCCGATGATGGCCAGCTTTTGTTTCATCCCATGGGAATAGGAAGAGATGGAATCCCCGAGGTTGCTGATGAGTTCCAGCTCAGTGGCGAATTCCTCGATTCGCTGTTTTCTTACTTCCTTGGAAATTCCAAAGATGTTGCAGATGAAGTTCAGATACGCCACTCCGGTCAGGTTGTCGTAGAGGTTGGGCGTATCCGGGATGTAGGCAATCTGGGACTTGCAGGCGATGGGATCCTTCCTGATGGAAGATCCATTGATAAAGATATCGCCCTGTTCAAATTCCAGAATGCCGACCATCGATTTGATGGTCGTGGTTTTCCCGGCACCATTATGGCCGATAAAACCAAATAATTCCCCGTCTCCTACGGTCAAGTCCATGTTGTCGATGACTTTCTTCTTGTCATAGGACTTGCCGTATCCCTTGATTTCAATCATGTCTGTCCTCCTGTTAATTCGGTAAGGTGAATTCATCAATCAGCCAGATGCCATCCACCAGTCTGATTGCAAAGCGGTGTACCACCTCTTCGGTGATGTGGTTGCTGGTACCATAGGTGGATACCGCTTCATAGAGCCGGTAGTCATCCCTGGCACTGATCAGCACCAGCTTGGTATCCATATAATCCGATCGCGGTGCCCTGAGGTTTTTTAAAAGATGTATGACATCCCCATCCTTGCTCAGGGAGATGATGCCGGTGACTTCCGCAGTCGAATTGTTATAGCCGACAGCGTTATAGAACTGGGTCTGTCCTTTGGTGGTAAAGCGGCTCATCTGGCTCTCCAAATTCAAGAGCACATCCGCCTGACTCTCTTTGCCGGTATCGGTTACGAAGTACTTGCCCTGATACACGGCAAGGGCTTCAGAATAGAGATAGGTGGCGTATTCATCCATGGACTTGGTGACCCGTACCGTGAGCACCAGTTCGGTTTTGTTGCCGGCATGGTCAATGACACTGTAGGTGACCGGGAAGGACCCCACGGAATCCGTCGTTGATTCAAAGGTTGCACTCAGGCGGTCATTGATTAAGCCGTCAAAGTCGTCGTAGGCATTGACTTGGGCTGGTTGCAATAAAAGCTGCAGGTCCGAGCCGGCTACCAGCATCAGCTCATCATCCACGGTCAGAATCTGCGGTTTGGTGGTGTCCACTACATGGACTACCAGCGACTCCTCTGCCACCTTGTTTTTGTATACCAGACGCAGCTCCAGGGTATAGTTGCCCGGCTTGTTTAAATCGACGCTGCCGCTAATCTCCAAAAGGTCGCCGGACAGCGGCTTGCCAGACCCATCCAACAAGTCCACCGCATCATAGACCTGCGCCATATCGAATTTCTGATTGTGGGAAGCTTCAACCAAAAAAGGTTCGTCATCCAATTGGATGACCGGTGGCTTTTCCTGGCAGCCGGCCAGCAGCATGCTCAGTAACAGAAAAGTTATGACCGCAGCCTTCTTCATGAAGCCCTCCTCACTAGACTTGATTCCATTTTACTATTTTTTTTATTGGCTTTCCATGACTGTTGACTGGTTTATACAAGAATCAGGTGAAAAGGCAGCAAAAAAGCCGTAAGACCATATTGACTGGTCCATTTCATCTTCAATAATCAGTATCGCGGTAAACCAGCTCTTTTTCGATTATATCGTGACAGCGGCTGCATTCTTTCCACTGTTCTCCGCTTTCATGTCTTCCTCTTTGTTCTACGGTTGAGTGATACTCGTAGTTATGGTTTAAAGCTTTGCATTTATCACAGGTACAGGGCTCAGTCACTTTGGGCTTTTGCCAGTAGCCGCATTGGCTGCAGATAAATCCGCCTGACAGCCGCAGAGCTTCTTTGTGGTAGTCGGATAATTCCCTTCTGTTTAAAATCTCCTGCAGGTCAATCTGCAGATAGTTCAGGTGGTTCACCGCAATTACCTTCTCTTTCAGCAAGGCTACAATCACCTCTTTGTTTGTTAACAATCGAACAAGATGATCGTTTTGGGGATTCTGTCTCAAAGCGCGGGCAATCAAATTCTGGTCATTGACCTTTCTTGACAGCTCCGCTTTCGCCCTGGAATTCACCTCAGTACTAAGCACCAGCTCTTCGATGATGACAGGATCATGGATCCGGGATACGGCAGCATTGCGGGTAGCACTGGACTTTGCGTGCTTTATTACAACCGCCAAGTCCTCCTCTTTGGTAATTGCCTCTAGTACGGGACTGCTTTGCCAGGGATTGACATTTTTGATCGCAAAAGGAATCAGTTCCTTGGGATCCTTGATATATAAAGGAATTTCCTCTTCCTTCAAAAGCGGGATTTTTCTGGTCAATAGGATCTCAGCCTTGAGATGGTCATCTTGAAGATGGGCAAAGGCAATCAAGGCGACATTTGTCATGATTTGATGCATCGCAAAACCATACAGCAAACCCTGATCTCGGGGATCCTGCAAGCTGGCTATGCTGTTTGCGTGCGTACAGAATTGATAGAAGTCCCTCTGTCTTGTTTCATCTAATAAAGACACAAATTCACGCCACAGCGAAACTTCACCAGTATCCTTGAGTACCGCCAAAAGGAGGTCCGGATTTGAAATCCGGGCACAGGCGGCGCTTTTCACACTGACTAATGGTGCCGACTTCACAGCCTTCGCCAATTGTTGCTCATCTGTGATTTTCTCAATTGCCGACAAAGCTTTGGCTTCGTCTGTTTTTTGCCAGGCGGGTGTAAACAGTCCCATGGTGCCTCCTGTAGGTATATTTTCCTGCTTTAATCCATCTCTGTTTCATCGGTATTCCCAGGTCCATTATCGTTTAAAAAAAAGGTCAATACAAGTTTTTAAAGCACAAAAAAAGAACACCTGCGACATGCAGATGTTCTATTGAATCTCTTATCCTTTTTTTTGGTTTTTTCTTTTTTGGATGTACAGCAATGCCATCATACTCAAGAGCATCAGCGGCAGCGCATAACCGCTATCCAGCGTGCCGGTAACCGGCGAGTTGTTATCAGGATAAACAGGTGTCGGCTCTGGGGCCGGGGTATTTGCGACCCAGGTCCAGATCGCATAGTAAGTCTTGTCACTGTCAATTGCATGTATTTCCACGATATCCCCATAGGAATATAACGGTGTTCCTTCTTCACTTTCCGCCCAGCCCGCAAAGGTGTAGTAACCGCCTGTCTTCACAGGAGAAAACGGAATGAAGTCGAAGGTGATTTCGGGATTGCTGCCTTTTAGATAACCGTCTGGGTTGGCGGGGGTAATCTTTGAAGTACCGCTGGCATCTTGAGGATAATTCGGATCGAAATTGACTTGATAGTAGACATCATCCACCCATTGCCATACAGCATAATAGGTAGTGTCCTGCGTGATTCCATGGATGGTGATTTGATCATCCTCCTGATAAATCACGACTCCATCCGGTACTAAAGCCCAACCCGCAAACTCGTAGTGTCCGCCTTCTTTTTCTGGCGCCTCAAATGGCAAAGCCAAATCTACATCGACATCGCTGCCTTTGAGATAGCCATCCTGGTTGGCATAGGTGATTTGACCTTCGCCAGTTGCATCTGCCGGATAATTGGGATCAAAGCTGACTGTATAATAGACATCCGGAATCCAGGTCCAGACTGCATAGAAAGTCGCGTCTTCGGATATATTCGTGAGGGTTGTTGTGTCATTTTGTACGAACTCTACAGCTCCATCCACAGTGGTTGCCCACCCGGCAAATTCATAGACACCGCCGTTTTTTATTGGAAGATCGGGTACATAGGTGAAGTTCACATCGACATCACTTCCAATCAAATAACCATCTTGATTGGCATACTCGATATCAGAGGAGCCGCTGGCATCATCCGGATAGTTCGGGTCAAAGGCAACCGATACATACGGATCAAAGTCTCTGATGCGGATGAATTTATAGGTTGCTTTATTACTCAAGTCCGCATCCGGAATCACGGTGAAGTGCTGTGCACCTTCATCCGTTGCCGCTGTATTGGTCCAGTATTGGTAGTATTGGGGCAGGTTCAAACCCACGGTTTGATATAATGCACTCGTTGAGGAAATTACCGTGATTTCACCTTTTCCCAATTCTCCCTGAGTAAATATAAGGTCATTGCTTGGAATATAAATTCCTGCCGAGTACCCGCTGACATACAATGTACCATCGCTCACTTCCACAGTGTTTAATGTAACTAAGCCATAACCATTGCTCTGTATGTTTGCACTCCCGTCATTCACAATTGTGCTGTGAGTTATGTAAGCACCATATGCATATGCCGAACTGTTGACTGTTCCGCCATTCACAATCAAATATCCTTGAATAATTCCGGCGCTGAAACAGTATGGATTTCCGCTTTGTTTGCCATTGTATACGGTTCCGCCAATCGCGTTTAACTCGCCTCCGTTTACCGTTACAGTTCCCCCATATGTAGGAACTTCATTTAACGCACTGGTATTGCCCGGATTAAGGGCATCGCTCATATTCGTGATAGCATTGGAGTGCCCTCCAACAGCCAGTCCATATAAATCAGCACCTTCTGTTGCGATAACATCACTGCTGCTGGCATTTAACACACCATCATTCACGATGATTTCCCCAGTTGACAGGTTAATTCCTTTCGAGTCGTCACCCGACGGCCCACCAACTGCATCCAGGGTTCCACCATTGAGGATTAAATTACCAGACATGATAATTCCCACAGATAACTCCCGATCATATACATACGGATAACTGGAGGCGGTACCGCCATAAGCTTTTATGTCCGTATTGTTGATTGTTACAAAAGTATCAGCGGTCGCTCCTGCCCACACAAATAAACCTTGGGAATGGTGGCCTGTCCCGCCTTGCAGGGTCAGGGAGCCGGAACCACTGAAAGTGGTTTTTTGTACTTCCAGCCACAAGCCGGCAGTTGTGTAATATACACAATCAGTAGGACCCTCCAGACTGTTATCCCCTTCCAAGACAATGTTAATAGAATCGCCATAGGCGTTCTCAATCGGCATGGTTGAATCCATAATGATTAAAGCTGGTGCTCTAATACCACGAAAACCCATCGGATCACCCGGTTCCAGTTTATTTGCGCCATAACCGCTCAGAGCGCCGCTTACCTTATAGTGAAAGTCCGACAGCGTCAAAGTCTTGGTATCCGGATCCCAGGACCAGTTATCTGCTTGCTCTGTGTATTCTTCATCCGGATAAGCAGACTCACCCGGAAGTTCCAGCTCATTATATTTTCCGGCAGCACTGTCCAGATAGAATTTTCCGGTTGCGATATCAAAGATCAGCGGCAAGTTCACATCATCCGCCTTAATCTTAGTCTTTACCGGAAAAAACAGGCAGCACGCCAGGAGCGTGAATATTAGAAGATGACAAATTTTTTTCATTACAATCCCTCTTTTCTCTTCTTTTTATTGCACGTTCATCATAAAAGAAAAGGAAAATAATGTAAAGTTTTCAATCATTTTGTTCAATGTTTTTACCCGGATTTAATAGTTTATTAAGATTTCCGTTAAGGAAATATTTACCAGCATAAACAAAAACCGGTACGGCAATCTGAATCGGATACCAATTTCAAGGACTTTTTTGCGGTTGATGAGCGTTGATGGGTAAAAACAGCTGGAAAAAATACCCTATATATGAAAAATCAGTGAATTTTATTTAAGATTTGGGGTCTGATAGCGCAAACGGGCACTTGTGACGAGGCTTTCCACCCGCCTTCTTGTTGTATGCAATCACCGCATCGGAACAGTTGATACAGTATCCCATGAAAACCGGTCTTTGATTTTTGATTTCGATATTGTTTAGCGGACAGTACCTGGCACAAAGTCCGCATCACCAATTGACTGTTTCCGGTACCACAACCATATCCCTGCTCCTCTTTTCTTTATGCTTTCATTACAGGTCATCCAGTCAGGATTCTTGCCAAAGCGGTCTTTTTTTTGGATAATGAAGGCAATGGAGGATTATCGTCAATGAAAAGTTTGAAATTCTACAAGTGTGCCCACTGCGGTTTTGTGGCCGCGGTTGCTTCGGATGGCGTCGGGGCTCCGGTTTGCTGCGGCGGACCGATGGATGAGCTGACTGCCAACACCACCGATGCCGCAACGGAAAAGCATGTACCGGTTGTTACCCTGAATGGTGACATCATCACCGTCAATGTCGGCTCCGTTGCCCACCCGATGACTGCCGAGCACCACATCGCCTGGATCTATGTCCAAACCGAAAAAGGCGGACAGTTCAAAAATCTGGCGGTGGATGGCGCCCCGGAAGCGACTTTCGCCCAACTGGGAGACAAGGTGGTTGCAGTCTATGAATACTGCAATCTGCACGGTCTCTGGAAGGCGGATCTGTAATCAAAATCAAGGCACCTGCGGGTGTCTTTTTTTGTCTTCATCGTTTTTTCATTTCATAATCCGCTATAATAGAGAAGCGGAGGGAATTATGTGGTTTTTTAAAAAATGGTTTTTCAAAAAAAAGGTCAGCATCGTCCTGATTCATGGCTTTGGGGTCCGTACCACCGATGAGTACAGCGGTCTGGTTTCCTTTTTAAACCAGCAGGGTTTTTATGACATTCACGTACCCCGGCTGTTTGATCCCAAGGATGAAAACGACAATGACTATAGTGCCTGGATTGCCAGGGCGAAAGAAGCGATGAAGGAAGCTTCAAAAACCGGCTGGCCAATCTATCTGGTTGGCTTTTCCATGGGCGGGGTCATCGCCTCCTACCTGAGTACTTTATATCCGGTAGAGAAACTGGTTTTACTGGCACCGGCCTTTGAATACATCACTTTGTCCAATGCCAAGGATTTGGTTTTGGCTTTACTGACTCCCTCTAAAGACAAAGATCCTGAGGAGAGTCTGCCTTCCACCTTCCAGAAATCCTTTATTGCCCTGGTGGACACCCTGAAACCGTTCGCAAAGGAAATCACAGCCAAGACCCTGTTATTTCATGGCTTTGCGGATCAGGTGGTCCCGCTGTCCTCCTCCCGCCATGCCTACAAGCGCATTCTACATGAAAACAAACGGCTGATGGTCATCGAAGAGGCACCGCATCGTCTTATGGACGATGCGCACTCCCAAGCCATCGTCTATAACACCATCCATAAATTCTTTACCGGAGGCATTCTATGAGTGAGAAAAAAAAGAAGAAACTGATTTCGGTTGTGGTCCCCGTCTATAACGAGGAAGCAGTGCTTTCTGAGACTTCCAAACGCTTGAAGCAAAGCATGGAGACCTGCGGCTATGACTATGAGATTCTCTGGGTCAATGACGGCTCCAAGGATCAGACCTTGGCAATGGCCAGGGAACTTTGCGAAAAAGACAAGCACTTCAAGCTGATTTCCTTTTCCCGCAACTTCGGTCACCAGATCGCCATCACCGCCGGCATGGACTTCAGCTTGGGCGATGCGGTCGTGATTATTGATGCCGATTTGCAAGACCCGCCGGCGGTGATTCTCGATATGATCCAAAAATGGGACGAAGGCTATGAGGTCGTCTATGGCAAGCGCTTAAAACGCAGCGGGGAGACCTTCTTCAAGAAATTTACGGCGAAGGTGTTTTACCGTTTCATCAATATGATGACCGAGGTCGACATGCCGGTTGACGTCGGGGACTTCCGCTTGATTGACCGGAAAGTCGTCGATGCTTTGAAACTGGTCAATGAACGCCAGCGCTATGTGCGCGGCATCATTGCCTGGCTGGGCTTCAAGACCACCGCGGTGGAGTACAACCGCGACAAGCGCTTTGCCGGGGAAACCAAGTATCCGCTCAAGAAGATGATCAAGTTCGCTTTGGATGCGATCACTTCCTTCTCCTATAAGCCTTTACGGCTGGCTACCTATATGGGGCTGATCGTCTCGTTTTTCAGCTTTGTCTATTTGTTGGTGGTGCTGTTTCAAGGCTGGTTTACCGATACCACCGTGCCTGGCTGGGCTTCCTCGATGGCAGTGATTCTGATCTTCAACGGCATCATTCTGATGATCCTGGGAGTGATTGGCGAGTACATCGGGCGCATCTATGATGAGGTCAAAGGCCGGCCCTTGTATCTGGTCAGCTACAGTGAAAACCTCAGTGAAAAACAAAAAGGACAGCTGTTACAAAGATAATTGAATAACGATTGGGGGATGCTATGGATACCAAAACTGCTATGTACAAATTTTCTTCTTTTATCGGAGAAACTAAGGTTAGTTTTGTGATGGGGTTTGACCAAAAGCACAATGATGAACTGGCAGAGGTTTTGCTCGGGATTGTAGTGGATGACACCTATGATCTTGCTGTAAGAATTGAGAGCGCCGAGGCTCTCGGTTTATATAGAAGCAATAATGATGACTATTCGCTGCGCAAAAAGCTCTGTCAGCTGATTCTAAAGCAGGGTGAGGATGAGAAACTGATTGTGTGTGCCCTCGATGCCCTGGCTTCGATGCATGTTGGCGAACTGGAAATCAAGCTTTGCCAGCAGCTGATTGTGTCCAATAAAAGTGTTCTGATTCAAGCTGCTGCCTTTAATTTAATCAAACACAACAAAAAACTGGAGGAAGCGAATCAAGCTTTGCGTGAGCTTTGTGCTGACAGCAACTTTGGGGATGCCGCAAAGAAAGCACTGGCGGAGAATCCGGATGCAAAAAACCAAGAACAGCCAGCTGTTTCAAGCTCCGCAAAAATAGAAGTCGGGCATTATCTTTTGTTTAATGGAAACTGCAGCGAGGCATTACAAACCTATCAAGAAGCCTTTGACGCAGTCGTCTGTAATATTAAGAAATATGGGGATATGCCAGCAGATCCACAATATCCGGTGTCAGAGGAAATAAAAGACCGGGTGCTCAATGCGAGCATCAAAATCGGTAATACCACACTACTGTGTGCGGATGCCAGCGAAGAAGCAACAGTTGGTGAAACGATGTATGTCACGATTACCTGTGCAGATGAAGCCTATGTTGAAAAAGCCTGGGAGATTCTTGCACAAAATGGAGAAGTGTATATGGAACTACAGGAAACATTCTTTGCGCGCGTCCATGGCTCTTTACGCGATCAATACGGAATCAACTGGATGTTTACAGTTACAAAATAAAGAAAAACAGTAGCGGATAAAGCCTTGTTTCACGCTTCCTCTTGCACCCTTATACCATCCTCTTGTCCCGCCTTTTTAGCCACTGGCCAAAAAGTCATTTCCTTTGTTTTCTTTTTTCTTTATACTGAAGTCAAACAAAGGGGAACCATATGAAAGCGACCATATTCTACGGGAATCAGCGAAGAGGAAACACCTATAAAACCATGCAGATTGTCAAAGAAGAACTGCAAAAAGCCGGGGAAGTGGAGTTCACTGAATTCTTTTTCCCGCGTGATCTGCCGCAGTTTTGCACCGGCTGCCAGCTGTGTCTGGGAAGTCCGAATGACAGCTGCCCGCATAGTCAATCTGTGAAGCCAATCCTGGATGCGATTATAAAAAGTGATGCCTTAATCTTTGCGACACCGCACTCCGGCGCATCCATGATGCCTGCCGGCATGAAGAACCTGTTTGACCATTTGGATTTTCTGGTACTGCCAATTGCACCCAGGGCTGAAATCTTTCGTCAGAAGGCGCTGATTGTGACAACCGGTACCGGTTCTGTGGCTGCCTCTAAAGAAATCAAAAGCGTTTTGAAGCATTGGGGCGTCAATCACATCACTTCTGTTGGACTGCGCATGTTCACCAACAAATGGGAAAGTATGTCCTTATCAAAGCAGGCGAAATTCGAAAAGCGGCTTAAAACCGCCGCAAGGCGTTTCTTTAAACAGAAAAAGCGACGTCCTTATCTGGAAACCATCGCTTTTTACTATCTGTCAAAATTTGTGTTGAAACGCTATATCGGACCCGATGCCTATCCCTACCAGTACTGGCAAAAACAGGGATGGTTTACACACAGGCCTTTTTAGGGTCCTTTTTGTTTCCTTCTTATCTATTCAACCTTGCAGGCAACCCCGGACTCGTTTGCCCAGTCTTCGATCTCCGCGAACGTGATTTGGGTGGCACTTGCACTGTAGCCGATGTCCCTGATAAATGCATCCATATCATAGTTGAGGCGGATGTGAATCAGGCTGTCTTCGTAGGTGATGATTGTTTCCATATTTTCAACCGTGAAATAAGACTCCATGTCTGCTTTGACTTTTTCAAAGGAAGCCTTGTCCGTGATGATAAACCCATAATCGGCCATTTCTTCCTCCGTATAGTCTACCGAGATATACACTTGCTCAAGCGGGCGCTCCCCGACAAAGTGCATTTGAAAGATGCCATCCTGGCAAACCATTTCCTTGGCAGCCTTCGGGGAACAGCCTGCAAGCACAAACAAAAGTAAAACGAGTATCTTCTTCATATTTCAATCCCCCTTTTCAATGACACAGTCCACACCGTCTATCTTGGCCAGTTCCGCAATAATCTCATAGGTTGCGGTGGCGGGATCGCCGCCGGTACCGATGGCTGTCACAATTTCCACCGACAGATCCTGGCGAATGTCCACATTGCCATCATTCCAGGTAATAGTCACTTCCCCATCCGGATCTACAAAGAATGCCTTCATTGCTTCGTACTGCTGGTCAAAGGAAGCTTTATCGGTAATCGTAAAGCCATAGCTTGCCATCTTTTCCGGCGAGTAGGAGGCAGTTGCATATACCTCTTTCAAGGGTTTCTCTCCGACAAAATAGATTGTCATACCGTTGCCGGCACAGGCCAGACGGCTGGTGCTTTTTTTGGAGCAGGCAAACACACTCAGCAATAGGCAAATCAATAAAATAATTTTCTTCATGTCATTCCCCTTCCTTTGGTTTTATTTTAACAGACATTGCATGTTTGGGCATGCGACTTGCCTCAGAGGCTCAATTATGGTTGAATATAGGAGCAGTGATTTTATCACGAACGAGGGAGAGATTTGGCTCTGTGAACTCGTACCAACCTGCATCATCCCGCAAGGTGGTAAAGCCAAAATCGATAAGAAAGTGCATGTTTAACTTCCCATAAAACATCTCTTTCTTAGAGATGTTTTTTCAAAAAGGAGGAGGAAAACATGAAAACGTATTTTACGAGTGAATCGGTTACCCCGGGACATCCGGACAAAGTCTGTGACCAGATTGCGGATGCAATCCTGGATGAGGCTTTGCGTCAGGATCGCGAAGCCCACATGGCGGTGGAAGCCACCATCAAGGACAATTTTGTTTTGTTGTATGGAGAAGCGGGAACCAAGGCGGTGCTGGATTATCCAGCCATTGCCAAAGCGGTGCTCAAGGACATCGGCTATTTTGAAGACTTTGAGGTGCTGGTAAAGATTTCGAAGCAATCTGCCGAAATCGATGCGGCGGTGGTCAACCGCGAAAGCTTGGGTGCCGGGGACCAGGGGATTATGTTTGGCTATGCCTGTGATGAGACCAAAGGCTATATGCCTTTAAGCATATCACTGGCCCATCAATTGTCCAGACAGCTTACAAAAGTATACAAAGAACAAAGCGAAGCGATTTTGAAACCGGATGGCAAGACCCAGGTCACAGTCACCTACCAGGACAAAAAGATTGCCTATCTGGACTCCATTGTCGTCTCGGCTCAGCATGAGGCCAGCATCACCCAAGAGACCTTGCGTGACTATATTATCGAAAAGGTCATCACCCCGGTGGTACCGCCGGCTCTGATCCATGCAGACACCAAGTTTTTCATCAACCCCAGCGGCTCCTTTGTTGTTGGCGGTCCCTTTGGGGACAGCGGCACCACCGGCCGCAAGATTGTCGTGGATACCTATGGCGGCCATGGCCGGATTGGCGGCGGCTGCTTAAGCTCAAAAGATCCTTCGAAAGTCGACCGCAGCGCCGCCTACTACTGCCGCTATGTGGCTAAAAACATCGTAGCTGCCGGATTGGCCAAGCGCTTTGAGATTCAAGTCTCCTATGCAATCGGCATGCCCAAACCGCTGTCGGTGGAAATTGAAACCTTTGGTACCGGAACCGTTTCTGATGAAGCGATTCTAAAAATCATCGAAAACAACTTCGATTTCTCGGTCGCCAATATCATCGACTCCCTGGACTTAAAGCGTCCCATCTACCGGGCGACCAGCAACTTCGGACACTTCGGAAGAAGTGAATTCCCCTGGGAGCAGATTATTGATCTGAAGCGATAAGCTGATATAGCAAAGAGGCAACCCCATCCTGCTTGCAGGAAAGAAGTTCGGGGTAGCCTTTTTCTTTTACAATCCGTGAGGAGTTGGCCATCATATAGGGATGCCCTACCAGCTCCAGCATGGAAAGGTCATTTTCGCTGTCGCCGATGGCATAGGTGTCCCTTAGATCAATCTGGTGTTTCTCACAGTAAGCCCTGACTCCGGTCGCCTTGGTTTGCTTGTCATGATGGATTTCCAATAAGGCAGCACCGGTACGGACAAAGTGCAGACTGTCCAATAATCCAGCCATCGCTTCACGCACCCTGGTTTCGGTATCTGTATCATTCTGGTTTACGAAAAACAGGATTTTGATGATTTGTTCAAAGTGGATGTGGTTGCTGTGATGGGGAACCGGGTCTCCCAATGTACTCAGGTATTTGATTTCATAAGGGTCAAGGTTTTTGGCGGAGGCAACCACCTCATCCTGATAGAACAGGTAGCAGGTCAAACGCAGTTGGGCTGCCCTTTCATTGATGGCCTGGCTTGGTAAACCGCACTTGGCCAAAATCTGATATTGGTTTTTTGCTTTGTTGTAGAGGATGCCGCCATTGGCACCGATATGGTCGCTGTCATCCAGGTCGAGCTGATCCAACAAGCCAAAGAGTGCAACCGGCAGTTTGCCGGACACAAAGACCGGATGACCGCCCCAGGCGATAAAGTCCTTGAGTGCCTGCAGGTTTTTGGCAGAGATGGTTTCCATCACCGGAACCAGGGTATTGTCAATATCGATGAACACAACCGGTTTTGTCATAACAGCCTCACTTTCACTTTGTCTATTATACGACAGTCTTGTGCAATGCCAAGAATTGGTGATTTCTATTTACAAAAGGCTTGCCATGGGTTAAAATCATACTTGCCCGTGGCGGTCGTGGTGAAGTCGGTTAACACACTAGATTGTGGCTCTAGCACTCGCGGGTTCGAGTCCCGTCGATCGCCCCAGAAAACACACAAACCCTTGTAACAGAGGGTTTTTTTATAGGCTGCAATCACTTGTTTTTTAACAAATCATTAAAGCCAACCTGGCGTTACTTAATAATTTCTTAAGCCGGTCTTTCAAACCGGAAATTCTATTGATTTTGTGAATTGATTCGCATTATGCTGGAATTGCAGGAACCTCTGCAAGAAAGGATGATTGTTATGTTTACAAAGCTTTCTGGTTTGAAAAGAAAGGAAATATCCGTAATCATTGGAGTTGTTGTCTGTCTGCTGTTGTGTTTTGCCTGCAGCATTGCCTTCTACCGCTATGACAAATGGATTGCGAAACTCGTCCATAACTTTACCTCAATTATGCTGCCTTATCTGTCCAGTGCACTGCGGGCTTTGCCACCGGTACTTTGTGCGATTACGCTGATGAATCTTGAACAGCTGAAGAAAAATCCGGTACGGTTGCTTCTGTCGTTTGTCATCACGATCACAGTTGCCTTTGGCCTCTTGTATCTCTGGTACGAACCTTTATACCCAATCTGGAGTTTACTGCCCCATGGAGGTTCGCAATTCTTCCCTTACTTTGTCAATGTACCCAACTGGTTAATCATCTTCTTTTCCACCGGATTATTCATCTGGCTGAACAAATTGAACAAACCAGCAATTGAAAACAATACGATCTAACAAAAAAGTCCTGCATCCTGCAGGGCTTTTTTTGTTTATGGAATTTCTTATTTAACGGCTGATATGTTTGAGTACCTGCTTGAAGGCTGCCGTCACATCGCCCCCAAAAATCGGCATCGAGGAGGAAAACATCAGGTTTAGCGGATAGTTGAAGTTT
This sequence comes from Erysipelotrichaceae bacterium, assembly GCA_031272515.1. GTDB lineage: Bacteria > Bacillota_I > Bacilli_A > Erysipelotrichales > Erysipelotrichaceae > JAISTR01. Next base: position 36,261 of record JAISTR010000021.1, on the reverse strand, counting down.
TCCACATCATTGCCATGCCAGTCACGATTCTCCAGCTTGTCATCATAGTGGGGAATCCGGGTGCGCATATTGGAATTGTCGCCCATAAAGCCAAAGCACTTCTTGCCAAGCTGCCAGGCCATCCCCGCTTCAAAGGCAACGTCGCTGTTTGGTTCCCAGCCATGATAGTCGTTGAGGTCAAACAGGCAGATGTCGCTGTCTTTCACCGCCTTCTCGTTTTGCGCGAAGATTTCAGCAGCCTGCCGATAAACATCCTTGATGCCGGCAAGCTTTTTGGGGATTGCGGAAATGACCAGTTTGTACCCTGCTTCCTTCGCCAAGGCTTCCAGCTTTTCATAAGCTCCTTTATTCTCACTATAGCGGTTTGAAAGGGACAGATAAATCGTCTTGGCCTTCTTGTTTTTGGGTCCCGGTTTCTCATCCAGGTAAGTGCGGGTGATCCCGGCTTTGCGTTCTTCCTTGATATCCAGCATCAACAGCTTCAGACAGTCATCCAAATCCCCTTCAATCACTTTAGAGGAACCGATGATGTTGGGTGAAAACGGCAGTTCGGGATAAGCCAACTCTTTATCATCCCGGTCATAGACAACCCCGTCTTTGAGCATTGCCCCATCATATTTGCGATATACCGGACGCAAATCCCGGGTATAGCCATAGCAGCGGCAGCCGCGGGCATAAGCCATGCCCAGCTCATAGATGGAGCCCCCATCCGGTTCACTGCCGCGAAAGCGCTCGAGGTCCACCAGGATGGCGGTGGTGATGTCGATGCTTACAGCACAGTTTTCAAAGATGTTGTCCGCATTCTTGCGGACATCTTCATTGCTCATGTCCAGCTTGTTGTCATTGGGCAATGATACCCCAAAGCCATAGGACTCTGCCAGCAGTTTCATTGACTGCAGCTTCTTGCGGCCATCCGGATAAAAACATTCCGGTCCGGCTAAATACAACTTTTCCTCTTCATGATACGTTTTGTGAAAGTCCATGTTTGATTCTCCTTCTTCTGCTTCTATTATACAGGTAAAAGCCGGGCTGTCCGCCCGGCTTTTACCTGTATCCATTCCTTTTTCTGAACTAAAATGTCCTGACTTTGTCTTGCCAATCAGCTTTCGGCAGTCTGCGGTAATGGGAATGACTTCATTTCCTTCTTCACGATATGGAAGTAGAAAATACTGCAGAACAGCAAGGAGCCTGCTTCCGAAATCAGCCAGCACCACCAGACCAGATTCACATCCCCAAACGAGGCCAGAAAATAGGCGCTGGGCAAGCGGAACAAAAGATGCTTCATGGCGGTGGCTACCATGCTTAGGGTGCCGTTGCCAATCGCTTGAAACACAGCCAGAAAGATGATGCAAAAGCCAGCCAGCAGAAAGTGGGTGCTGATGATTCTCAAGGCGACCGATCCGACCTTGATCATCTCCCCATCCGCATTAAACAGCGTCAGCATCTTATCCGGGAAAAGCATGAACACCGCAAAGCCCAGGGTCATAAAAACCATGGCATAGCGGATGGCAATGTGTACCGTATCCAACACCCGCTTGCCATTGCGGGCACCATAGTTGTATCCGATAATCGGAATCATGCCGTAGTTGACACCATAGACCGGCAAAAAGAAGAAGCTCTGCAATTTGTAATAAACGCCAAAGATGGTGGTCGCTACCGTTGAGAAGCCAATCAGAATCTTGTTCATCGAATAAAACATGAAGGAGTCCACCGAGTTCATCAGCATGCTCGGCAAGCCCACCTGGTAAATTTTCTTGATGATATGAAAGTCCACCCGGAAACCCTTGAAGGACAAATCGATGTCCTTGTTGCGGGTGAAGTTGAAATACAAGGAAATTACAGCAGCCAGGCTTTGGGCAATGACGGTGGCGATGGCAGCACCGGCCATGCCCATTTTGGGAAATCCCAATAAACCAAAGATTAAAAGCGGATCGAGGATGGTATTGGTGACTGCCCCGGAAACCTGAGCAATCATCGCATAGAAGGTATTGCCGGTACTCGCCAGCATCCGCTCCGTCATCATTGCCAGAAAGGAGCCGATGGAAAACGGCAAAACAATCTGGACATAGGTTATCCCGTACTGGATGATTTGCGGATCATTGGTCAAAGCCTTGAAATAGGTGGCCCCAAAACCCAGGCCCACACCGATAAACATCAGCCAGGCAAAGATACAAAGCATGATGCCATGGGCTGCGGTCTTGCGGACCGCAGAATAATCCTTGGCCCCTAAGCTTCGGGAGAGATAGGAGTTCACGCCGATGCAGGTTCCGTTCATAAAGGCATGCATCAAGCTTTGCAAAGGAAAGGCCAGTGATACCGCAGCCAGGGCTTTGGTATCGATATGGGACACATAGATGCTGTCGACAATGTTATAGAGAGCCTGGACCGCCATGGAAGTCATCATGGGGACCGACAGTGTTATTAATAAGCGATGGATATCCATCGTGCCCATGCGATGGGCACTGAGTTCTTTTTTGGAATTCTTACGTATCATAACTACAGTATTATAAACCCAAAACCGTTTACCGTAAAAAAGCAATTCTGAAAATTGCACAAAGATGAGAAAAAAACGGCAGAAGTGACAGGAAATTTTGTTTGAATAAAATTTTCAGAATTATGGGTGAATTTGTTAAGCTATCACCAAGACCTTCTGCTATACTATTCTTCAGATACAGGTCCTTTAAGATGATCCCGTGAGGTCATCAAGGAACAGCACATCATCAGGGCCTCTATCCATCAAGCTTTTTTTGTGTAGGAACGGAGGTAACAAATGTCTTCACAAGAAAAAACGGTGTCCGGATATCTGCCGGACGAGAAGCCGACTCTGGGGCGTACCCTGCTCTTTGGTCTGCAGCAGATTTTAGTCATGTTCCCGGCAACGGTCACGGTGGCGATGCTGACGGGATTCCATGTTTCGACCACCATCTTTGCCAGCGGTCTGGCCACACTCTGTTTTCTGTTTGTCACCAAGGGCAAGCTGCCGCTCTACTATGGCTCCAGCTTCTCCTACATCTCAGCCATCGTCGGGATGACAGGTGCCAGCTATGGTGTCGTTGCCAGTGACGATCTGATTGGCAGGGCCCAATTCGGCATCATTGCTTCCGGTTTGGTGTCCATCGCCGCCGGGATTATCATCGACCGTTTCGGTCAGGACAAAATTGACAAGATTCTGCCAGCGACCATCACCGGTGCCATCGCCATGGTCATCGGTATCTCCCTGGCCGGATCCGCCATGACTTCCGCCTTTGCGGTGGATGCCAGCGGAACCAACACCACTTCCGCCATCATTGCGGTGGTGACCCTGGTTTCTACAGTTGCATTCTCGGTATTTTTGAAAAAAGGGATCTTGGGACAAGTCCCTATTTTATTGGGTATCCTGGTTGGCTATCTGCTCTCGTTATTGCTCAACTACACCGGTGCCGGAGACATCGGGCTTCAAACCAAACTGGCGACCCTGTTTCAAGGCAATCTGGTGACTGCACCGCACTTCACCCTGCCGGTTCCCAACCTGGCGGCTGTGATCGCCATCATGCCGATTGCGATTGCGACGATTCCGGAATCCACCGCCCACCTGTTTCAGCTGGACATCTATGTCAATGACCTGGCCAAAAAGAAAGGCAAACCCAAATACGATATTGAAAAGCGTTTGGGCATCAATTTAATCGGTGACGGTCTGGGCGATATGATCTCCGCGGCCATCGGTGGTCCGGCGGGAACCAATTATGGCGAAAACCTTTCCACCATGGCCATCACCCATAACTTCAGTGTCTGGGTTTTGGGTGCAGCGGCCATCATCACCATGATTATTTCCTTCTTCAGTCCCCTGACCAACTTCGTCAATTCGATTCCCGGTCCGGTTATCAACGGTGCCTGCATCTACCTGTTCGGGGTAATTGGGGCACAGGGGATTGCGATTTTAATCAATAAGGGTGTCGATATGTTTGATGCCAAGAATCTGGCAATCATCGCTGTGATTCTGATTATCGGACTGGGCGGCTCCTATGGTTTTTCGGGCAGCAACATCCCCATCGGCTCCTTCTCCCTGCCGGCGATTGCGACGGCTTCGGTTGCCGGTATTGTCTTGAATCTGGTCTTATCAATCAAAAAGACCTGAGTAAATCATTAAGCACAACCAAGAAACCACTGGCTCGCACCGGTGGTTTTTTGGTTGGTTCGAATACTTTTTTTAGGATACATTAACAACAGATTTTCCTGAAAGACTCATGCCCTGTCATAGCTTTTTTCGGGCGGATAATTCAGTTTCCATAAATCATAGTGGTCTGCATTGCTGAAGCGTAAGCCGGAGTGTCTGGGTTTTTGTTTTTTCTTTTTTGGAAAGCTCTTTTTGGAATAACGCTTTTCTTTGCCTGATAATCCAGCTTTCAAAGAAGAAGCAGCCTTCTCTCTTTTTTTTGAAGGCAGCTGCTGCTCCATGGCTTTTCCCAGACGATCCGCCTCTTTTTTCACTAACAACAAAGCCTCCCGTACTTTCACATCGGATTTCTTTTTGGTCAAGCGCAGGTATTTGCGATAGACTTCCCGATAGGAAGAACCATACAAATCCTCCACCCACCAATAGCCGATTTGCCTTAACTTTTCTTTGGTCTTTGGACCAATGCCCTTGATAATGCATAAATCAGTCAGCGTTTTACCAGCATTCCCCCTTTTTAAAATCTTTCGGATGACCTGTACGGTGGACGCCATCGAGTACCAGAACTCGTTTTGAGTCTTTTTCAGGTGTCTGCAATTTTTCTTGATGCATTCCTGATTTTCCAATAGTGTCTTGTTCAGGTTTCCGGGATGGCCACGATAACAGCAATAAGCCACCGCATCAGAGGCATAACCTTGAAAACCGAAAATCATTTTTACCATCGGTTGTGCAGTAGTACCCATACACACCTCCTCTGTGGCATGGTTATACCATAAACCGTGCGAAAAATTTTTCACAACAAAAGGCAAAATGCCTCACATTTTGCCTTTTGGGTATTTAATTGTCGTTTTTTTCTAGGACATGCCCAATGCTTTGAGCAGATAGTTGGCCGCAAACAAGAGGGAGGAGACCCACAGAATCGGGTGTGCCTGGCTCGCCTTGCCTTTTACCACCTGTACCACCAGGTAGAAAATAAAGCCCAGGGCGATGCCTTCCGAAACGCTGTATGCCAAGGCCATCATCGTACCCGCAAAAAATGCCGGCAGTGCTTCCTCGAAGTTATCCCACTTCACATCCTTGAAGGAGGCAATCATCAAGACCCCGACAATAATCAGGGCCGGAGCGGTAGCGGCTGAGGGAATCAGCGAGATAATCGGTGAGAGCAGAATGCTCAAAAGGAAACAGATGGAGACCACCACCGAAGTCAAACCGGTGCGCCCGCCAGCTTCAATACCAGCAGCCGACTCGACGTAGGTCGTGGTGTTGGAAGTTCCCAAGAAAGCCCCCATGGAAGTCGCAATCGCATCCGCAAACAGCGCCTTGTCCATCTTTGAGGAGAAGCCCTTGCCCTCCTCCAGGGCTTTCTCATCCTCGGCCGAGAAGATGCCAGAGCGCCGGCCGGTACCGATGAAGGTGCCGATGGTATCAAAGGTATCCGTCAGGGAGAAGGAGAAGATGATCGCAAAGACCGATCCAAACCGGGCCGGATCCGCAAACAGCGAGGGAATGCCATCGGTTACACACTTCGCAAAGACATTGCCCAGCTCACCAAAGTAGCCGCTGTAGACCGACAAGTCAAAGCTGACGCTGGAGAAGTTCACCAGTCCCAAAGGAATGGCGACGATGGTGGCAGTGATGATGCCGATTAACATCGCCCCTTTCACTTTGAGAATCAAAAGCACGACCGTGACAAACAGTCCGATTAAGGTCAGAACCGCAACCGGATTATCAAAGGCGGCCAATGCCGGGACCCCGGCGCCAAAGTTGATCAGCCCAACATTCAATAAGCCGATGTAGGCGATAAAGATGCCGATGCCCCCGCCGATTGCGTGCTGCAGGGATTCCGGAATCGCCTTGATGATGTGCTTGCGGATTCTGGTGGTGGTGATAAAGATATTGATGAGCCCGCAAATAAAAACCATCGCCAGACCTTCATAGGGTGTATAGCCCAGGGTAAAGACGATGGTGTAGGTAAAGAAGGCGTTGATACCCATGCCCGGCGCCAAAGCGTAAGGCACATTCGCAAACAGCCCCATGACCAGGGTACCGATGGCGGAGGCGAACACGGTCGCCAGAAATACCGCTCCCCAGGCTAAGCCGGATTCGCCGAGGATGGTGGGATTGACAATCAGGATGTAGCTCATGGTAAAAAATGTCGTCAATCCGGCCATGAGCTCCGTGTTGAAGGAGGTGTTGTTCTCCTTCAGCTTGAAAAAGTTGTTCATATTATGGTTTCCTCTTTCTTTCCAGTGTTGTAATACTAGAACCAAAAGAGTGGCAGGTTCCTGTTTGCGAGTCCTCCAGCCTCCAAAAAAGGAAACTAGCCAAGTAGTCAGACATTTACGGTGTCTGGTAGAGACTGCCGACCATATTACGGCATTATATCTGGCTAGTATTAAACACGCTTCCACTATATCAAAGGCCGCAGAACAATACAACGGAAAAAAGCCTGAAAACGGATACAAAATCGCAGTTTTCGGCATGGTCGAATGAAACCTCATTCATTCGGGTTTTGGACCGGATTTTCTCCCACATTATGGAGTGATTTGGGCAAAGAAAAACAGGCAGAATCACATCTGCCTGTTTGTTTGGTTTTAGCCTTTGCAGTACTTGTCCATCCAGCCGGTGATTTCCGAAAGCCGTTTGAGGCGATGCTTGGGTTGGCCGGACCGGGAGAGTTCATGGTTTTCACCATGGAACATCACAAACCGGGTATCGATGCCCCGTTCCTTCAAAACCGTATACAGCTGCATCGCTTCCGGAATCCAGCAGCGGTAGTCCTGGTCAGAGTGGATAAACAGGGTCGGGGTCTTGGCCTTGTCCGCATACTTCAGCGGTGAGAAGCTCCAGAGCTTTTCAAAGCCGGAAGTGATGTCCTTGACTGCCATCTGATCCTGCACAAAACGCGGACCGATATCGCTGCATCCATACATGGAAATCCAGTTGGAGATGGAGCGCTGGGTGGCAGCAGCCGCAAAGCGGGTGGTTTGCCCGATGATCCAGTTGGTCATATAGCCGCCATAGGAGCCCCCGGTCACCCCGACCTTCTTCTTGTCGATGGCTGGATATTTCTTGAGCACCAGGTCGGTGAACTTCATGATGTCTTCATAATCGATGGTGCCGTACTTCCCGCGCAAATCGCCGAATGCCGAACCGCCGCCATCGGAGCCGAAGGGGTTGCAGAAGAAGACGAAGTAGCCTTCACTGGCCCAGTATTGCATCTCATGGAAGAAGGTTTCGCCATAGACCGTCTTGGGGCCGCCATGGATATCCAGGATGGCCGGATAGGACTTGCTGGGATCATAGTCAATCGGCTCCAGCACCCAGCCGGATATTGTATAGCCATGGTTTTCAAATTCCAGACGCTGCGGCGCCGCCACATACTTGCCGCTCAAAGCTGCCTTATTGATATGGGTGATTTGCTTGAGGTTTCCATCCTTGAGCGTGTAGATTTCCTCCAGCTTCTGGTCATACATGCCGATTAAGGTGATGACCCCGTCTTTGACATCGAAGGTCGTGATGCTGCCCTCTTTATCTATGATGGTGGAAAGCTTGTTGCCGGACAGTTTGAGCAGATGGGTTGCGGAACCCTTGGTACTCATGATGTAGATATCATCCCCGTCCCGCTTGGTTTGCCGGCCGCCGCCATAGTGGCAGTCAGAGCCGACCGAAGAGTGGCAGGGATAACCGAAGGAAAGGATCTTCTTGAGTTTGCCATCCTCGCGGTTGACAAAGAAGAAGTCAGGATCCTGATTCATGCCATAGGTCTTCCCGTCCGCACTGGCCACAAAGAAGCCATCGCCGCTGTATTGAATATCGCTGATCATCAGATCCGGTTTTTCGTGAACCGGGGTGACTTCCAGCGTATCTAAATCGACGGTATAGATTCCCTCAAAGCGGGAGATGATGCCGGTAAAGACGGCACCGGTAATGACCGCTTCGCTTTTGTCATCACTGACAACCACGGAGCCGACATTGAAATCAGCTGGTGTAATCGCAGTCAGTTTGCCTTTTTTCGCATCAAACAGATAGAGGCGGCTGCGCTTGCCATAGATGAAGCCCATGTTGTTGAACCACCAGGGAATTTCATCAAAGACCTCATAGTCCTTGTTGTCATCCTTTTTCTTGAAGTATTCCTTCCGGTCTTTTTCATTAGCCAAATGCAAGTCCGGATTGTCTTTCGGGGAAATACCGACCACCAGATAGCGATCCTTACCCAGGGCTTCAATGCCCCTTGCGATAACGGGAATGCTGAAGGCTTTGCTGGCTTCACCACCGGTGGTGGCAAGGCGGTAGAAGACCGTGGCTCCCGGGTCCGCACTGTCACTCTCATTTCTCTTTGTGGCAAACAGCAGGTGGGTGTCATCCTCCCAGCTGTAGGCGGACTCCTTGCCCAAGCCGGTAAACGGCGCGGCCTTATTACCGCTTAACAGCCAGATACTTTGATCATAGCCATCCATTTTCGCATTTGCCTGCGTGACTACAAAGGCGGCGCTGGTAGCGCTTGGGTTGTAGGACAGGCTGCTGAGAAAACGGAAATTCTTGAATTCATCCAAACCAATTTTTTTCATCACAGAACCCCTCTCTTTTCGTTCATTCTATCATAAATGAAAACCAACATGTGGTAGGATGGATTAGAGAAAGGAGAACAGAATGAAAATACTGATTGACTGCGATACCGGCGGCGATGACGCCGCGGCGATCACCCTGGCCTTAGCCAGCAGTGACCTGGAAGTTCTGGGCATCAGCACTTGTCTTGGCAACCTGGAACTGGCACAGACCACCCGCAATACCCAGCTGTTGTTGGCAGAGCTGCAAGCGTGCGTGGACCTTTGTGCCGGCAGTGATGTCCCTTTGGTCAGGCAAAAATGGGTGGGAAATCCCAATGGTAAAGATCTGTTAGAAACCGACAAAGAACTGACCCCACCCGTCGGTCTTGACCTGCTGTCCTTTTATCACCAAAAACTTGCAGGGGCAAGTGAACCGGTGACCCTGGTGCCTTTGGCACCTTTGACCAACATTGCGAAAGTAATCCTGGCTTATCCGGATCTGGTGCGCGAGAAAGTGGAGCGGATTGTTTTGATGGGCGGCGGCATTGCCAGCGGCAATACCACCGGTGCTGCCGAGCTCAACTTCTATGCGGACCCGGAAGCGGCGCAGATTGTGTTTGGCTTTGATGTTCCGGTGGTCCTTTGCGGACTGGATGTCTGCCATAAGGCGGTGATTACCCAAGAAGCCGGTCAGCGCTATTTTTCCTATCAAAACAAATACGCAAAGATGCTCCAATATCTTTTAAAGCGCTCCTGGAGCTACCGGCAGCACGGTTCTTTTAACGGCAGTATTCTCTATGATACGATTCCGGTCCTCTATCTGCTTTACCCACAAATCTTTACAGGGCTTAAAGGCACGATTTCCATCGAGACTGCTTCCGCTCTTTGCACAGGTGCCACTTTGTTATCGGTGCGCAAAAATGACGGGGATGACCTCTATGACAAAGACAAACAGCATCAGGCCATCATGGATTTGGATTTACAGTTGTATTTGGACAAAATCGAAGCCATATTGGCAAAAGCGGAGGAACAGGCATGAGTGACATCAAAAAGCGTCCGGTGATTCTGGATTGCGATCCGGGTGAGGATGACGCCGTCTGCATGTTTATGATGCTGGCGAGCCAACAGTTTGAACTCTTGGGCATCACGCCGGTCTGCGGCAACAAGACTTTGCTTTATTGCGAAAAGAATGCCCTGCGCTTATTGGAATTGACCGGACATACGGAAATTCCGGTATATAAGGGAGCAGACCGCTCCATGGCCAGAGGTGTGCGCACCGCCGGCAATGTGCATGGCAATACCGGACTGGGCCCTGTGGTTTTGCCCGAGCCAAAGATTCAAACCCAGGACACCTATGCCTGGGAGTTCATCTATGAAATGGCGAAAAAATACCCCCATGAGCTGGAGATTCTGGCGGTGGGCCCCCTGACTAATCTGGGCAAGGCCTTCCTGCTTTTTCCAGAGCTGCCAAAGCTTATCAAACAGGTGGTAATCATGGGTGGTGCTGCCGGTCTGGGCAATTGGACGGCTGCCGCTGAGTTTAACATCTGGGCGGACCCGGAAGCTGCGAAGATTGTCTTCAATGCCAAAGTCCCGATGGTGATGATGGCCCTGGAAATCTGCTTTATGGCCTATGTTTCCCCGGATGATCTGAAAGCCATCCGCGGTGATGGTACAGGCATCATCGCCAATGTCACCGCCGACCTGCTAACAAGGCGGGTGGACTTCGGTCTGGCCAGGGGTGCCAAAGGCGGAATCCTTTGCGATGCGGTAGCGGCAACCTATATGATTGATCCCTCCTTGATTGAAGTGGAGGAGGTGGAGGTGGATGTGGATACCCAGGGCGAGCTGACCGTCGGTAAAACCGTCATTGCCCGTGACTATACGGAGCTCTACAAAATCAAACCCAATACCAAAAACGGCATTGGGATCAACCGTGAAGCCTTCATTGATTTACTCATCAAAAGCGTGAAAACGCTGGATGAAAAACTAAGCCATTAAAACCGGAATCCTTCCGGTTTTTTCATGATTGGGTTTGTAAAAACCCAGCCCAGGTCCAGGGGGAGCGGTCATAGTGCGCCATCCAATATTTCAGGCGGTCCTCATAATAACGCACCCAAACTGGACAGGCTGCAGGCCACATATTTTCGGGGAAACTAAAAACGATGGAAGTCAGTTCATACATCACAAAGCCAAGCGCATGCCCTGCGGTATGCACACAGCTGCAAGCCTGCCCCACCGCATGGCAAAGGGCGATGTCGGTTGGCTCACTCAACTCTTTCGCAAGCCCGTGACAATCCAAAATCGCCCGTTTTGCGTCCGGCATTTTGATCTTGCCCTTCGCCCAGCCAACCGCTGCCTGATAGGCTAAAAGAGGCCGGTTCTGTCGGGGATACTTATCCCGCAAATCCTCGACCACAGGTCCAGCCAGCTCCAATGCCCAAAGTATAATCGCCTGATGGGAAGCCTGATTCAAGAACGCTTTGAGGTCGTTTAATAACGGATTGGTTTTTGTAAAGAGAATCTGGCACTTGCGTTTTTGGCGCTCCCGCACATCCAAAAGCCAATCATCACTCATAGGCGGTTGTTCACCCCGCACCATTTCGCAATTTCAACAATCAATTCAACAGGCAGGGGTTTGTCATTGGGAAGCTGAATCCCGCCCTTGGAGGTCTTGTAGTCCTTCAGTTTATCCGCAAACACACCCGTGGCCTCCCCGCCCGGGAATAAGCCGATATGTTTTTTAAAGGCGGCGAAGTGAATCAGATTTCGACCCTGCCAGAAGGTTGGCATCTGCCAGGAGATTTTCTCTTTTGCTTCGGGAAGCACTTGTCTGATCAGCGCATAGACTTCCCGCAAGCGCGGCTGCAGCTTTTCATCCTGGGCTTCAATATAAGCTTCTATCGATTCTGTGGGGCGATTACAATAATGGCTCTGCTCTTGATGTTGGAATTCTCTGCCGCAATTTGGACACTTCCACATACCCGGTTCCTCCTGTTGTGATTAAGCTGTTATTCTCTGCTCTTCTTTTTTCATTTCCCTTCTAGCAAGGTGAATCGCTTTACTGTTTTCCCGTTTACTTCCACCAGTTCTTCCCACATAGAGCAAGGTCTTACCCAGATTTTGCCTTCGTCATACAAGGCCCTGTATACGACCAGCTCTTCCAGGGTTTCACTGTGCTTCGCGATGGCGATGACCTCATAAAGGTTCCCCTTATAGTGGCGGTAGATACCGGGTTTGATTTTATTCATGCACTTTCTCTGGCGCCAAGCTAAAATCCATATCGCCTTCCATAGTAATGGCCAGACACCAATCAGGAGATGCACTAAAAAAATAATGGTGTGTCGGGATCTGTTTTAAAAGCAGCTGCACCATTTCAAAAAAGGCATCAGGTGAAAAGCTCAGACCAAAATCCAGCTGGCCGTCATTCAGGTAGCAGATTTTTTCGCTGTTTTGGATGTACTCATATAGATCAGGCTGCTTTACAAACGCCAGGATATCCTTCAAGGAAGAATCGCGAATGTCGTATTTTCGGTATTGGTGAGAAACGGTTTTGGACCAGTCGATCTTGGAGCCTTTGAAAGAAAAAGTGGTCTCCAGGATGTCAGTTAATCTGTCCACCTCAACAATCTCAATTTTTTGATTCAGCTGATCGAGCTGTTGTCTGATTTCCGCATTGATGTTCATGATTCCCCTTTTATTTTTCACCTTCGCAAAGTATTGCCAATGCCGCCTGGTATTGTTTTAGCCGGGACTTTGCCCCATCATCCAACACGGGCATCCGGCTGACATCACTGTTATGGCGCAGGTCCGCCAGCTTGACTTTGATGGCGGTCTGATTATGGCTGTCGCGAATCAGGCGGACATAGTCCAGATAATCAAGGTCCTTGCGGTGGGTTAACAGCTTCAAGGCTTCTATCACTTCTGGCGGTATTTTCTGCTTTTCTAAATCACCAAAGGTCATGCCGGTATCCTCCACCACATCATGCAAGAGCGCGGTCGCAATCAGAATTTCATCCTCCCCGATATGCTCCGCCAAGTGCAGAGGATGAAAGATGTAGGGCAGTCCGGTTTTATCAGTTTGTCCATGATGGGCTTGATAGGCAATCTTTAGGGCCCTGCGGGTTAAATCCGTATAAATCATCGCCATGTTTACCCTCGCAGAATCTTCTCCATTTTTTTGCCTTTCGCAAGCTCATCCACCAGCTTGTCCAGCCAGCGGATCTTTTGCATCAAAGGATCCTCGATGCTCTCCACCCGGACGCCGCACACCGCCCCGGTAATCAGGCTGGCATTGGGGTTGATTCTGGGAGCCTGCCCGTAGAAGGTCCTGTGGTCCACCTCTAAATCCAGCTGTTCCTTGAGTCCGGCTTCATCATAGCCGGTCAGCCAATAGATGACGGTATCGACTTCGTCCTTGGTCCTCCCCTTTCTTTCGGCTTTCGCCACCAGCAGCGGATAGACATCGGAAAACGGCATGCTGTAAATGCGTTCAGTGTTACTCATGTGGATCTCCTCTCAGTTTGGGTTTGATCGTTTTGCAAGATCTCTTTTTTGATTCCATCCATATTCTATCATGACCCACTGTCCATCAGTATCCGCTTGATTGTATTTCATCCTTTTTCACAAAACAGCCGGCAGTGCCGGCTGTTTGGAGCTATTCTTCAATTTTGTTTAATGCCTGATCAAAGTCCTTCTTCAAATCCTCAATGTCTTCCAAACCGACAGAAATACGGATGACAAAGAAGCGCGGGTCATCCACCTCGCCGCTGCCTGGCATGCCATAGCCATAACCGGGATAGCGGGTACTGGCAACCACCAATGTATCGGCATCTCCCAGGCTGACCGCAAAGGAGGCCAGCTTCAAAGACTTGGAAAACACTTCCAGACCCTTGACTCCGCCCTTGATCAATAGCTGCATCATGCCGCCGCCGCCAACACTTTGCGACATCGCCAGATCATGGGCTTCAAAGGACTTCAGTCCGGGATAAAACACCTTCTCAACTTTGGGGTGCTTCTCCAGAAACTCCGCCAAGGCCTGGGCATTCTCATTGTGCCCTTTCACGCGCAGGGTAAAGGTCTTTAAGCCGCGGATCATCAGATAAGCCACATCCGGTGCCATGATACCGCCCAGATAGAGTAAGCCATCCCTTCTGATATCCGCAATCAGTTTTTCGTTTTTAGAGCTGACAATCCCACCCAGGCCATCGCCATGGCCGTTGATGTATTTCGTTGCGCTCTCCAATACCACATCAATCCCCAAGTCCAAGGGCCGGGTGTTGTAGGCGCTGGAATAGGTGTTGTCGCATACCGTCAAGACTCCATACTTTTTGCCTAAGGCCGCAATGCCGCGAAGATCGGTGATGTCCATCGTCGGGTTGGAGGGTGTCTCGACATAGATCAATTTGGTTTTTGGGGTAATCGCCGCTTCCACCGCTGCCAGATCAGTGGGGTCCACTTCAACTGTGTCGATATTGAATTTGGGCAGGCGGTGATGGAAGAAGTACAGGGTGGAGGTATAGAGTACCTTCGCATAGATGGCCTGATCCCCCGCTGTTAATAACGAGAACAGCACCCCGGCAATCGCCGCCGAGCCGCTGGCGAAGGCAATTGCGTCGACGCCGTTGTGCATCGCGGCAATTCTTCTTTCAAACAGTTCCACCGTCGGATTGGAGCCGCGGGAATAGACATAACCGGAATATTTCCCATCCTCTTTGATGACAGCCGCCTTCGCAAAATCCTTGATTCCGCCTTTGAAATGATAAGTTGAGGTACGGTAGACCGGAGGCATCTGCGCCCCATAGGGGTCTTCGATTTCCCCGGCGTGAATCACCGCCGTAGCCAGTTTCATCTCTTCATCTCTTTTCATATGTTCTCCTTTCAAGGTTGTTACTTCCATAATACAACAGAGTTAAAGAAGAATCAGTCGGAAACCTTGAAATTTTACCAATCTGAAACTATTTCCAGAAAAGCCACACAAGCGCGCTGGTAAACAGCCACTGAGTAAAGCTGTTGGTGCGCTGAAAACTCATAATCAAACAAAGGCAAAGGGCAACCAGGCAAAGCAGCAGAGCTGTCTTTTGCCTCTGCCACTTGGGATCAAAATGAAAACTGATGGTTTTTAGTAAGACAATTATCGTGATGACATTGCCGCTGATGGCCAGCTGCACATGCAGGTTGCTGCTGGTTGTCAAGGCGGATGGCGAATAAGGCAAGAGGATGCTGATCAGATAGGCCAAAAGCCCTAAGGTCCCCAAAACCCGCCAGCCCCAATCCATTTTGGATTGATAGCGGTTTAAGCAATAAGCATACAGAATACAGAAGCCAAAGCCCCACAGCCAATACCAAACCCGGTAGGAAGTGGTGCTCAGGTCCGAGAAATTGTTGTTCCATAGCGAAAGACGGCTGGCCAGCCAGAAACCAAAGAGCGTAAACAGGATGGGGATGATTCTATTCCAGTGCCAGCAGTTCTTCCAGTTCACGATAGCACCGCTTCAGGTTGTCCCGGACCGTATCCATCTCTTCTTCCACTTCCCGGCACTTCAAAAAGTCCTCATAGTATTCAGGCAGCTCCAATAGTTCTTCCAGCTCCTGCTGGCGCTGCTCCTGCTCATAGATTTTCTGCTCCAGCTTCAAAAGGGCTTTCTTGGGATCCGGCTTTTTGGGCTGAGCCGGTTTTTTCGGCTCTTTCTTCTCCTTGACAATTTCTTTGGGTGCCGGCTGATTTCGCTCAAGCCACTGCTGATAGTTGCCTTCAAAAAACTCTACGGTATCCTGCCTTAAGAAAATCAAACGGGAGCAGGTCTTATTGATGAAGTAGCGGTCATGGCTGACCAGCAGCAGGCTGCCCTGATAATTGGACAAGGCATTTTCCAGGGCTTCCTTGCCAGGCATGTCCAGATGGTTGGTCGGTTCATCCAGAATCAGAAAGTTCGCCTTCTGCAACATCAAGCGCGCCAGGTAGAGCCGTACCCGCTCGCCCCCGGAGAGTACCGATACCTCCTTGAAGACATCATCGCCACGAAACAGGAAGCAGCCCAGCACCGTTCTGATTTGGGTGCGGTCCAGGGAAGGATAGAGGTTCCAGAGCTCCTCCAGGACAGTCTTGTCAGAGTCAAACTGGGCCAGCTGCTGGTCAAAGTAGCCGATTTCAATCTGATGTCCCAATAGCTTCTCCCCGCAAAGTGCAGGGATTTTGTCTACGATGCTTTTGACCAGGGTACTCTTGCCGGTGCCATTGTCGCCGATTACAGCAACCTTCTGGCCGCGCAAGAGTTCATAGCTCAGTGACAGCAACGGCTTATCATAACCTACCTGATAGTCATCCAGCTTCAGCACGACCTTGGCACCGCGGATTCGCGGCGCAAAGGTCATCTTCAGCGTGGTGTTGTCATTCCGGATCAGTTCCACCCGCTCCATGCGGTCCAGATACTTGATCTTCGACTGGGCGAAAGCCGCCTTGCTTTTCTTGTAGCGAAACTTCTCAATCAGTTTCTCCAGCCGCTCTATTTCCAGCTGCTGGTTTTTATAGGCCGTTTCATTGGCCTCCAGCATCTGCTGCTTCTGAGCCAGATAGCTGCTGTAGTTACCGGTGTAAAAAGTCATGTTCCCCAGCTCAAGCTCGGCAACATGACTGGCCACCCGGTCCAGAAACATCCGGTCATGGGAGACCAAAACAATCGCTTTGGGATAGTTTTTCAGATAGCCCTCCAGCCATTCAATGGTGCTTAAATCGAGGTGGTTGGTGGGCTCATCCAAGAGCAGAATATCCGGTTTGGAAAGCAGCAGGCGCACAAAGGCAATCTTGGTGCGCTGCCCGCCGGAGAAGGTATGGATGGGTCTTTGGAGGTCTTCCGGCTTGAAACCAAATTTGGTGAACACCGTCAACAGTTCGGTATCCATGCTGTAGCCGCCCTCAGCCTCAAAGCGGCTCTGGGTGATGCTGTAGTCATTTTGGATCTTCTCACTGAAGTCCTGCTCCATCGCCTTCGCCAAATCCTCCAGCTTCTTTTGCAGCAGTAAAAGTTGTGCATAGGCTTCCAGCAGTGCTTCGTGTACGGTTAAGGAGTCATCCGGCAAAGCCGTCTGACTCAGGTATCCGATCCGGATTTGATTATTCGCAAAGATCTGGCCGCTGGAGAGGTCTTCCAACCCCGCGATGATTTTCAAAAGAGTGGTCTTGCCGGACCCGTTGCGGCCGATGACCGCAATCTTTTCGGACCCCTTGATCTGAAAATTGATGTTGGCAAACACCTGCTGGGGTCCGAAGGCCTTTGTGCCTTTGGCAATCTGATACAGCATCCCTATTCCTCAGGTGTGCCGCTTTTTAGACTGATGTCTACGGTGTGCTTGCCAAAGCGTTTGTTTTCCGGAGGCAGGGTCATATAGGAGGGCGCGATCGCCGTGCACAGATAATTGTGGGGATTGGCGGCAATCGGCAGCATCGTATCTTCAAAAGGCACATATTGAACCGGATAGATATCATCGCAGTCAAAGATGAAGGGATGAAAGGGAGTCTTGAAGGTCCAGGTCAAGGAAAAGCCGATTTTCTTGCTGTTGCGGTTTTTCTTTCCATAGCGAAAAGCCCGCTTGGTGAAGTTGTCCTTGAGCCAGATTGGATTGATGCCGATGTTTTCAAAGCCGATAATCAAGGGCATCAAAGCCTGATTCAAAACCCGGGGGATAAAGTCCCGGATCCGGTTTTCACTTACATAGTCATAGACAAACACATCCACAAAAACGCCGTCGCAATCGGGAATCCGGTTTCTTAAAAGGGTATTGACTTCCTGGATATAGGTGTTCTTTTTACGGATTTTTGCGGCTGGAATCAAAACATTGTAGCGCTTGTCGATTTCATAGGCATGCACCACATAGTCCTCGCCCAGCTCGCTTGCGACTTGCAGAAAACGGAAGTAGTCGCTTGCCATCATGGAGATATCGGCATCGTCATCCCAGGGGATGAAACCCTGGTGCCGCACCGCACCCAAGGCACTGCCGCCATTGAGGAAATAGGGAATGTTGTGTTTTCTGCACAGGGCATCGATGTCCTTCAGCATGCCTAAAAGCACCATCTGCAAATCGCGGACGGTGACCTTGTTTCCCTGCTTGTCAGTTTTCAGCACATATTCCTGCATACGCTGGTATTGTACCACAAGCGCACAAAAAAACCTCCAATCTTCAGAGGCGGTTTCTTAGGTATCAATTCATCAGCTGCCAGGCAACCAGCATTACGCCTATGATAAAAGGCAGCGCGGCCAGCAGATCTGTCATATCGTGATTCACAAAAACGTAGGTGACGGACCAGATGACCAGAACCACACCGATGAATAAAATCCAGTTGCCTTGACTCCCTTGGTTGTTGCGCTTTTCTCCCATATCTCCGTGTTAGTACCTGATATTGATATTATAGCACAGCCAAATCGATGAAAAAAGAAAAATCACATAAAAATAATATTATTTTTAAAATATAAAAAAATAAGTATATTTTAGATAAATTTAATAAAAAATTAAATTAGTTTGGGGTTATTTGGGTGTCATTTGTGAATGCCCTTTTTCTTTTTTTGGAAGTTCTTAAAAAAACAGGCCTTTTTACAAAAAGACACAGTAGGTTTTACTGTGCCTTTTCTCTGTTTAATACTCCAAATTCTTCGGTGTACGGGCAAAGGGAATGACATCCCGGATGTTGCTCATGCCGGTGATATACATCAGAAAGCGCTCAAAGCCCAAACCAAAGCCGGCATGCTTGACCCCGCCATAGCGGCGCAAGTCCAGATACCACTCCAGCCCTTCTTCAGGGATTTTGAATTCTTTCATCTTGCGTTTCAGAATGTCCAGGCGCTCTTCACGCTGGGAAGCCCCGACCAGCTCTCCGACCACCGGTACCAAAAGATCGGTGGCGGCGACGGTCTTGCCATCCTCGTTTTCCCGCATATAGAAAGCCTTGATTTCCTTGGGCCAGTCGGTCAGAAAGACCGGACCATTGACCTGTTCGCAGAGATAGCGCTCATGCTCGGTCTGCAGGTCCATGCCCCACTTTACTTTGTAGTCAAACTTGACATCCGCATTCTGCAGCCTTTCAATCGCCTCAGTATAGGTAATGCGCTGAAACGGCGTGTCCTTGACATGGTTGAGCCGCTCCAAAAGGGTCTTGTCAATGAATTCGTTGAAGAACTCCATCTCCACCGGGCAGTTGACCAGGATGTACTCAATCAGAAACTTCACCATGTCCTCAATCAGGTCCATGTCATCTTCCAGATCCGCAAAGGCGATTTCCGGTTCAATCATCCAGAACTCATTGGCATGGGTCTTGGTATTGGACTTCTCCGCCCTGAAGGTCGGACCGAAGGTATACACATCGCGGAAAGCGAGGCAGAAAGCCTCGACATGCAGCTGTCCGGAGACCGTCAGGGAAGCATGCTTGCCAAAGAGGTCCTTGTCATATTTGCCATCCTTGCGGGTGGTAACCGTGAATACCTCCCCTGCCCCTTCGGCATCATTGCCGGTGATAATCGGGGTGTGTACGTAGATGAAGCCCTGGTTCTGGAAGTATTCATGGATCCCCATTGCCAGGATGCTGCGTACGCGGAATACCGCGGTGAAGGTATTGGTGCGCGGTCTCAAGTGACTGATTTCCCTTAAGTATTCAAAGGAGTGGCGCTTCTTCTGCAGCGGATAGCTGCCGTCACAGCTCCCCTCAATGATGACTTCCGTCAGCTTGACTTCAAAGGGTTGCTTGTTTTGCGGGGTCAAAACAAATTTCCCGGTGACGCTTAAAGCGGTCCCGGAAAGACATTTTTCGATCGCCGCAAATTCCTTCAGGCTCTCGTCATAGACCAGCTGCAGGTTGCGGAAATAGGTGCCGTCATTGAGTTCAATAAAACCGATGGAGCCATTGGAGCGGTTGGTACGGACCCAGCCTTGTAAATGCACATATTCCAGACCATCGATCTGCTCCCGGGCTTCAAAGCCGGTAATCTCATACAGTTCTCTCACTGTGACAAAATCAATCATTCGTCCATCTCCTTTTTTTCGCTCTCCATTCTCGCCATTTCATTGGTCTCAAACACCAGAGCCTGGATGCTGGAGACGACGTCAATCGGTTTGACAATCACTTCCGGGGGTGCACTGATGTGCTCGTGGGTGAAATCCACGATGCCGCAGATACCTGCTTCAATCAGCAGATCCACGGTTTCCTGCACCTTGGTACTGACCGCCAGAATCGCAATCCGGCAGCCTTCAGGCATATGCTCGTTCAGCTCGCTGATGGGGTAAACCGGAATATTGAGTGTCTTGCGGGGCACTACCAGGTCAAAGCCGCAGACGATTTCACCGACGACATTGTCCCAGTGATTGTAGTTGGTCAAGGCCCGGCCGAGATTGCCGCAGCCAACCAGTATGATTTTCTCATCAAAGCCAACGCCCAGTTCCTCTTCAAATATACCAATCAGACGCTCGACATCATAGCCATAACCCTGCTTGCCAAGCCGTCCCAAAAAAGAGAAATCGCGGCGGATCGTCGTGGATTCAATCCGGGTCATCCCCGCCAGTTCCTTGGAGAGTACCCGCCCTACCTTCTGGCTGTGCAGTTTGTGCAGTGCTTTCAGGTATACCGGATAGCGTTCCAGAGTCGCCTTGGGAACGCCTCGTTCATTGGTTTCTTTTGCTTCTGTCAGGTCCATCTTTTGTATCTCCTCAGCATTCCACCCTATTGTAACAAATTAAGAAATATTTCACAAGTGAAGAGACAGTTGCAAGGCATTAAAAGAAAATAAAACCACATTAAAATCACTTGTGAAAATTAAGTGTTTTCTGCCAAATCCAATTCTTCTTTTAACAATGCACCGAAAAATATATATCGTTCATCTTTTTGCCTCATTTTTCACTTAATTTTCGCAAAGCTATCACGGTTGTTTTGTTAGAATAATTGCAAGAGGTAAAAGGAGGGGGACTCTATGAAACTGCCTTATCAAGCCGAAGAACTGAATCGGCAGGAAGTTTTTGACACCGATGGCGGAACGTACGGGTATTATTGTTATCCCTACTACGGCTATTGTTGTGCGCCGTGCTATAACGCTTCAACCAGTAGCACTACAGCCACAACAACGGCAGAAGATGTCACAGCAACATCCGCAGATGTGGTGGACACCAGTGCCGAAGTCGTTGATACAACAGCAGCTGAAACTGAAGTGGTAGACACGACAAGTGCGACTGATACCACCACTACTTCCACATCGTCTTCAACCGTCTACCGCTGCTTCCCGCGCTATCGCTGGGGCTGGGGCTGCGGCTTCCGGGTGTCGTTCTTCCGCTGGGGCTGCTGGTAATCAGAAAGCCATCCAGAGAGCCTGAGCAATCAGGCTCTTTTTAGAATCACGGTGTCCAGTTGTTTATGGTTGTGTGAAAAAGGATTTAGTCATCCTGGGGGGAACAAAATGAAATGTCCAGACAATGCTTTGGAATTAAGCAGACAGCACCAATGTGAAGTGAGCGGCGGGATGGATGCGGTTGTCAGACTGAAGGAAATTCTGGCAAACATACAGCGGCTCAAAGAACAGCGGGAAAATCCGGGCCAATCAGCGATTGATGCGATTGATCTGTCTTTTGGTAACGGCAAGAAAAGCGGTTTTATAAAGCCGTTATAAGGCAGTGTTGATAGCTGTTCTGCCAAGTGAAGTATAAGTCAGCTCACCAGCTTTAAAACAAACAACCGCAGTTTGTTTCCTTGCGGTTGTTTGTTTTTGTCTTTTTTCAAAGCTCATAGGATGGATCAGCTGCCATGCTTAAATCCGCAAAGTCCCCGGCCAGATATTTATCATAAGCGGCTGCTGCCACCATGGCCGCATTATCCGTACAGCAGTACAGGGGCGGTAAGACCACTTCAACCCCGGCTGCTGCCAATTCCACCGCAAAGCGCTCGCGCAACTCGCTGTTGGCGGCTACCCCGCCAGCCAAAACCACCTGTTTTACAGCAACCTGCTCTAAAGCGGTTCTGGTTTTCTCAAGCAGCTGGTCCACGATTGCTTTTTGAATGGAAGCCGCCGCATCCGCAATCACCAGAGTCCCCTGCTGTTTCTTTTGATTGACCAGATTAATCATCGCCGTCTTGATGCCGCTGAAAGAAAAATCCAGGGGCTTTTCTGTATGCACTTTAGGCAAAGGGTAGCGCGGTGTCCCCTGCTTGGCCTTTTTATCAATCGAGACCCCGCCGGGATAAGGCAAACCCAAAACCCGGGCGCTTTTATCAAAAGCCTCGCCCGCAGCATCATCCTGGGTCCCGCCCAGATAGCGGTATGTTAAAGGGCTCTCCATATAGATCAGTTCGCTGTGACCGCCAGACACCACAAGTGCCAACAAGGGAAACTGAAGCGGCTGCTCCAGGCGGTTGGCAATGATGTGTGCCAAAATGTGCTGTACACCAACTAACGGTTTGCCGGTAATCCAGCTTAAGGTCTTGGCTGCCTGCACACCGATGTGCAGACACCCGGCCAAGCCAGGTCCCTGGGTTACGGCAATCGCATCCATCTCACTTAAGCTAAAGCCTGCTTTTAACAATGCCTGCTTGAGCACTATGCCAATTGCCTGCACATGCAAGCGCGAAGCAACCTCGGGCACAACCCCGCCAAACAGGGCGTGGGTATCTATCTGGGAGCTGACGACATTCGCAAAAATCTGATGACCGTCTGCTACGATGGCCACCGCCGTTTCATCACAGCTGCTCTCGATTCCCAATATCTTGATCAAACTCTATTCACCATCCATTTCCTTCACCATCAGATAGGCATCTTCATCATTGTCCTGGTAATACCCGCGGCGTTTCGCCAATATTTCAAAGCCATGCCGCTGATAGAGGGTGATTGCCGGACGGTTGGAGATGCGCACTTCCAGGGAAATCTCATTGACCCCCAGTTGTTTCGCCAGCTTTTCCAAATGCCACAATAACTTGCCGCCGATGCCGCGGTTTTGAAACTCCGGCAGCACCCCCAGGGTCGTAATCTGGATTTGCGGCAAAAGGACCCAGCAGCCCAGATATCCGACCGTCTGCTTGTTTAGCTGGTAGAGAAAAATCTTTGAGACCGGGTTCTCGGTCAGTTCATAGTTGAAGCTGGCTTTGGACCAGGCACCCTTGCCAAACAGCAGGCGTTCCATTTCCACCAGTTCATTTAAATCTTCGCCGTTTGCCTGTCGAATCATGGTTTTCTTGTATACTCCTGCGCCGATTTCAGATAAACCGCTTCCAGATGCAGCGGGTCATTTACACGCACTGCCTGGTCATAGAGTGCGACAAACCTGGCAGCCATATTTTCAAAATCATCGTTCTTTTCCAGGATGCTACCCTGTCCGAAAACAGTTTTGTCTTGACAATAGAGTTTGGCTTCTTCCACAGACATGATGGTGTCTTGCATCAAGGCAATCCCAGCTTTATAAGCACCGAGATAGACCCGATTCGCCCTGGCATCCAAAACACTGACCCCATCCCTGCCGCCACTCAATAACTGCAGGGTGCTCAGGGTCTTTAATGGTGTCTCTAGTGCTACTGTAAACATCTTGGCAGCGGTCAGGGCGATACGGGTACCGGTATAGGAGCCCGGACCGATGGTCAAAAGCACTTCATCAGTATCGTCTGGCTTCCAGCCGGCTTTCTGATACAGGTCATTGATGGTTGGCAGCAGCAGTTCTGACTGCTGTCTGGGACAAGGTTCGCTAAAGGATTGCACGACTGCTTTGTCTTTTAGTAAAACCACCGTCAGGTAACTGAAGGAAGTATCGAGACACAGCGTTTTCATAGCAGCGCCTCTTTCAGATAGGATGGCAGATTTTCCAGGATAATCTCCCTTCTGTCTTCCCCCAGATGTTTCAGGGTGATGGAAATGGCAGAGGATGGCAGCTCACTCAGATACTGCGGCCATTCAATCACACACACCCCTTCATTGTCCCAGTACTCACCAAATCCGAGGTCCTGACTGATTCCTTCCAGACGGTAGGCATCGATATGAATCAGGGGGAGTCTGCCCTGGTATTCCTTCACCATTGTAAAGGTTGGCGAGGTGACATTGCGGGTAATGCCCAAGGCTTTGGCAATCCCCTGGGTCAAAGTCGTCTTGCCCGCACCCAATTCTCCATACAATAAAAAGCACTCCCCGCCTGTACAGGCAGCACCGATTCTGGCTCCCAGCTGACGGGTTGCACTGCTTTGATCACTTATAAACTTCATTCGCTCTCCAGCTCCCTGTCTTTCGGTTCATCCAGATCTTCATCACCGTTGTCTTCCCCTTTACAGAAATAGGCTTCAACACGCCGGGATTTCAAAAAATAAATATTCCAGATCCCCGCTGGCAAGGCCAGTCGGAAGACAAAGACGAGGACGCCGGCCTGCACCGCCGGAATCTTCTCCTGCAAGGTAGCGACCATTGCCAATAACACCACGCTTTGAATCAACAGGCGCAGATTCAGCAGAAAACGGATCCGGTCAACCGCCCAGGCTTTGCGATAGCGCAGGCTGATAAAAATGCGGATGGTGACAAACAGTCCGCCAAGGGTGATGAAGGTTGCCAGCTGCAGCACCAGGATGGCGGTGGTGTTCTGGTAGAAATTGCTGGAAGAGGTCAGCTGTGAGATGGGAAGTGCCCATACCAGCAGGCTCCCTTCCAGTAAAGCCGGTACCGCCAGGATAAACTCCATAAAAACAAAGGCATTCAGCCAGCCGCCAAACTGCTGGTAATCGCTGCGGTTGTAGTGCTGAATGTAGATTAAGAAACGGTGTGAATGGGTATAGTAGTTTCTCGCCACAAAAGCCATCGAAAGGGTCATTAAGAGGTAGGGCAGATTGGATGAGCTGGTGTGATAAAAAAGGACCGGGTAAGCCAGTATGACAACCTGGGAAATCTCAATGGCAAGGATGACATTGCTTAATAAACGGATGCGGGCAAAGGCTTTTTCATCGCGGTACAAGACCGAAAACAGACGTATGGCAACCAGAACGAGTTCGATGATGACCAGAATCACGGAAAGACTGATCAAAAAAGGAAAAAAAGCATCGAATTGTTGTTGATACAAGGCAAACCCCTGGTACAGCGTGGTGATGGAAACGCGAATCACCCCGCTGGTAATCAAAATCAGGAAAAAATCAAAGGCACTCAGCCAGATTGCGGCTGCCGGCAGACGTTTTGAATCATTATCCATTTCCATGTCAGTGATTTACAATGCGGTACAGCCGCTGATACTCCCCGAAATACTTTTGGATTTGCTTGTCGTTGAATGGCGTTTTCTTTTTCCGGTGCAAATCCAGCAGCTGTCCGACATACTTCTGCAGGATTCCTTTTACCTCATGGGGGTAGTTCATCTGATGACTGTGGTCATAGAACTCATCCTCATCCAGCAGCTCATATTTTCCATCCGGATAAAACTTCACATCCAGGTCATAATCGATATTTTTCATCGCCTCGCCATCATAGGTGGAAGGCGAAGCGAGGTTGCAGTAATAGTAAATCCCGGCCCGGCGAATCATCGCAATCACGTTGTACCACTTGTGGTGATAGAAAAAACAGACCGCCGGTTCCCGGGTCAGCCAGCGGCGCCCGTCCGCTTCCACCACCCAGGTCTTGTTGGTGATGGCGACCGTGTATTCACTGGTGATGTCCAGCACAAAACCCTTCACCCAGGTGCGGTGAAGACTGCCGTCGTGTTTGTAGCTTTGAATATAGATTAAATCTCCGCGTTGCAGAGCACGTTTCATGCCAGACTCCTCTTTTTCCAAAAAGACTGGTGGGCATCCCACCAAATCTCTATCAGCTAATTATACTCTGAAGAACAACTATTGAAAAGCCAAATTAATCCGAATTGCCTTGAATCAGGTCGTTAAACGGCGTTACCGCCTCAATTTTCAAAACCCCTACCATTTCATCCATCATGTCAAAGCCGGAACCATTGGTCAATGAGAAGATCAAAATCCAGCCGCTGTTGACACTGATGTAATAGCGCTGATAGACATAGCGGTAGTTGTAGCGCACAGTAAAGGAGACAGCCACAAACTGCAGCTCACCGATTTGAATCGTTTCGTCGGTATTGGAGCGCAGGCGGAAGTTTTCTGTATAAGCAGACTCCAGCTGCCGGATCAGCGAGGTCACATAGGCCTGCCGGTCCAAAGACAGCGAGCCGGTATCCAGATAGAAGGCAGCCAGGTTCTGGGCCCCTTCTTCATGATCCACAATAAACAGCGGTACTGCCAATTGCTGGTTGGAGGTGAAATCATAAAGGCTCTTGGTAACTGTGGAAGCCTGTTTGACTAATGTATCCACTTCCTCCGGGCTTAAAAAATGGTAGCCATAGGGAAGATGATAGGTCAAACCCAGATATTCATTGATATAGCTTTGACCGTCAGGAGAAAATGAGCCCTGCGAAAAAGCTTTCCGGTAGCGAACCGGTGCGGAACTCGTATAATTGTCACAGCCTGCCAACAGGCAGGAAAGAATCAGCAGCAAACCAAAAAGTTTCTTCATCTCTTAATAAAATCCCCCAAGGCAATTTCAGTATACTCCTTTTAAAATCAGACAACAAGGCAAAAAGCCTCCTAATTTACGTTAAATCGTGTGAATCTTGTGTTTTCTTTTGGGATGATGAAAATTCTTCCATAAGTTTTGAGAAAACGAAGACAAAGAAGCCGGTTTTCTATAGATCTGGCATCAGAAATTTTCATATACAGAAAAAGTCTTTTAAAAAGAACAGAATGTTCTGTTCTTTCATTTCACAATTTTCTTGAGCCGCGGCCAGATGACAGGAATCACCAGCATCGCCACCGCACAGGTAGCCGCCATGTAGGGCAGGTTATAGGCGATGGATCCCGCCCAGGTCACCGACCAGAAGTAGACACCGCAGACTGTGTGCAAAGCAAAGCGGATGAAATTGGTGACCAGTACCCCGGTATAAAACTGTTTGTAATTGGGAAACAGGCTGCTCAGCCCGTAAACGCCATAGGCGCAGACATATTCCAGGATAAAGTCCAACAGCGCAAAGTCCGGGGAGGTGAAAAACTGACTCACCATCGCCTGCAGGATCACCGAAAGCACCCCGGTCAAAACCCCCAGTTTTATGCCCAGATGATAGCTGGCAATACAGAGTACAATAACCCCCAGACCGATACTGCCGCCCTGCGGCATCTGAAGAAAGGGGATCTGTGCTGACAGATAATCCAATACCAGAAACAAAGCCAGATACAATGCTACAAACGTCAAATCCTTCTGCTTCATAAAAAAAGACCTCCAAAGAGGCATAAAGATGAACAAACTCCCTACGCTGGCATTACCCAGGTCAGGTTCTAAGGGTTCATCTCAGCTTAACATAAGCGCCCCTGTTTTTACTCTAGAAGTATATCAGCAATCCCCAAGGCTTGCAATCAGATGACATTCAATAAGGCGGTGAAGTACTGCTGGGTGACATCACTGGCATGCACCGCTGAAAAGAAATGACACGGGGCACCGCCGATGACCTTGGAAAGCACCAGCTTGCGCTTATTGAGATAGTTGCCCAGCTTCACAAATTCACTGTCGTCCAAATCTTCATCCAGATAGCGCCGCCATCTGCGCCCGGAAGAGGTTTTCAGGGAGCAGCCCCGCAGGATGACCGGCCGGATTTCACTGCGGTACTCGCCCAGGTGCATCATCACGCAGTGGTCGAAATCTTCACCCAGCAAGAGCACATAGCCCTTGAGTTCATAGATCCGGGCCAGGGGAGATTCCTCAGACAAGGGAAAGTGCAGGGACTGGCCATTGCAGACCAGCTTGGCATATTTGCCCCAGGCCGCAAAGGCAAAGGACGGATGCTGGGAAAAGATGACGCCGTCCCGGCGCCGGAAGTTTTCGGTGATTTCACTGATCCAGGGGGAATCGCTCTCCTTGGGATGGTAGGGAGGCATCTGCTGGCGGATGGTTTCCATGACATCGTGGTCCACCCGCTCACTCCAGGTGACCGGATCGCTGTTCTCCTTGATAAACATCGGCATAATCAGCGTGCCGTCATAACCCACGCAATCCAAGAGCGCATCGGTCACGGTCTGGGCTCCGCCCAGCACATAGGAAAAACTGCTCAATCGAGCCTGGACCAATACCACCATTCCCTCTTTGATTCCCAGCGTTTTCAGCTGGCGCACCAACTCCGAGCGCGTCAGTAAGGACTCAATCATTCGTCCGCCGCGATAAAGCCGTTCTCCTGCAGTAATGTCTTGAGATTGCGGTAGGTCAGGGTCCCGCTCTTCTTTTGTACCAATACACCCTCCTTGTAAATCAAAATCGTCGGGGTGACCTCTATGCCGTTGGCATAGTTGTCCGCAAATGCCTGTCTGGCCTCGGTGCTCTCGTTATTGAAATTCACATAGTAAAATGTGACTTTGTAGTTTTTGACGAGCTCCTCCACCGTCGGCTTGAAGGAAGCGCAGGCACTGCAGGTATCCGTCATGATTTCCACCACGAAGGTCTCCTTGTTGTCAATCATCTCTTCTGCCTTCTTCAGGGTGATTTCTATCGGTTTTTTACTGCTGTCACAGCCCCCTATCATCAAGAGCAATAACAGTACCATCCATATTTTTTTCATTTCGAATTCTCTCCTTTCTGATGCGCCAGGCGGCTGGCCGCACTGGCGGCGATGGCCCCAACAATGTCATCCAGAAACGTGTTGCAGGAACCATCATGGATATCGTTGAGCTTGCCGATGATACCCGGCTTCTCGTGGTCTATGTAGCCGAAATTCGTCAGGGCAATCGAACCGTAGAGATTGCAGATGCCATAAGCCAATACCTCATCCACGCCATAGAGCGAAGCATCACTCTCCAGCATTCTCTGCAGTTCCTTGTCAAGCAGCAGGTGTCCCTGGGCTCTGCGATCCAGTTCGATGCCGGTGATTAATACATGCTGAACTTCCCGTTTTTTCAGTACTGCCATGACGGAATCCTCCGCTTCCTTGAAGCTCAAATCCGGCAGAAACTTGCGCTGCAGAAACAGCACACATTCCGTGATGTCTGAGATACTGACACCGCGGACCTCCAACAGTCTTACACAGGACTCAAACAATTCCATTGGACTCCTTTCCGTAAAAGCGTAGAAACAGGCTTTCAACCGCGCTTTTACCTGCGTTTTATCGCTACCTGGAGTACTGTTTTGTTTGCAGCACTATCCCCTTGGCAGCCGCTCCGGTCAGATGACCGGTGAGTTTGTTTTCAAGGCTGATTCATAATTCAATCCGTTCTTTTTTTACATGATACTGACTGCTGCACTGGCAAGCCTTTTGAATGTCGAGCTCGAACGGACAGGTATCATTCGACCGCAGGGTCAAAATCGCACAGCCGGCACCAATCTCCAGACACTTGTCAAACGGCAATCCTTCGCACTTGGCAGCCAAATACCCTGACATCAGCGCATCCCCCGCCCCGCTGGCATTGACGATCTCGACTGGATCGTGGTACAAATGCCAGGCTTCATTTTTTCGAGCGGCGATCAGTCCATCTTCTCCCAAAGAAATCAGGATCTCTTTAACTCCCTGTCTCAAGAACCAGCAGAGTCCCCGCTTCAGCGCATCCTGACTGTCGAGAACAAAACCGCACAGGGCTTCACTCTCCACCCGGTTGGGCTTGAACACCCCCAGCTTATTCAGCCAGGGCGCAAAGCGCGCACACTTTAAGATGGAAATCGGATCGGCAGCGATGGTAACAGGCGGCAGGTGCATCAACAGATAATCCACCTGGCTTTGATTCAGGTTGGCATCCAATACCACCAAATCTTTTGCCTGTACCCTTTTACAGACCGGAGCCAAGGCTTTGTCATCCAGGGTAAACAGCTGCGCCACATCCGCTACGGCAACTGCCATGTCACGGTTCTCATCCAGAATCGCCAGATAAGAGTCACTCTGCTCAGCACTCAGACAGTCATCCAGATGCATGCCGATATTGGCACAGTGCTCACGCATTTTAATGCCGTTGGCATCTTTCCCAAAGACTGAGACGAACCAGACATCCTGCTTCAGCCTGACCAGGTTTTCGGCGATGTTGCGGCCTACCCCGCCATAGCCGATTTTAATGGCACCGGGATTGGAATCCCGCATGCGCAGGTTTTGTTGCGGCAAGCCATAGAGATCTACGGAACTGCCGCCGATGACATAAATCACACTGCCTCCGTTCTATCGTTACTATTATATCAGGTAGTCCCTTATCTTCAATTGAAAAAATCCGGGGAACCGGTAAAAAACAATATCATTTTTATATGGATATCCGATAATGCCGGGTCGCTGCCACTTTTTTACTTTCAACTGGTCTCACAAAAGAACAGCACCGGATTGGACCGGTGCTGTCTGATTACTTATTCCAAAGTTGTTCGGACCGCAAAGAAATCGCCAATCGTGCTGTCCTCATACACCTCCACGAAATTGATTTCAATCTTCATGAGTTCCTGTGGGATTTCATACACATATAACAGCGTTCGGGTTTCCCCAGCCGCAAGGTATAATCCCTCCGGCATCATTTCCTCACTCCAGGGATTCACCGCCCCATAGTCCAGGTCATTGACATAGTCATAGAGATAGAAATCGTAAAGAAACATCGGCAGATCACTGCCGGTCGTGTTGATTACTTCAATCGGCACAATCACAAACTTGAAGCCTTCCTGGGCATCCTGGCCGCTGTAGCTTGTTGCGGTGGTAACGCTTTGAACCTGGAAGATAAACCAGGCTGTGACGTTTGGCATCAGTACAAAGCTGTCGGTTTGATTGGTGGCAGCTTCGCGGATTTCCAGGGAAGTAACGATACCGTTGCCGTTGGTATCCACCAGGGCCGTCGTTTCCTCTTCTGTCTGCTCAGTGCCCAAATCCAGACCTTCGCCAGTACTGGAGGTACTGCTAAAAGAGGAAGCTTTGTTGCAGGAGGTCAATACCAGAATCAAAACAACAGTCATTAAAAACAATAATATCTTCTTCATTTGGAAACGTTCCTGTCTCTGTTAATCAATGGTTGTCCGGATGCCATAGAATTCACCCAGGGTTTGATCAAAGATTTCAATGAAGTTCAATTCTATATCAGTGACATAGTCTTCCACCTGATAAACCAGAATTAGAACTTCCGTCTCCCCCTCGGGGATATCGACCTGTTCGGCCATCATGACCGGAGTCCAGGCTTCATAGGCAATATAGTCGACATCGCGGTTGTAGTCATAGAGATAGAAATCGTCGATATACATCGGCAGACTGCCCGAGGAAGTATTCTCAACCCGGACATTCACGACCACAAATTTGTAGCCGGCAGTAGCATCATAGCCACCGTAAGTGGAAACAGATTCAATTGAATCAATACTGAATTTAAACCAATAAGTGGACAGGGTGTCCGAAATCGAACCTTCGTGGACTCCGGTGCTGTTGTCCCTGAAATAAACTGAAGTCAATTCGCTGTCATTGACAAGCGGGTCTTTAACCGGATTGTTTACCGGTTCAATTACTTTGCCTTCACCGCCGCTGGAGCCTTCTCCTTCCCCACTGGAAGTAATCGCCGTTGGAGATTTCTTGCAGGAGGCAAAAGTCGTCACCAGCAATAAGGCTAACAGCATCAATACAATTTTCTTCATCATAAACCCCTTTCCAGTTAACTGAATAACTGCTTCGGTTGTTATTATCAACAACCATTCCCTCTTAATACAGTTTTGAAAAAATATCCGCAGGAAAGCCTGCAGGTATTTACTTCTAATTCAAAATCAGGCGAACTGCGTAGAAATCCCCGAGCTCGTTGTTGCTGAACAGTTCCACAAAGTTAATCTCAATGTTTACCAAAGCTTCCGGAATCTCATAGAGCAGCATCAAGGTCGACGCCCCGTCCACCGGAATAATATACTCTTCCGGCATCATGTCTTCAGTCCAGGCTTCCTCAATGGTATAGTCATCATCATTGTCATAGTCATAGAGGAAGAAGTCGTTGGCAAACATCGGCAATTCTTCCGTAGTCGTATTGGTCACTATGACATACAGAATGACAAACTTGTAACCGGGAGAAGCTTCATAGCCTCCATATTCGGAAACCACATCGTAGCTGTCGACGACAAAGTCGAACCACCGCGTGCTCATCGTATCACCGATTCCCCCGTCATGCTGTCCGGTGGAATTCTCCCGGTAGTAAAGGGAAGTGATATAGCTGCTTCCTTCGGAACCGGTACTTCCTTCAGACCCGGTGCTCCCTTGCAATCCGGTTGAACCGGTGCTGCCGTCCCCGCTGGACGTCAGCAGGGTTGATTTCTTGGAACAGGAAATCATCGATAAAGACAAAACAAGAATCAAACATATCCCAAAAACCTTCTTCATAGTCCTACCCTCCTATTCGGCTAATTCAAAGTCTACATAGAAGACGTCTCCCTGTTGATAGGACAATCCGTCTTCGCTTGCGTACTGTTCCACAAAGCAGACCCTTCCGAGTACTGCGTCTTCGGGAATCTCGTAGAGAAAGCTGAACGTTTGAGCTGCTTTCTTGGTTAGAACAGCCTCCCCGTCGATGGAGAACTGATTTGCCAGCGGCAGATCATCAGCAAGCCAGAAAGCGGAGCCATCTCTGGCAAAGATGGCGAAGTCCCAGAGGTATACATTCAAATCTTCACTGTAGTTGTTGCGAATGGTGACAGTCAGCAGGATAAACTGATTTCCTGCAGCTGCCTGATAATTCTCATATTGATTGCCGATACGCACTACACTGTCGACCTGAAAGTCGAACCATGCTGTTTGCATGATGTCCCCTACTTCCCCAACTGCATAGCCTTCCTTGGGACTGATGACCCGGTTCTGGCTGCAGGCGGTAAAAGTGAGGAGAATCAGCACCAGCAGTAACTTCCTCATCGTTGCCCTCCCGAATGTGTCGAACATAAAAGTATTATAATACTTATTTTTCTTATTTACCAGTCTTTTATTGAAATTTTCAGTCTTCGTCTTCTTCCTGCTTATTTTTCGCGGCTTCCGCAATGACTTTATCCGCCACCGGCTGCGGTGCATGTTCATAGCGCGAAAACTCCAGGTAGAAACTGCCGCGGCCCTGCGTCATCGAACGCAGCTCCGTCGCATACTTCTGCATCTCCGCCATCGGTACTTCGACCGTGACCTTCTGATCGCCGCCTTCCACCATATCCATGCCCAGAATAATCCCGCGGCGCTTGTTGAAATCGCCGATGATGGTGCCGGTAAATTCATCCGGAATAATGACTTCGCACTTGCCGATGGGTTCCAGGATAATCGGCTTGGCCTTGGGCATGCCAGCCCGATAGGCCAGTCTCGCCGCAGACTTGAAGGCAATTTCCTTGGAGTCAACCGGGTGATAGGAACCATCATAGAGGGTCGCTTTTACCCCGACCACTTTATAACCGGCCAGTACCCCCTTCTCCATGCATTCACGCAAACCGGCTTCCACGGCCGGGAAGTACTGTCTGGGAACAGCTCCGCCAAAGACCTCTTCAGCGAAGATCATCTCATCGCCTTCTGCCGGTTCAAAGCGTACCCACACATCGCCATACTGTCCGGCGCCGCCCGATTGTTTCTTGTGCTTGCCCTGCACTTCGGCTTTGCCCAGGATGGTTTCCCGGTATTGAACCTTGGGTTCGGTTGTGGTTACTTCGACCTTGTATTTGTTCTTAAGCTTCGACAAAAGCACATCGATGTGCTGGTCCCCCAAGCCGTAGAGCACCTGTTCCTTGGTCTCTGCGTTTTTCACCAGCTTGGCGGAGGGATCCTCTTCCAGAATCCGGTTGATACCGGTGGAGAGCTTGTCCTCATCGTTTTTGGACTTGGGCCAAATAGCCAAGCCGAGCATCGGCTTGGGGAAATCGATGGGTTTGTAGTAGACCATCTTGGCCCTGGTTGCCAGCGTGTCATTGGTATCGGTGTTCTGCAGTTTTACAACCACCCCGATGTCACCGGTGAACAGCTTGCCCACGGCGATCTGGTTCTTCCCAAATGCCACAAAGACATTGGAGATTTTTTCGTTCTTGTCTTTTTGGACGTTGATGATTTGGGTATCGCTGGAAAGCACGCCGGTCATGACCTTCAAGAAGGAAATTCTGCCAACGAAGGGATCGATGATGGTCTTGAATACAAAGGCAGTCATCGCTTCCTTTTCATTGGTTTCCAAGCGGACTTCCTCGCCCTTTTCATTGTACGCGGGGACCAGTTTAATCTCCGCATAGCTGGGGAAGTACTCGGTGATCAGATCCAACAAGCGTTCAATCCCGGTACCTTTGGCGGCAGAGCCGCAGAAGACCGGCTTGATTTCGCCAGCGCGCACGCCAATCATCAAACCGCGCTTGAGTTCCTCATCGCTGAAGGGTTCACCGGAGAAGAATTTCTCCATCAGCTCATCATCCCCCATCGCCACCGCTTCCGCAATCTGGTCATAGTAGGATTTGACGGTAGCTGCGATGCCAGCGGGCACCTCTGCCGGTTTGGTGAGATCCTTGTAATACCACGCCTGGTTTTTGAGGATGTTGACGCTGCCGATGACAGCGCCATTTTCCACAATCGGCATTTCGAAAGGAATGACCGTCTTGCCAAAGCGTTCGCGCAGCTGGTCATAGGTTTTATCGAAGGACGCATTTTCCTCGTCCATTTTATTCACAAAGAAAATTGTGGGCAAAAACCGTGCGGAGGCCGCACGCACTGCCCGCTCGGTTCCCGATTGGACACCATCTCTGGCGCTGACGATAATCAGGGCATTGTCTGCCACTGCCAGTCCCGCTTCCATCTCGCCTTGATAATCGAGATAGCCCGGGGTGTCGATGAAATTGATCTTGCAGTCCTTCCACTCTACCGGTGCAATGGCACTGTAGATGGAAAGGCCTCTGCGGATTTCTTCACTGTCAAAGTCCATGGCTGAGTTGCCATCCAAAGTCTTTCCCAGACGGTCAGTCAGTTTGTTGTAAAACAGAATGGATTCCACCAGCGCGGTCTTACCGCTGCCGGAGTGACCAAGCAAACAGATATTCCGGACTTCATTTGCCAAATAATCTCTCATACGTTGTCACGCTCCTTACTTTAGGTAATCCTTCAGATCGGCCAGGGTGTGCTCACGCACATAGTGAATGGCCTTGTGATGGTCAACATCTTCCAACTCTTTGTCTGCACCCTGGTCCAAAAGGTATTTGACCAAATCCGCATAGCCGCTGTAAGCAGCCCGCATTAAGGCAGTGCAGCCATTGATGTCCTGCAGGTTCAAGTCGGCACCGTGGGCAATCAATTCCTTGATTACATCCACCCGGTACGCCAGGCAGGCTTCCATTAAAGCGGTGCGCCCGAGTTCATCTGTGAGGTTGCATTCTGCACCGTGCTTCAGCAGATACTTGACAACTTCATCCTCACCCAGAAACGCTGCCCGCATCAGGGCAGTTCTGCCGTTGATGTCACTGGCATTGACCTCTCCTCCAGCTTCCACAATCATTCGTACGATATCGATGTGCCCCTTCTTGGCAGCACCCATTAAGGCGCTTTTGCGGTTTTTGTCCCGCAGGTTCACATCGGCTCCATTCTCCAGTAATAATGCTACGACATCGTCGTGTCCCCGCTTAGCAGAGCGCATCAGGGCGCTGCGCCCGTCTCCGTTGGTGATGTTGACATCAGCCCCTTTGGCCAATGCCTCGCCCACCGCCTTCAGATTGCCAGCGGCTGCTGAATCAAAGAGAAGTCTGTTTGTTTGATCCATGTACGAATCCTCCTTACTTTAAACAAAAAAGATGGCACACTGATACCACCTTAAAAAATATCAATACAATTGAGGGGATATTTATAGACAGGCAACAGCAGAACCTCAACCCCCGTGTTGGTCCTGTGTGTGACAATTCGGATATTGTGCATTTTGCCCACCTCAATTCTAAGCACGAAATACAATTTCATTGTAAAGGGAATCCGGGAACATTGCAAGACTTGACTTGTGAGTTTGGATGAGAAAATCGACAGTTTTCTGAAATTTTTGAAAAGTGTTTCAGAAGAGAGGAGAATGAGTGATGAGATGATGGAGATCGTACAGGATTGAAACTGCATTAAACAGATTTAATAAAATTCTAAATATCCTTTCCGATGCAGTTAGATACAGTTTTAAGAAGTTCCAATCTTTTGCGCATGAATGACATTTCAGAATTGAGCCTATTGTCAAACCAGGGAATATACCTTACAATAAAAGCAAGGACCAGGAAATTACTATGGCTGGTCTTTTTTGTTCAGCCAGTAGATAATCAGAATTCTGATTATCTACACAAGCTGATACAAAATCAGAAATACATCCATATAGTTGAATGTCCTTTCCAGACGCAGCTCAGTTCAGGCAGAGGTTAGGGAGAGAAGGCCCTTCGTGTCCACCATCCAGTCCTTGCCTCTTCTTTATACCATGGTTCACACAACTTGCGGATAATAACAATCCGCGTAATCCATTGTCATCAAAGCATTGGCGTTTGCAGTTTTTAGTGGTACGTTGCCGGCAACAGTCGTGATGGCAACAACCTCAAATGATGGCTCCCGTAAAGCCATTGCCAAAGCAACTGCATCATCACTGCCGGTGTCAGTGTCAATCAGTATCTT
>JAISTR010000001.1 GCA_031272515.1 Erysipelotrichaceae bacterium | reverse complement strand
TTGATGGCTGTTTGTTTGTTGATGAAGAGTACCTTGTAGTCTGCGATGATGAAGGTTTATATCCGAAGGATTTGACCGATTTATATTTGGATGAAGTGCCATTTTCATTTGGTGATTATTATTATACTACTCACCGTTATGATGAAACAGTTTTAGGAGGAATGGATCGTGTCATGTTCTTCAGCGAAAATGGGATCACTTTAAATCATATCCCTTCTCCTGATGAACATGTTGTATATTTCAAAAATCCAAATCTTTTGTTTGATAATTCAATGAATGCTGGTAGTGATTTTGTATACTATAGCCATAATTTCGAAACAGGAGAGCGAGAAAGGATTGAAATCACTGTTGAATCAAATGTCGAATATCCGAAGTTTTGTCTTCTCGGCAGTGCTGTGATAAATGAAGATATATATGTAGCTGGTTATTATGATGGTAGAGGTGGTAATACAATGTGTGGTATCTATGTTCAACTAAACGCAATTAATCAGTCCATCATCTACACCGTTTCCACAAATGACTTCCATGATAATGGAGTATTTCTTCAAACATCCAAAAACCAGCTTATATTAACAATCTCCAAAGCTGGATATTATCTGTTGGAAGAAGGAGGTCTAATTCAGCACTATTCGTTGGAAGGTGAATTACTGGAAACAATCCAAATCCCCGATTATGATCAACAATCTTCCTTGGAGACAGTCCGCATGCAAAACCAGTTGTTTATCTATGGTGATAACCAGAAGTTGCTTTTAATCATAGAGATTCATGATTGATTGCAAATGATTCATGATGCGGTGGAAGTTTTCAAACATTATGGACAGGATAAATAGTGAACCAAAAACAAGGCTGATGAGAGTCCTGTTTTTCTATTGGCTATTGGTTGTTAGGACCTATTAAATAATCGAAAATTTGTAAAGTCGCAAGTTAAGTTCCAGTGTTGGGGGGACCGGAAAACAGTCTCATACTACAGAAGAGAAGGAACCCAAACAAAAAGCAACAGGCAACCTGTTGCTTTTTGAGGACTTAGTTATGCAGACTGCGCTTGCGATAGCAGGCAAGGGAGACAAAGTATCCCAGAACCACCAAGACGGCTGAGAGAGCCATGTAAAGCGGATTGAGACCGTCTTGAATGACATCATAGGAATAGAAGTGCTGAAAGATACAGAACACATTCAGGGAGTAGGTCTCTGACATCTGGATAAAGACCATCAAGAAGTACATGACTACCAAAACGCCAATTGCCGCCAGGGTGGTTCTGCGAAAATGCAGGACGGATGCCAGAAAGAAACCAATCGCGAAGAATACCAGCTGGGAAAACCACATCCCGATATGAGTTATAACAACTTCCGTGGTAAAGGGAATATCCAGCATTGGCACAAAGCTGAAAACAGTCGCAATTACACAGACCAGGGCAATGGCTGTGCAGTAGAAGATGCCGGCAAGGAATTTGCCGGTTAAGGCTTGCGTGCGCGTCACCGGTTTGACATAGAGGAAATCCGAGGTCTTATCCCGCTCCTCCTTGGCAATCAGGTCCGCTCCCAGCATCGCGCTGTAAGCAAAGGTAATGAAAGTGATCCAGAGATACATGACCATGTAATAGCCAAGCGGTGTATCCAACGGCGCCCTGTCATCCATGCCGAACATGATTTTCGCGATGCGCGGCATCATACCAAAGACCGCAGCCACCGTCTCCCCGGCCTCCTTCATACCGCTGTATTCAATATAGCCAACGACAATAATGACCGCAGTAATGACTGTCCATAATAGGAAGCTCTTGAAATTCGCTTTCAACTCCCGAAAGAATATTTGTTTCATATTATCCTCCTACACCGCATGGATATCCATGTGCTGATAGATCCAAAGGCTCACTGCCTCCAGCACCACAAAGACACCCAGGGAGACTAAAATTGAGGCAGATTCATACCTGTTGTAGGCGACTACATACATATTGTCAAAGAACTGATAGGGATTGATCCAGCGCAGGGTGGTAGCATTGCTGATGTTGGCAATCATCCTGATCACAAAGAAGCCCATGCCTACCCCGGTAGCCAGGCCGACGATGTTTTTGATACGCTTCAGTAAAACGCTCAGCAAAGTTCCCAAAGCGAAGAACACCAGCTGCACGAAGGTGCAGGTTGCAAGTAACAGCAGGTAGGTATTCATGGGAAACGCCGCGTCCGATACCATCTTGATGATAAAATATCCGGCGCTGTATATCACGACTTCACTGATGAAAAGCGCAGTCAATCCAGCCAGAAATTTCGACCAGAAGATCTTGGCGCGCTTCACCGGTTTGGATAAAAGGAAGTCCGAGGTCCGGTTTCTTTGTTCCTTGCCATAGATGCTAAGGCCCATGTGCACAGCCTGTATTCCCACCAACAAAACAAACATGGTCATTACAAAAGTGATAAAGCCCAAAGGCCCGAAGAACAGGCTGATGTCCAAACCGAAGGCCGCCATGAATTCCGGCGGCAGGCTGGCGAAATAATCGCGCATGCCGCCACCCTCATCCAAGAAGGCCGGCAAAAAGGAAAGATATAAGGCGAGGATGCAGATGTAAGCAATACACCAGCCAATCAGGGTGTTGCGGTATTGCTTCAGCTCTTGTTTATAGATGTTCATAGTTTTACCCCTACTGGTAGTAGTGCAGGAAAATTTCTTCCAGACTGGGCTCTTCAATCAGGATATCGTCGATATGCTGCTTGGCCAAGGTCGAAAGCAGCTTGCGGACATCACCCTTGTAAAGGAAGGTGGTGTGTTCATCTGCGCTTTGGCGGTTGGTGACATTCTCCAGGTCCAACTCTTCTTTCAATGTACCGGAAACCGTGACCTTCTTGTAGGAATCCTTGCGGAGCTCGCTGATCTTCTGAAGGGCAATCAGATGGCCTTCCTTGAGGATGGCGACCCGGTCGCACATCCTCTGCACTTCGGACAGGATGTGCGAGGAGAAGAAGATGGTGGCACCGCGCTCGTTTTCCTGCTTGAGGATATTGAAGAAGGTCTGCTGAATCAAGGGATCCAGTCCGGCGGAGGGCTCATCCAAAATAATCAGCTTGGGGGAATGCAGTAAGCCCTGGACAATCCCGACTTTCTTCTTGTTGCCAAAGGACAAATCTTCAATCTTGCGGTTGAGCGGCAAATCCAAAAGCGAGGACAGTTCTTCAATTTTTTGCTTGCAGTCCTTCTTGAAGAAGGAGGCGGAGTAGTTTAGAAGGTCCTTAACCTTCATGCCGTCATAGTAGAATACCTCTGAGGGCAGATAGCCGACATCCATGGCGATTTCACTGGCATGCTTGATGCAGTCCTTGCCAAAGATGGTAGCAGAACCTTTGGTGGGGAAGATCAGCGATAGCAGGGTGCGGATGGTGGTGGACTTGCCCGCCCCGTTGGGGCCGATAAAACCGAATACTTCCTTTTCCTCAACTTCAAAGCTGACGTCTTCTATGCCTTTTACTTTGCCATAAAACTTTGTCAAACCATTCAATTCAATTACGTTGGTCATAACTCTCTCCTTTCCTTGTAGTAGAGTTTTTTCATCAGTTGTATCAAAGGCTTCAATTCAGCTTCAATCAATTCCCGCGCCTGCAGGTACATTTCCTGTTTTTCATGCCGCAGCAGAAAGGCTTCCGCAAACCCCTGGACAAAATACTGGATGCTCAGCAAGGCATCATCCAGGTTGATGTCTTCACGAAACAAGCTCATATCCGCATCCTTGAGAAAGGCGACGTGGTCATAGGCTTTGGCATAGGTGGATAAGAGTTCCTGCTTATAAGGCTGGATTTCCGCTTCATCACTGCGGTACATGTTCATCAGAAAGCGGATGTGATCGGGATAGGCAGCGATGTATTCGCATTTCTCCAAAGTGATTTCGTAGAGCAGGGTGAGAAAATCCATATGCGAAAAATCCAGTTCGCGATGAATCTGATCCAGGATCGCATTCTCCACGCGTTTGATGCAGGCCTCATACAGCAGTTTCTTGCTGGTGAAGTAGTGAAACAGAAGGCCTTTGGAAACGCCTGACACTTCCACGATGTGGTCGGTTGATGCCTGGCGGTAACCCTTGGCAAATTCCGAGATCGCGGCTTGCAGAATCCGTTCCTTTTTTTCGATTAAGTCATCCAATTTGACCTCCATTGACTGAATCAGTCAATATCAATATATACCTATTGACTCAATGAGTCAATAGGGTGGAAAAAGAAAACTGCATTATGTTCAATGCGTCTGAATTAGGGTTAAAAAACCTAAATTCAGACGCGATGTTAAAATGTGAAGATTAAAAAACAGGCCCTGCCATTTTCGACAAAGAGCCTGTTTTCACATCTTTTTTTCTCTTATCTACAGTTTCTTTTGATCTGTTGCATACCAGCCGATGGAGCGATGAAAGTTCACGCTTTCCGCTTTCCAGAAGTCCGGGTCATTTTCCCGTATCACCATCTCCAGCAGTATCGACAGGTTGATGCCATAGAACAGCTTGAAGGAGCACTTCCCCTTGTGCAGCGCTTCCGCTGCCACATTGAAGGGGGCACCCCCATACAAATCACAGAGAACCACCACCTCACTGTCCTTAAGGCTTTGCATGAGAAGGGCGAATTCTTTTTCCAGCTGCGATTTGTTCTTTGTCAAAGTAAAATTCAGACACAGTACATTCTCTTTCTCTCCCAAAATCACCGACAGAGCACTTTTGATTCCCTCCGGGAAACAACCGTGCCCCATCAATACAAACTGTTTCATTTCGATCCTTTCTCAGGGTCCGCAGACTTATGCCTGCTTCATTCATCCAGATGTGCCAAAGGCACAGTAAAGGGGTTTATTCCGGTATCAATTCCAGTATCCAGGGCACCCTGGGCGGCGACAAACTGCATCGGCACAGTGTATAGCAGCGGTGCCAAATATTTATCGGCTTTAAGACTGAAGATTACATTGCGCAGATCATCCCCCACATCCTCGCAGGAAATCAGAAAGACCCGGGGTGTGTACTGTAAAAAGGCGTCGCGGAAAGTCAGACAGCGTTCAAATTCCGCCTCTTTGGAAGCAATCATTATTAACGATTGCTTCCCGTTTATTGCCATTGTCGGTCCATGCGAGTACTCCTCGATCTCATAGGCCAGAGCCGGGATTCTGAGCATCTCCCCAATCTTCAGCTGACCTTCCAGGGCGGAGCCATAGTCGATGCCATAGCCAAGCACATAGATGCGCTCGCTGCTGACCAAGAAGGTCTTGTTTCTTTGGTACCAGGCTTCGCTTTCCGCGATCACGCTTTCGAATTTGCTTAATAAATCCCCGCACTCCAGAATCTTCTTGTCATAGTACGACTTGCTTAACTTCCCGCGGATTTTCGCCGCTTCCAAAGCCAGAAGATACAGTGTCAACAGTGTCACCGTATAGCCCCTGGTCTCCGGCGGGGTCAGCTCCTTGCCGCATAATAAATGCAAAACACCGTCAGTGTGTTTGGTGATCTCACTTTGCAAAGCTTCGGTCAAGACAATGCGCCGGTAGCCTTTGTCCTTTGCATCCTTGATCACATCGATGGTGGAGATGGAGGTTCCGGACTGGGAAATCGCCAGAAACAGTACTTCCTTGGGGTCCACGGCATCCACATAGTCCACTTCCCCATAGTTCTTAAACACGGTCGGATACTCGCCAAAGGCATTGATGCCGACCAAATGGCGGAAGTAATAGGCGCCAATCAGGGAGGCGTTGTAGGAAGTTCCGGAGCCAAAGAAGTAGATCTTCTTGATGTCGGCAGAATAAAACTGCCGAAACGGCTTCAGGAATTCCTCCCTGCGATTAAAGCAATCGCGCAGGGCGCGGGGCTGGTCGCGCATATAGCCCAGAACAGTTGGTTTTTCCATTTTCATATCCCCTTTAATAATGGCATTAATGCCACCGGTGTTTCATCCGGGGTAATCTGGCAGTTCATCTCGATTCCATAGGCTGCCAACTCCTTAAAATCCTCGATATCCTGTTTGCGCAAGAAGGTGTTGTTGCGGACCTGGGTGCTGTCGGCTACAAACGACATGTTTCCAACTGTGATCTTCTTCACCGCATAACCGGCTTTGGCCATTGCCAGTAACGGTGCCGGTCCAACGCACAATAACATCACATTGTCGCCGGCATCGAGGTTGCGCGACAGCTTGTCTGCGGCTGAAGCCGCAGAGAGTACTGACAGCTTGACCTGCCGGGGTGTACCCAGCTTCATGATGGATTTGCGCATTTCATCATCCACAATCGCATCGTCAATGACGACGATCTTGTTTACATGATTTTGGGGAATCCAGAAGCCGACCACCTGACCATGGATCAGGCGGTCATCAATCCTTACATCGACAATTGCCATCAGGCAATCACCCCGGTAACACCCAGCACAAAGCCGACAGCGATAATCGCCAGAATGATGCGGGTAATCTTGATTTTCTTCTTCAAACAGGCATAGATAATCAGCGTCGCAATCAGCGATAAAAGCTCAGGGCAGATTTCATCCAGGTAACTCTGCACCTCAATCACATTGCCGGAGATTTCAAAGGCCAAAGGACTGGTGATGCCAATCCAGGAGGCGACCATGCAGCCAACGGCTGCTACCCCGACAATTCCCGCACAATAGGTGAACAGCTGCATCGCACCGCTTTTTTGAAGTGAGGTCAATAAAGTCGTGCCGTTGCTGTATCCCACCTTCAAACCATAGTAGCGGGTCAGAAAGTTGGGGATGTTGAAAGCCAACAGTAAAACAAAGGGTCCCAGCGGGTTGCCATAGCTGGCAAAGCTGACGCCCAGGGCACAGGCGATGACCCGAAAGATACCCCAGAAGAAGGTATCACCGATACCGGACAAAGGCCCCATCAGCGAGACCTTCACGGCGTTGATGGAGGTGACATCAAAGTTCTCATTCTCCTTGGCCATCTGCTCCATGGCCAAAGTGATGCCCATCACCAAAGGCGAGGGGGCAACTGTCATGTTGAAAGCGGCCATATGGCGATGACAGGCGGCTTTATAGCCGTCTTCGTCATCGGCATAAATCTTTCTGAGTGTGGGCTGAATGGCGTAGAGGAACCCCAGTCCTTCCATGGTTTCAAAGTTGAAGGAACCCAAAAGGGTAAAGGAACGCCAGTAGATCTGACGCATGTCTTTTTTGGTGATGCCGTATTTGGCATTGACGATTTCTGACATTAGAGTTCTTCCTCGCTTTCAGTTTCCACAGCTGTTTTTTGCGACGACTTGATCTGGAACATAATCCAGGCCAGGGCGATGGTAATCGCCGCTACCGCGACCATGGATAGCTTCAGATAGGCAGCCAGGCAGAAGCCCAGAATAAAGTAGGGAATCAAATCAAATTCCAATAACAGATGCAATAACAAAGCAAAACCCAAAGCCGGCAATAACTTCGCGACGCCACCCAGTCCCGTATTCATCCAGGCTGGCATGTTGGTGACAATCGCTTCGATCATCGAGTTGCCAAAGAACACGACCACAAAGGTCAACACCGCATGGGATACGAAATAGATGATGGTGCACAGGTGGTGCACCCAGGCAATCTTCTTTTCCTGATTGCCCAAATCAATCAGTTTCTCCACATAGTGCATCGGTCCGGAATAGGCGGTATCGATCAGGGTATCCAGAAACTGCATCAAAATCGAGACCGGTACCCCGAAGGCCATCGCGACCTCAATGCCGGAGTTTGTCATCAGGGCGACGGCGGTGCCGATGGTGCCGCCGGTGCCGATGTCCAGGCCCGGGGTCGGGCCGATGGCTACGGCTCCCATCCAGATCAGCTGCAGGGAGGCACCAATGATGAGCCCCTGCTTCATATCCCCCAGAATCAAACCAACCAAAAACCCGGTCACAACCGGTTCCCGAAGCTTGCATTCGCCAAAGATTTTGCCCTCAATGACGGAAAGCCCGGAAACACAGCCGACAAGAAAAGCTTGAAGAATCGTCATAGCATCTCTCCTTTTCTTTCAAACGTCTTTGGTATTTTGGATATACCACTAAGGTCACTATAAAAGAAAACAGGCTGTCTTGCAAGGTATACCACTTTGATTTTGTGGTGCTTTCACATATTGATCCGGGTGTCGTAGTAGAAGTCGGAGAGCTGCGGGGAATAAAAGGAGTGGGTGTACTCCACCAGCTCGCCTCTAGCGTCATAGCCCTCATACAGGCAGTAGAATATGACATCCTCATTTGGCCAGAATGGCTTCATTTCCGGCGGCGTATAAACC
The DNA here is from genome assembly GCA_031272515.1 of Erysipelotrichaceae bacterium. Taxonomy (GTDB): domain Bacteria; phylum Bacillota_I; class Bacilli_A; order Erysipelotrichales; family Erysipelotrichaceae; genus JAISTR01. The sequence goes on along the minus strand of JAISTR010000001.1, from coordinate 19,258 downwards.
GTCTTCATGGTACTGATGATTTTAACCGGAGCCTTGTCGCCCATAAAGCGATACAGGGACTGTGAGCCAAAGTCAAACTCGCTGGCGTTGGGAAACAGTTCATAGGGGAAATAGCAGGCCTGCACCGCAAAGAGTTCATCCTGCGCATAGGAGTCACGCACCAAGCGCCAGGAAGTCTTGCCAAAGTACTTGCCTTTGACAAAGTCGGGGGTAGGGGCTTCATACAGCTTGACCATCTTGCGCTTGACCTGGATGCCAGCCTGCGTCAGGGACTGACGCAGACTGAATTCGGTGCCGTTTCGTTCATGGAATTTTTCATGGAGCTTTAAGGGGTCGCGGACATAGGTGCCAGACCCCCAGCGGGTCTCCACATAGCCCTGCCTGATCAAAACATCCAGGGCTTTGCGGATGGTGAGGCGGTTTAAACCGTACCGCTTCTGCATTTCCCGCTCTGAAGGCAGGCGGTAGTGCAAAGGATATTCCCCGGAAACGATTTTCAGGCGGATGCTTTCCGCCAGCTGCTGGTACATGGGCTTGTTCTCATTCATACTTTGGACTCGCTTTTGAAGCAATAGAAATCCGGGCGCGCATACTGGTCAAAATAACAGAGCACCTCCCCGTTTTGGTCAAAGAGGTAGCTCTCAATACGCACCAGTGAGGTTTGCGGTTTTACGTTAAACAGGCTGGCAGAATAAGGCTTGGCTTTGAAGATGGATACTTCCTGGGTGGAGTGTACGACCAAAAAGTGATAATGGTCTTTCAAGATGGTGAATAACGGCTGCTTCGACATATCGTAGTTCAGGATTTCCGGAACTTTGCGATAATCAATAAAGAACACTTCCGAGGTCCTTACCAGATCCTCGACAACCCGCAGACGCTTGTGGACATAGATGAGAGAAGCCAAAGGCAGCTGCAGTTTGTGGCTGATAGTCTTGTTTGCTTCAATCACCATGTTTTCGAGTATTTGAAAATGATAAGGCAGCTTCTGCTGTTTCAGAAGCTCGCCGATAAAGCATGGCTGGTCGAGGTTTTGGGTGACGGTAACTGTCATAATGGATGATCGTTATCCTGAGATAATTTTACAACATTCCACCCTTGAAAAGGTGTTTGACCATTGGAAAATTGTGGAAGGAAACGGATGAAAGGAATAGTGCTTTGTGACTTTATTTGATAGGGTGCAGAATGCTCAGACACAAATATGAACAGGCATGCATTGATAGCGGCATGGGATAATGGTTTTCTAAAACTTTCTAAAACTTTCTAAAACTTTCTAAAACAAAAATTTTCCAAAGAATAGACTGCTCAAAGATTGAACCATTGCTGTTTCAGTAGTAGAGAATCAAACCCGATGCGAACAATAAAAAAGTCCCAAATCCCTGTTTCTCACAGGAGATTTCGGACTTTTGTTTTTCTGACGGATTCAATGTAAGACTACAGTTTTAGACCCTTTGCCCACTTGGCGATATCTGCGGGGAACTGCTTGCTGGTAATCCGAATCCCTTCCTTGATTACAGCAGTATCACAGACACTGCCTTTGAGGTTGTCGACGGTCTTGCCAAACCCGCTGCTGCCGGCAGTCGCAAAAAGAATAATTGTCTTTCCGGAAAAATCATAGCTCTCCAAAAAGGTATTGATGATGGTGGGAGCGATGTACCACCAGATGGGAAACCCGACAAAGATGACATCATAGTCCTTAACATTGGCGTCGGTTTTTACAATTGCCGGACGCGAGGATTTGTCCTTCATCTCCAGGGAACTGCGGGAGTTTTCATTGCGCCAATCCAAATCAGCTTCACTGTAGAGTACTTCCGGAATAATCTCATAGAGATCTCCACCGATGGTTTCCACAAGGGCTTGCGCAGCTTTCTTGGTGACGCCGCTGGCTGAGAAATACGCGACTAATGCTTTGCTCATCATGATTCCTTTCCTCGCACCAGGTGCGATGACTTCAGATATAAACCTCTTGTTTCAATTATAAATCAGCACCCCATCATTTTTTGTGCGGATGCTTTTTAAAAAAGAACATCGTTACTTTCTTACTTTTGACAATCTTTTAAAATCATATGCAAAGCAGTTCATCCTTTGCTATAGTAGTGAGGAAAACAGGGGGAATCAGCACATGAGCAAGCCAAGAAAAATCACTGTCAATGACATAGACTATGTCTGGAATCTGAATGATGATATGGAACTTTGTATCTGGAAAGCGAATGACAAAGGAAGTGCGCTTCTCTATATTGACTGGACCATGCAGGACACCCAGAATAAGCCGGTAACCCCGGCAATTGTCAGGGAGTATATAGAGGAATACCAAAAAGAGCACCCGCAAACCTCCTAATCCGAATCAGGTTGGAAACAATCCATTCTAATTCTGTTGTTCCAGGTTTTTAAGGCGGCTGTCAAGTACCGAAAAGATGCTTGCTAACTGCTTAGCGATATTGTACTCGGAGAAAATTGTCATTAAGGCATCCTGGGCATGGGAGAACAGGGGAGTGTAAGGGATCATCTCTCCCGCTGCTTCCTTCTGAATCAAATCCGCGTGGATTTGATGGGCCCGGTTGATTTGCTTGTACGCACTATGAAGCAGAGCCTTGGTCTCTGCTTCATCTTCCAGTGACAGTGCATCCAATGCTTTTTGTACACTGATGCGGGCTTCTCCGGAAAGCTGAATCAATTCCATGGAAATCTGTACCAAATCTTCTTTTAACATGCAATAACCTCTTTCATGGCTTTGATGGTGATCAAAACCTAAGTAAAAGGATAACAGATTGTAAAAAAAAGGGAAAACGAAAAGTGTTAAAAATAGAGTCTTTTTTTGGTGTGTTTCAATGAAATTACAGAATATTTGAATGAAGTAAGAAAACAGGCTAAATGAGCAGGATCATTTAATCACTCATCTGTTTGTTCAGTGTCGTTTTTCTTTGGCAAATGCAGATAGGAGACATCCTCGCCTTTGATTCGGGCAAAGGAATAACCAAACGCATCCTCAGTCTGCCGGCTGTATTCGCAATCGATCATCTCTTTTATAAGCGCTACCGAGATTGCGACGCCATCTGCCCCGGCCCTTGCTGCCAGATCTACATCCTTGAGCGTGCGAATGCTGGCGGCCAATATTTCCGGAGGATTTTGCATGCGGTCATAAATTGCCCGAATCGCTTTGATGCATTCTTCCATATCCAGACCTGCTTCTTTTCCCCGGGCAATAAAAGGCGAGATCGCAAAAGCCTTCACCTGTGCTGCCACCATTGCCTGATGGACTGTGTACAAACCGGTGACAATGCATTTGATGCCCTGCTCGCTCAGCACCTTGATAGCCTGAAAACCATCCCGGGAAGCAATAATCTTTAGCCCGACTTCTGCTTTGTTAAGCTTACCGGCAGCCTTGCAAACCGAAAGGCCTTTATCGATGATGTCCTTCACACTTTCTCCATGGATGGATTGAAATACCGGCAGCCCGCTCTCCTGAAGCATTCTTTCAGTTGACTCTTGCAAGGTCATATTCTCCCCATAAAGATCGAGTACAATTTTCGCGTTGGTCAAGATTGCTTTTGCCCCCAGCCGTTTTCCCAGCAGCATGTTTTCTTTGGTATCTGCCGCAATATAGAGTTTCATGGAATCATCCTTTCTTTTTTGACTTCAGTATAGCACCCGCAAAAAAAATACAGGAAGCTGCTGCAGCTTCCTGTACTTAAAGGTTTTCGCCATTGCTTTGGATAACGGTTTTGTACCAGTCAAAGGATTTCTTCTTTCTTCTCTCTAATGTTCCCTTTCCCTGGTCATCCAGATCCACATGGATAAACCCATAGCGCTTGGACATCTCTCCGGTGGACGAGGAGACCAGATCAATAGGTGCCCAGGTCGTATAACCCCATAACACCACACCGTCCTCTTCCACAGCCTTTTTCATCTCTTGGATATGAGCCCGCAGATAATCAATGCGGTAGTCATCCTGAATACTGCCATCCGGCTCTATTGAATCCAGTGCACCCAAACCGTTCTCTACGATAAACAGCGGTCTTTTATAGCGGTCATAGAAACGGTTAAGACTCAAGCGCAGACCGATCGGATCAATCTGCCAGCCCCACTTGCTGTCGGACAAATAGGGGTTGGGTACACCAGCCATGGCGTTGGCCTCGCGGATATTCAGACTGTCATCACTGCTGATTGCCAGGGAGGAATAGTAGGAGAAGGAAATAAAGTCGACGGTGTTTTCCTGCAGCAGTTCCTGCTCACCCTGCTGCCATTTGATTTCAATGCCTTGCCTATGCAGATACTGCTGATAAAAATAGCTGTATTCACCAAAAGCCTGTATATCAATCAAATAGTAGTTCTCCTGGTTTTTCTGAAAGGCCAGAAGGACATCCTCCGGCTTAGAGGTCAGCGGGTAGTATTCGCCTCCTGCCATCATGCAACCGATTTTGTTTTCCGGATCAATGGCATGCCCGATTTTTGTGGCAAGCGCAGAGGCGACCAGGTGATGGTGCGCCACCTGCGCCAGGACAGCACTGCGGCTTTCATTTGGCTCTATACAAACACCAGCTGTCTCAAAGGGGCTGTGGTAAATCAGGTTGATCTCATTGAAGGTCAGCCAATAATGTACCAAACCGCGAAAACGGGTGAACAGGGTGGTCACAAACTTCTGATAGAAGTCAATCATTTTAGGATTGCGCCAACCCCCGTACTTCTTCACCAAGGCCATGGGGATATCAAAGTGGGTGATGGTCACCAGCGGTTTAATGCCATACCCAAGGCATTCCCTCAGCACCGCATCATAAAAAGCCAGCCCCTTTTCATTGGGTTTTTCTTCCTCACCAGTTGGATAAATCCGGCTCCAGCTGATGGAAAGGCGCAGGACCTTGAAGCCCATTTGCGCAAACAAGGCGATGTCCTGCTTATAGCGGTGATAGAAATCAATACCCAGCTTCGCCGGATAATAATAGCCATCCTCAAAGTCAAACATCTTTTGATAGCCCCGGGCAATTGCTTTGCGACCTTTGCCCCAGGGCAAAAGGTCGACATTGGCTAAGCCTCTTCCATCTTCAAAGAGGGCACCTTCACACTGGTTGGCAGCGATAGCGCCGCCCCAGAGAAAATCAGCTGGCAACATGTCTATCCCAAATCACTGCCGTTTGAGGCAATGACGTTTTGAAACCATTGATAGCTGTCTTTTAATATCCGTTTGCCACTGCCCTTGCCATAGTCATCCAGATCCACATAGATAAACCCATAGCGCTTGGACATTTCACTGGAAGAGCAGGAGACAATATCCAAGGGTGCCCAGGCATAATAACCTCTTAAGTCCACCCCATCCGCGATGGCATCCGCCATCGCCTGGATGTGCGCCTTGTAATAATCCGGGCGGTAGGGGTCATGGACTTTGCCATCCTCCAGCTTGTCATAAAGGCCCACCCCGTTTTCCGTGATATAGATGGGTACATGATAGCGGTCATAGAACAGATTCAACAGCGTCCTTAACCCCAGGGGGTCAATGGACCAGCCCCAGGGATTGGCAGGAAGCTCGGGGTTGCGGAAGACTTCATTGCCGTTTTCAAAATGTTGTTTGTCACAAAGGCGGGTGTAGTAATAGGAGAAGGAAAAGAAATCACAGGTGTTCTTGAGGTCGGTTTTATCCTGGTCTGTGACTTTCACCTGGATGTCATGGTCAGCGAAATAATGCCAGGCATAGCCGGGAATTTCTCCCCGCAAAAGTACATCCGAGAAGAAGTATTCCATCTGATTATGGCGCAGTGTCGCAAACACATCCTCCGGCTTCGAACTTGCCGCATAGGCCGGACCGCCGCACAGCATCATGCCGATATGCAAGTCGGGATAATGCTCTTTGGCATATCTGGTAATGCGACTGCAGGAAATCAGTTCATGCAGGACAGCCTGATACTTGGCTGAGGTCACATCACTGACCAAATCTTCCGGGACCCCCAAATGGTTGAAGGATTCATGGATGATCAGATTGATTTGATTAACCGGAATCCAGTACTTGACTTTGTCATGGTAGCGGTCCAATAGAACCTTGCCATAGCGCTCAAAGAAGTCGATGACACGCCGGTCATACCAACCCCGGTACTCTAAGCAAAGATGCAAGGGCATCTCATAGTGGGACATGGTGATCATCGGCTCCATCCCGTTGGCAATAATCTCATCAATTAAATGGTCATAGAAGATCAACCCTTCTTCATTGGGCTCTGGCTCATCCCCATTGGGGAAGATCCGGGACCAGTTGATGGAAGTCCGGTAGGACTTCAAGCCAAGGCCATCCTTGCCCAAAAGCTTCAAATCATCCTTGTAGGTATGATAGAAGTCAATTCCGCTTCGCTTGGGGAAGATCCTGTCCTTACTGGCCAGAGCTTCTTTGATGTAGTCGGTGGTGACCTCCATGTTGTATTTCTTGTCTACGGCGATGTCATCGCGGAATTCATTGATATCGGCTACGCAAGGTCCTTTGTTTCCCTCTTTCCAGGCACCTTCCATCTGATTGGCGGCGAAGGCGCCGCCCCAAAGAAAGTCTTTGGGGAATTCCTTACTGTTTGTTTTCATAGTCCTCCTTGTAAGAAACGGGAGCCGTTTCAGGCTCCCGTTTTCTGCTCTAATTGTTTGACTCGCTGATCCAGGGCAGAGAAGATACGCAAGAGCTGCTTGGCGATGTTGAGCTCACTGTAGATTGTCATCAGGGTATCCTGGGCATGGGAGAACAGCGGACTGTAGGGGATAGACTCCCCGGCTGCTTCTTTTTGAATCGTGTCCGTATGCACCTGATGTGCCTTGGTAATCTGCTTCTGGGCTGTTTCCAAGAGACTCTTGGCTGATACTTCATCCGCCAGGGACAAAGCATCCAAGGCCTTCATGACGGTAGTGCGTGCTTCTCCTGCATGCAGAATAATATTCATTGCATTCCCTACCAAATCTTCTTCTCGCATGTGTTTCCTCTTTTCTAAGATTTTGCGTCTTCCTGCAGTTCAATCTCCAATTCCTGCTTCTCATATACCTTAAAGAAAGGATACCAGATTAAACCGGAAAGGAAAAATGAGAAGGCCAGAAACAGGATTGCGACGATGGAACCGGTGGAAATCCAGGTTCCCAAAGGATACGGAAGATACCACATCTCAAACTGAATCTTGGGAATCGGCGCAAAGGCAATAACCTTGCAGGCAATCCAGGTGATGGCCGGAATGATGATTCCCTGCAGCCACATCGGCAGCATCATGATCGGGTTCCAGGCAATGGCGCCGAAGATGACGGGCTCATTGATATTGAAGAGTCCCGGAATAAAGCAGGCTCTGCCCAAGGCCTTGATTTTCTTGACCTTGGAGGCCATCATCAAATAGACCAGCGGCAAAGTACAGGCAATCCCGCCCACCCACATGTAGGTGACATAAATCAAACCTTCCGTAAACATGTTGGCAGTGGCAGCCGTAAAGGTTCCCGCTGCCACCATCGACAGGTTGGCGGCAATGCTGGCAAGCTTCACCGGCTGGGTGACCGGAGTCAAGACCCAGGAGGAAATCCCCATCGAATAGATGAAGCAGATAAAGAAGTTCATGGCGATAAAGCCATACCAGGTATTCAGGAAATTCTGAATCGGCATAAACAGATTCAGGATGATGGTAAACAGGTCAACATTGGCAATCAGGACAACCAGCCAGGCTGCGGTAACCACGACAAACACAGGCAGCATTTGATCGAACCAGTTCCGAACAAATTCCGGGATTGCGGAGTCTTCCTTGAAGAAGGAGAATCTTCCGACCATCCCAAAGACCAGTGAAGTGAGTACGCCGGTGATGATTGCCACAAACATACCGCCGGCACCCAAAGCTGAGGTCCCAAAGCCAATCTCGCCATCGGCAATGGTAATCGGGGTGGAGCAGATCAGAAAGAAGACAATCCCGGTCAAACCGGCGATCAGTCTTTGTTTGCGCAGTCTCTTTCTTTCGCAATAGTTGAAGGGAACCAAAAAGGATACAAACAGGGATACCTTCCCCATGGTCCAGCCAAACGGTTCCCAGAAGCTGGGCAGGCCGGGAATGTAGTCATTGAGGATCGCCAATACGCAAAAGACCGTACCCAACAGGATGAAGGGCAGGATTTGGTTCACGGAATCCTTGAGGATCACCACCCAGCTCAAGTGACTGATTTTGTTGAGCCGGGGCGCAAAGCTGGTTTCCAGCCAATTGATAAACTTTTTCATTTTTCACTCTCTCCTTTGGCAATAGATAAAATGTGATCCAGGGCTTTATCTCCGTCCATAGTGGAATAATAATCCCCCCGCATCAGCCCGACTTTCACCGGGAAATCCAGTTCATACTCCTTTACTTCGTCAAAGATCATCTCCAAGTGCGGCCCGACCATAATGATGTCGGCTTCATCGATGTAGTTGCCGATTTCTGAATCGGAGCGGGCATTGATGGAAAGCTCGACACCGCGGGCGGCAGCCGCTTTGCGGATGTTGGCGGCCATGAATCCGGAACTGGCGCCAGACCCGCAGACTAACAGGACTTTGATTTTACTCATGAAATCACCTCTTGCATAAACAATAGAAAAGAAACCGGATGGCTTCCACCAGAGAATTGCCCCCTTGGGGGGAAATATTATATCTATCATGTCAGTGCGGTTATGCTAAGATGAAAGCGGTGAATGAGAAACACTTGTCGTTGCTCAAAGTTCTCCAACAAAGGGGAGGAACTTGTACAGCCGCCACTTTGGCGGCGCAGATGGCAGTCTCCGAACGAAGCATAAAAACGTATGTTTCGCAAATCAATCAAATATCTCCGGGGGCTATTTTTTCTTCGCCCAAGGGCTATGTCTTGAACCGGGAGAAAATAGAGGGCACTCTTGAAGATCCAAGCGAAAGTCTGCCCCAGACTTCCAAGGACCGGGTGAACCATATTATCAGCACCATAATCAAAACCGGACCGCAGGATTCCTTCGAACTGTGCGATACCCTGTTTATTTCTTATTCGACCTTGAAGGCAGAGCTACGCAAGGTCAAAAGAATTCTGGCGAAACATAATCTGCAGCTGGTCATCCATCAGGACCTGTTAAGCATTGCCGGAATCGAAAAGGACAAGCGGCAGGCTTTGAGTGATATCCTCTATGAAGAGGCCAAGGGAAATTTTCTGCATGACTCAGCCATTACCCGGATGTTTGATGATTTGGATGTCAGCTTTATCCGCAACCTGGTCTTAAAAATCCTGGAGGAGCACCACTACTTCATCAATGACTATTCCCTGACCAATGTGGTCATGCACATCTGCATTTCCATCGACCGCATCCGAAACGGCTATATCTCATCCAGCTCTACGGTACTGCCCAAGGTTGTACGGCTGCATGAGCATCAGCTCTGCCAGAGGGTCGTGAAGGCGATTGAAGAGCACTTCGGCATCGAATTTGTCGATGCCGAAGTGCAGGAGTTGACCCTGCTTTTGGTCTCCCGCTCCACCAACCTGGATTATCAGAGCATCAACCGGCAGAACCTGGTGGACTACATCGGCCACCAGTGCTTGAACATGGTGGAGCAGATGATTCAGGACATTGCGGCTTTCTACTACCTGGATTTGAATGACCCTGAGTTCTTTATCCGCTTTGCCTTGCATGTGCACAATCTTCTGATCAGATACCAGAGTGATACCTTCTCCCGCAATCCCCTGACGGAATCCATCAAGAAGTCCTGTCCACTTCTTTACAATGAGTCCGTGGTATTGGCGGGGATCATCAAGGAAAAAACCGGGATGCTGATCAATGATGATGAAATCGCCTATCTGGCCTTTCATCTGGGCAGCACCATCGAGATTCAAAAGGACTTGACCAATAAGATCAAGGTCACCCTGTTTACCCCGGATTTCTATGATTTGTCGGAAAGACTGAAGAATGCCTTGCAGGAGAATTTCAGCGACAGCCTGATGGTGCATGATATCCTAAGCAAGCAGGAACAGATTGCCTTCAGTGACGGCGACTTGTTGATTACCACCATTCCTTTAAAACAATCCTATAAGATGCCTTATATTGTCATCACCCCGTTTCTGAGTACAGCAGACCGGCAGTTAATCAATAATACCGTCACCAACATTCAGAAACAAAAGCGGAAGACGGTCTTTGAGAAGAACCTGCGGCACCTGTTGGTGCCGGACCTGTTTAAAAGGATAAACAAGGTGAAAGACAAAGAGGAACTCATACATCAGATGGTATCAAGGATGGTTGCTTTGAACTATGTTGAACCTTCCTTTGAGGCGGAGATATTGGACCGGGAATCCATTTCTTCCACTGCCTTTGGCAGTTTTGCGGTACCGCATGCCATGCGCATGAATGCGAAGAAGACCGGCATGCATCTGGTACTGCTGGATGAGGCGGTACCCTGGCAGAACTACCTGGTCAAGATGGTATTGATGTTGTCCTTTGACCGTAATGAGCGCTATATCTTCAATGAAGTTTATGAGCCCTTGACGATGATCCTGGCTGAGAGTGAGTGCTTCAACCGTTTAAGCAAGGCGAAGGATTATGAGGAGTTTATAACGATGATGGTAGGGTATTTGGAGTGAAGAAGCAGGGATATACAGGGTTTTCTGTTCGGAAATACCGAAACTTTCTTAAATTTTCTCTTGAAACCAAATACTAATAATAGTAAAATTGGGGAGTAGAAGCAGTTTTATTATCATACGTAACTGAATTGAAAAACAAACAAGGAGAAGAGGACGTGGGAAGTTACTCATCAGAGTTGCTTATTTGTTGTTTCATTGGGGTTGTTTTGTTTGTGTCTTTTTTGATGGTGCACTTCGGGATTGAAGATGGGCTATCAGCTTAAATACACGGAGGCTGCGGTTAAAAAGAAATTAGCAGCATTTCTGTTTTTTAATTTTGTTACTCACACTCACCGCTAGCACCAAGAATATCACAAAGGGGGGTACTGACCCCACATCCGTTTATGAAGAGCCTGAGCCGCATACTCATTACCGGCGGCATCATCATGGCTGCTGATATCCTGGTGGGATTTTTATTGAAATGAGGATCAAAAGGAGGTACTCAAGATGATGAAACTATTAATCCTGGTTGTTTTGCTTGGCTTGTTTGCGGGTTGCGGGAAATCCAAATGGAAAGTTACGATGGAGTGTTCGTGGTCTGATGACCTTGCAGAGTCTTTGGATGTTATAACAATCACCCAGGCAGACGGTGATACTGCGGACTTTTTCCTTGATTCTCATAATACTGACAATCTAGTTGGAACAAGCGCTGAGCATATCGAGTATACTGTCAAGTATTATCAAAAAACGTATCCAAAAGCGAAAGTAGAAAACGACAAAGGGTTTATCACAGTAACTTACACCGAACAGTACAAATTGGATTCCGGTGATAAGGACTATGCAGTAAAGTATCTTGAGTCACTTAAAGTGAGAGAATACGAAGGTTTTAATTGCACAATCAAGTAGTGAAAGAAACGAGGTGTTTTTATGGGATTATTCCGAGTGGGATTTTTATTGAAATGAGGATCAAAAGGAGGTACTCAAGATGAAGAAACTATTAATCCTGGTTGTTTTGCTTGGCTTGTTTGCAGGTTGCGGGAAATCCAAGTGGAAAGTGACAATGGAGTGTACATGGTCTGGAGATACCTCTACGTCTTCCGTGATGTATACTGTGACTCAAGATGATAGTGAAACCGCAACTGTAGTTTTCAACATTGTATTTACATCAAATAATGTAGGAGGAACAGCTGAGACTATCGAATACCTTACCAAACATTATCAAAACTTGTACCCAAAAGCGAAAATAGAAAATGACAAAGGATTTATTACGGTCACAGATGCAAAAGAATTCAAATTGGATTCCGGTGAGAAAGATTATGCTGTCAAATATCTTGAAGCTCGCAAATCAACCGATTATGACGGTTTTAATTGCACAATTAAGTAGTAAAAGAAACGAGGTGTTTTTGTGGGATTATTCCGAAATATCCTTTGGGGTATCGCCAAGTGGGGCTTACGCATCATCGATAGCGTGTGGGCCCTCATTAGTGAAGTCTTTGGTTTTCGGATTTTCAGCTTAGCTTTCTTTAAAAGCTGGTTGGGGCTGTTTCTGCTTTGTACCGGCTTTTTTATTGTTGGCAGACTTCTGCTGCTTTATTTTAAAATGGCAGCGGATGATGAAACGCTGTCAAAGTTTGATGGCAGAAACATTTTCAAGAGACTGTTGATAGTCTCTTTTTTGGTGATTGCCTTACCCAAGGCTGCCGAGGTTGCCCTGGATTTCTCGATTGATTTTCTCAATACAATCGAATATGTCACGACCGGTAAGACCATCGTCAATGGTTCAGAGTCCTATGTGGATATTTCCTTTTTCCCAAACCGGACAGAGACGAGTTCTGCCTTTATCACATTCAAACCATCTTATCTGTTTGTTAAAAATGAGGCAGGGGAACCTGTGACCGACTGGGACAGCAGTGAATTCGATATCAATGAAAAGGATAGTAAAACAAAGACTTATTCATATTTCCCCGACACCACTTCCATCTTTGGGATATTGGTATTTGGGATGTTTGGTGCTTACCTGCTGATCCTATTAGGACTGCAGGTCATTATCCGCATGTTCAATATCGCCTTTTCGCTATTGATTGCACCACTGCCCATCAGCAGCTATGTATCTGAGGATGACCAAATGTTCTCCGTCTGGTACAAGTCGATTGTATCGATGATTATCACGACACCGGCACAGTTTTTATTCCTGGTTTTAATCTTTTCCTTTTGCACTTCCATCAACCGGGGAGAGGTTGCTATGAAGTTACTTGACTAAACGCATTTGGAATACCTCGTCTATGACTCTTTACCCCAGACCTTTCATTGGTGCAAAGTTTATTCTCAATAACAGCTTAATGCTTGGATGAAGGTTACGGGATTCCCCAACCAACAAAACCCCCCTCCGATATTGTCGGAAGGGGGTTTTCTTTCTTCTATTTACTCAGTATTTCCTTAATCTGTGCTTTAATCGGATCAACTCCAAAGCCGGTCAGAAATGTTGTTCCCAAAACACAGGGCACATCGAGTCCCAATTCCATTGGTGTGGATGTAATGATCAGATCTGCACCATCCAAATGGTTCTTGATTTCATATACGGTGCACTGCACGATTTTTGACTCGATATTCTCCTGTTTCAACAGTTTCTCCACCTCATTGACAATGATGGAAGAAGTCGCGATGCCGCCGGCACAGGCGATGATTATCTTCTTCATGGGGTTCCTCCTTTCTTCCAAAATTGTTTTTGTGAGAAGACCGCTCTTCCCAATATGGCGTTTTCAATGCCTTTGTTCACCAATGATTCTAACATTTCCACCTTGATTCCGCCATCCAGCCAGAGCTCTTTCTGATACGCTTTGCTAAGTTTGTGTGCAAAATCCAAAAGCGCTTCGGAGAAGACTTGCTGAAGGTCATCGATGGCCGCTGTCAGCATCAAATAAGCATCCACACTCCCTAAGACAACAGGTGACAGGGCAGCCTTCAGGTTGCGGTCACTCAGGCCCAGGCCAACCGTAAGTCCCCGCTTTCGGTAAGCTTGTATCACCTTATCGGGATTGGCTAAATGCTCCAGGTGCATAAAGACGATTTTGACACAAGGATAGAAGGCAAGCACATCCAGATAATCCAAGGGGTCCTCTACCATCAGATGGACTGAGCAATCCATGTCAAAGTGTTTCAACAATTCCTCAACCTGGTCCTTATCATAGGTAAAGTGCCACAGGTACTTGCCATCCTCAATGTCCAGATGAATCCTGCCGAAGACATCCTTCGCAAAGCTTAACTCATCAGACAGAAAATGCTGGTCACAAGAAGCGATGGAAGGCCAGATTTTCATCATACCTTACGGAAAGACTTCACCAGGTCCATGAAGGCTTTGACCCGGGCCGGGTCGACTTCATTGTAGAATTTTCCGTCATATTTGAAGGTCGTGCCGACGATGGCGCCATCCGCAATCGCCAGCTGTTCCTTCACATTCTCCAGCTTTACGCCGTTGTTGGCAAAGACCGGACAATCCTCAGCCACATTTTTGACTTTGCTCATGATCTGGGTATCGACCTCATGACCGGCAACCAAACCACTGACCAGCAGGGCGTCCGGCTGTCCATAGAACAGGTTGGATTTCACCAGGTCCGCAATGTCCCGGTCCACCAGATACTTGGCAGCCTCCGGAATCAAAATAAACAGGGTGCGGATATCGTCGGCGCCTACATTGTGCTTATGGCGGACAAGGTCGCCGATTTTATAATCGGCGATGCCGAAGTCTCCGGCATAGGCACCGGTATAGGTGCCGCGCACAAAGCTGGCACCTACGGCTACTGCCAAATCATAGGTCTTGCACTCATCCGCCGCCACATGTACCCCAAAGGGGACCTTGATGTCTTTTTTCAGCTGACCGATGATGCTGGCCATCGCCGCAACCGTGCAGGTATCGACATTGAACTTGTAGGGCAAGCTGTACTCATTGCAGATAAGGACCGAGTCGACACCGCCATCCTGCAGCGCAAGCAAATCACTCTTGGCCCGTTTGAGCACCTTGTCGATGCCGCCCGCCACATCATATTTATGATCTCCAGGCAAAGGCAAGAGATGCAGCATGGCGATAATCGGTTTATCTGTACCAAAGGTTTCTTTCAGCCACATACTAAACACCCTCACTCGCTGCTTCCGCTTTTTGGATGCGCTTGGCGATAAATACAAAGGCAACGGACAGGGCTGCCAGTACTGCTACGCCTACGACTTCCAGATGATTCAAAACCTCAAAGGTCAGCCAGGCCCAGAGATTGCCTTCCAAACAGGTCACTTGCAAAGCCCCAACCGGGATATCCATGGCATTGGCTTGGGCGATGGAGGTAATCATCGGCGCAAAGACTGAAGAGAAAATCAAGACAAACGGCATAACAATCAGGCAGGTAATCAAGGTCCGCATAAAGCGGGGCTTGCCGTTTTTCGCATGCACAATCGCGGGGATGGTCACCAGATAGCAGGTGGAAGCCAAATCCCCCAAAGGCAGGGTGGTATTGAAGGGCGTAAGCGGTGCCAGTACCAAAAAAATCGGGATCATGATCAAGCCGATGGAAATACAGATGGGAAGGCCGATCAAAACCGCGGAGTCCAGGCCGATGTTGATTTCCCGGTCGCTGTTGGCATAGCGTCTTTGCATGAAGTCGCGAACCTGATTGCTGAGGGGGATAAAGCCTTCCATCAGGATCTTCACCGCCCTTGGCAATAAGAACATCAGCGCTGCCATTTGCATCGCCAGTTGCAATACGCCGTTGATGGGGTAACCGGCCATCAAGGCTAAGATTGAACCGATGATGGCACCCAAGAACATTGGCTGGGTTAACACTTCCAGAAATTTGTATTTGGAAGTATCAAATTCCTTCGCTTCGCCTTTTCTGAAAATCAAGTCATAGACTTTGTCCAGGGCGGCCGCAAAGGGATACAGGGCGGTCACTTCGCCACCGGTAACAGTGATTCCCGGAATGCCCATGGTCTTCTGAATCCGCTTGGCAGTAATGTCTGCCACCAGGAGTGAAACCAGGCAGTGGAAAGCCGCTCCGGCAAAGGCCAATAACACGCTGTTGGTCACTACATAGATGCAGGAGCCGGTGAAGGCATAGTGCCAGTAGTTCCAGATATCAATGTTAATGGTCTTGGTGATCCTGGTGACAAACAGGACCGCATTGATGACGATGGTGAAAGGGATGATGAAGGTCCCAATCAGGGTCGAATAGGCCAGGCCGGCTCCCGCTGCCCAGCCAATATCGATGGTCGTCAGGTTGGTATGGAACTTGCTCACAAAGATTTCGGTAATCGGGGTGATATTGTTCCAAATCAAGCCCAAAACCAGATCCAGGGCAATCAAACCGATACCGATGGTCATGCCGCTGCGCAGTGCTTCCACCGGTTTGAGGCGGAAGGCCAGGCCCAGGACGATGATGACCAGGGGAATCATGACAAAGTTTCCTAAGCTGCTGAAATAATCAAAGAATGTTACAAGAAAATCCATAGAGTTTCTCCTTTCGGTATGTATACCATGATTAATGCCTGTACTAAACCGGTTCCTCCTCTCTTTTTTCTTCAATCAGGCATTGTATTTGCTTAACAAATTCCGCCTGGGAATTTGCGTTGGCCAAACTGGAAAGATTCTTGCACTGCATGATGATGGCCAGCTGACGCAGGATGTCCATGTGCTGCTGACTGCTTTTCATCAAAAGCAGAAAAGAGATTTTCACCGGCAGTTTTTTGGTGATGTTGTCCATTGCATAAAACTCGACTTCTTTAGGAAAGATGGTTACATAGATGCCTTCCTTCAGGATGTATTCGCCCTCTACATGGGGAATCGCGATGCAGTAGCCATTTACCTGTAATCCGGTCGGAAAGTCCTTCTCGCGTTTATTCAAGGCTTCCAAAAAGCCATCTGTAACCATTTCTTTTGCCCTTAAGGTCGCAAACATATCTTGGAAGTAACTCTTTTGATCCGGATAAGCTTTAAGTGCAAAGCCGCCTTTCTTTAAATACGCCACGATTGCCGGTTTCATTTCTCACTGCCTCCCTCTGCTGAGTGCAACATGATTTGCAAGGTCTGAAATAATAAACCCTGCTTGTTTTGTCTGACGATCTCCCGCAGGACTTCCATGTTCTCCTGCTCCCTTATCAGGGTAATCACATCCTTGAGCGGTTCTTTGTGAACCTCATTATTGGTGGTACATAAGACAATCAGGATATCCACCAGTTCCCCCTTGTCCTTCATTGGCTTTTGAAAGAAGGCAAAGCCAAAGCCCATTTTGTTGACAGAAGGGGAAAGCTTGGCATGCGCCAGAAGGATCCCCGGACCAATCAGGGAATATAAACCGTTTGCCTCTATCTGGGCAATGATTTCATCGTAGTACTGCCAGCTGAAGTATCCTTGTTTTACCATCGGCAGACAGGCCATCCGGATGCCCTCATAAAGGCTGCAGCCGGCTTCAATGATTTGAACAATGCCGGGATCCAGGACAAATTGTTTTGTCGCTGAAGCTGGCTTTTGGGTGCCGTTGATGATGCGCCAGATTTCGCTGATCAGGATGTTGTGGGGCTGACCGGGAGCTTTTTCCTCGATATAGGCTGCCAATTGTTCCGCCAGGTCCTTGTCCTTGTCATTGGCGATGTGGGTGATAAACCACCTGGTCAACAGTGCCTCATCATCCCTGGTCAGAATCGGATGCACCTGGATAATCTTTTCTGAAGTGATACCCAGGTCGATGCTGGTGATGATGCCGCTGTATTGATTGATCAGCTGCGGGGTGAAGGCGGAGCGCTCGAGGATGGCGGTGTTGCAAGCACCGGCAAAGATCGCATCGATCTGGTCTTTTAACATGATGGAGACTCCCAGTCCGGACCCGCAGATTAATAAGATATTGGGCACCCGCTCCAAAACCTCCGCATCCTTCAGCCAGGCGGAGAAAAACACGCACAGATAGGCGATTTCATCTTGGGGAACCTGGATGTGATAGCGCTCAGAGATGGCATTGACTGCCAGTTCCGTTTGCAGGTAGATGCTTTGGTATTTTTCCCTGATTTCCGCAAACATCAGGTTTTGTACTTTGATGAAATATTTGAGGCGGTACAGCATCGGCCGGATATGCAATAAGAACTGCTGTGTCATTTTTTCGCGGTTGCGAAAACGCACGCAGGCATATACTTCAAAGGCATCGATTAAATCGGAACAAAACTTTAGGGAATCAATCGAATCAAAGATGTTCTTTTCATTGAAGCGGTAGAGCTTGATGCTCAGCATCACCAAAGCCAGATACTCGGTTTCCGCTTGTGGAATATGGATGGCAAACTGATTATCAAGGACGGCGATTAAACGCTGGGCAATCAGGTACTCCGGGGATTGGCAGATGGACTCGTCATGGATGATGGTGGAACTGCCGCTCTTTCTTAAAGCACAGATGATCAGATAATAGGACAAAAGCTCCAAGGACTCTTCGTGATAGATGGACTGCAAGCCAAAGTCCGAATGGATAAAGCTGCGCAGGGCATCCACATAGTTGAAATCCGCAGGCTTGATTCTCTGCAGTGCCTCCTCAAAGTAAACCGGTACCATCTGGGGCATTTGGATCAAGAGCTGGCACACAGCTTCAATCAGGCAGTAGCGGATGGTGTTTTCATCCCCAAAGAACCAGTAGCCGCGTTTCTTGGAGGTCTTGATTTCAATGCCTTTGATCAAAAGCTGTTCCTTGAGGCGGGTGAAGTCCAGGGACAGGGTTTTTCTTGTAATGCCAAGCTTATCAGAAAGCATTGCCTGACTCACATTCGCTTGCAAGCCAATCAGCAGGGTAATCAGGTCAGCCCGGACTTCCGGGCTAAAGGAAAGTTCCGATTGTTTGACCAGCTGTGACAGGGCGATTTTGGTACTATGACTAAAAGAGATTATGCCGTTTCTGATCTGTATCTGTTCCTCTTTGTTTTGCTTGAGCAGGTAGTTGATTTTCTCGAAGTGATAATAAAACACTCTTTGTGTCATTTCCAAAGAAGCCAGAACCGAATCCAGGGTACAGGAGGTTTCATTGTTGCTAATTAGACAGCGAATAATCAACAGCATCTTGTGATTGATATTCATATGCGGTCCTCTACAGTTCCATCATAAAAGAAAGAAAAGTCAAGGTATGGAACTCTTTCGTAGATTTTATACACCAAAAATGTGACAGACGGGATATGAAACAATTTGAAAGACAGAACACAGGTAACAGTAAATTTAAAGATAATAAACATTGAAATGAGAAAAAACCTCAGTACAGTGTTGATTTTATTGAAAAAATCGTGGAGTATATCTATGAACAAGATGAGGAATACTTTACGCTGAAGTGTTTTAATATGATTGTGGAAGTGCAGAATGGCTGAAAGGACAGGGCAGCGCAAGCGTCGTGAACAATTCAGGACACGGGTTCCAAGATTGGGGTACTATTCTTATATATATCCGTAAGCACTGTTGCTGAGACAAACACGAAAAAAGAAGGGGGATTCTTAATGTCAACAAAACGTATAATAAAAATGATAATTGTGTTTCTTGTTTTATTGATCAGCGGCTGTGAAATTCGTGTTACTGTAAATTCGCCATATAATAAAAATTCATTATTCTCTGATGTCATTACTGAAGAAGAATCGAGTCAATTGTTAGAAGAATATGCAGAAAAGAGATTACCTTTGGGAACAATTGTAGTTTTACAAGGTGTAGAGTACTATGTTATGGTTTCCGGATATGATAT
>JAISTR010000005.1 GCA_031272515.1 Erysipelotrichaceae bacterium | reverse complement strand
AAAAGAAAACCCGCCGAAGCGGGTTGCCTTTTGAAGTGCTCGCTCTCACCCCACGGTTAAAACCGTGGGCTCTCCCGCTCGCATTTTGTAGATATCCAAATCCTCATATTTGGGATCCAAGGTTTCCCAGCCGTCATGATGACGGCTTTTCTTTTTCATGTAGTGATAAACGATGCCGTACTTGTCACAGATTTCCTTGCGGGCGCTCTCAAATACACTCTCCCCCAGGGTCGTCACACAGGGAGCCCTGCCCAATAAGCGGATGCATCTTACAACCTGGGCTTCGCACTCCAGCAGTGCTTCCTCGTAGACCACCCGGTTCTTCTCTTGCGGGTCATCCTTGAATTTAAAACGGCCATCATTACCCAAGAGTGACGGCACCTTTTTGGGGTCTGATACCGGCCAGCCCCAAAAGTGGCCGCCATGCCAGCCCACGGAAATCCAGGGATACGCTTTGATCCTTGCGATCGCATCCTCGCACCCTGCACAATCCAGCATCAGGTCCACATAGGTCACCAAACCCTCTTCAATCGCCTTGATGGTGCCCTGATTGAAGATGCTGGTATAACCGTAATCATCCGCCCGAATTACCAGTTTCATAATTTTCCTCCTTTAAAAAAAGGAAGAGCGAGTCTTCCTTTTGATTTACTTGATCGCCGCTTCCAACAGCGGCATAAACGCTACCGGGGAAGAGGAAGGTACCATCTGATACAACAGTTCCACCCCCGCCTGCTGCAATTTCTTAAACGCTTCAATGTCTTCATCCGTAACCGCAACACTCTTGGCCACGTTCTTTTTCCCGGTGGCACCGGACATATTGCCCACCGTCACCGATGGAATCTGGTAGCCATAGTCCAAAAGCTCGCAGATGACCTTCGGGGTCTTGGTGACAATGGTGATGCGGTCCTGGTCATACTTGTTGGCCTTCAGGTTGTTCGCTGCCTTCTCTGCCCCCAAAACGCTTAATTTCACGCCGCTGGGACAGGCGATTTTCAGCACCGCCTTCAGCACTTCATCATTGGCTGATTTCTCGTCAATGACCATGATGCGGGTACAGCGCCAGGTCCCCTGCCACAGCGTAGCCACCTGACCATGGATTAAACGTTCATCAATCCGTACAGCCGCAATCGTTTGTGCCATTACAGAATCCCAGCCACAGTCAATAAAATCGCAGCAGCGATAATCAGCCAGACCATCCGTACAGTGGTCATTTTCTTCAATCCCAGACCCCAATATACCAGTGCGGTCACGCAGACCGGAAGCAGGTAGGGAAAGATCTTATCGAGGATATCAGTTTGAATCGCCTGTACGGCATCGCCATTGGTATAGACCAGCTTGGTGGCAATCTTCACAGTAGAAGGAATCATACAGCCGACCACCGTCAGACCCAAAACCACTGCCGCATTCATCAAAGCCTTGATGCGGTCCTGGTTCTTGGTGATGAAGGAGGTTCCCTGCGAATAGCCCAGTTTGAAGAAGTTGTACTTGATGATGTTGAAGCCGACCATCTCCACCAGGATGTCGATGAATAAGCCGACCAGACTCCCCTGCAAAGCCATATAGCCAACCAGGGAACCGACGATTACCTTGCAGGAAATCTTGAACAAAGAATCGCCCAGACCCGCAAAGGGGCCCATCAGACCGGTCCGGATGGCCAGGCTGGTATCGGTCGCATTCTCACTGCCCGTCTCTTCAATCGCCAGACAGGCGCCCATGATGATCTGCGACATATTGTTTTCAGTGTTGTAGAAAGCCAGGTACTTGTCCAGCTTCTCGGCAATCAATTCCTTGTCGCCGTCATAGATTTTCTCCAGGGCCGGACCGATTGCCTGGGTGAAGCCGGTGGACTGCATCGCTTCATAACTGAAGGATTGCCACTGGTAAATCCAGCTGCGGATTTGTACGCCGTGGATATCTTTGGTGCTCAGTTTAGTCATCGTCGTCCCCTCCCAGTTTCGCATCAATCGCAGCCAGGCGGTTTTGTTGATAGAAGGCAATCAAAGCCAGCGCCAAGCCGATGATGGCCGTGCCCAGGGCATTAACGCCCAGGTAGGCATAACAGAAAAAGCCGATGAGCAAATACTGCATATTGCCCTTGATGTTCAGGGAGCGAAGCAGTATCGCAAAGCCCAGACAGGGCAAAACATTACCGGCATTCTTGAAACCATTCAACAGCCAGGCAGGGATCGCTTCGTTGATGGTTTCCACCAGTCCCTGACCGGCAATCAATAATAACGCGATTGGAACCGGTGAATTAATCAGGGTCCGGGGAACCAGGCCGAAGTGAATCCAGTTATAGCCCTTCTTGAATTCATACTTGGCAAAACTTGCCTTGGCTTTGTTTAAGAAGATGGAACCCAAAGCCTTGGTAAAAACGTCGAGTGAGGTGCCCAGGGTAGCGACGACGATGCCGATGGACATCCCCATCTCCAGACCTACCTTGGCGCCAAAGGCGGTACCGACCACTGAACCGATATTATAGTTGGGTACCGATGACCCGCCCAGGGGATTGAGTCCGATGTTCATCAGTTCGTAGGTCCCGCCGATAATCAGTGCGGTAGGTACGTCACCGACAATCATGCCGACCACCAGCGCATTCATGGTGCAGCCGCCGGCAACCAAACTGCCGATGGTGGCGCCCCAAAAGCCCCAGCCAATCACCCAAAGCAGAATCAGAATAATCTGCATTGCGGAAAACATGATCATGCCTCTCTTTCTGCTGTAATACAGCTTTTTTACAATATCATTGTAAAAAAACCACCGTTTTTACTTAAGGTGGTTTATTCCCTGAGGATTAGAGGAAAATGCGACAGGAATCCTATTCCAATTCCATTTTGTAGAGCAGTTCGTAGTAAAGCTCTGGATCATCCACGGTAAAGAGCTCGGGATGGTGCAGCAGTTTGGTGATCATGCGGCTGACCATGCGCAGTTTTTGCATCTGGTTGTCCTTGATGTTGTAGACGACTGCGGTCTTGACTTGGCCATCTCCATATTTAAAGGGTTTGACAAAGATGAAGACACGGACGAAGTCCACTCCCACCACATCGCGCAGCCCCTTTTGAATCAGCAGCTGGTTCTTGCGGACCGGGGACAATAAGCTGCTGCGCAGGTTGACTTCTGTAAGAAAAGCCTGCTTTTGTTGTTCACTCAAGGGCAGGGATTGGTAGAGCAGCTGTTCGAAGGAAGACTGGCTGCAGGTTTTTTCCACCAGGATCAGATCACTTGGATGCAACAACAAAGGCTGATGATCCCGGTCCAGCTTGCGCAGGTTGTCAACAAACCAGTTCAGTTCCTGGCGGGTCCGCCAGTAATAGACCGGCATCGCCGGCAGGTTGTATTCCGCCCCCAACTCATCGATATCGGTGGCAATCATCTGATAATCGTTCAGATTGAGGCTTTTAAGCTCCAGGTATTCCCGCGGTTCAAAGGCAAAATCCTCGATTTCCATCGACCGTTCAAATTTGGCGCACAAATCTTTGGCATAGTAGTAGCCGTTGCGGCTGACCACCAGGATCTTGCGTTTGGCCGGACCGGCCTCCAAACGGGCAAAGGCCATAAACAGATAATAGAATTCCAAGGTATCCAGTACCTGCACATCATAGCCCTTCTGCTTGAGAAACAGATACAAAATCAAGCAGTAGTCCGCCCCCAAAAGGCCATCGTTTCTGACCCGGGCAATCTGATACTCATCCGGATGCACCCCGATGACAAGTCGGGATAAAAGCGAAGCAAAGGCGCAGCAGAGGTCCTTGAACACCTGATTCAAGTCGTACTCGCTCAAGTCAATGAAGGTGTTGAAGAATTCCAGAAATTCCGTGACGGTGTCCTTGATTTGTTGGGCATTGGTGAAATCTTCAAAGCGGGAATATTTGATGATGCGAAAGCTGCGCAGATAAGCTGCCAGGGTCGATACCGCAATCGGGGAATAGAAGACATCGAGCTCTTCACTGAGATGCTGATAGATGCGCTGTGCCAGAAAATATGAGGTTCCCTGCTTGACAAAGTCAAAGCGTGCAGCGGTTTTCATCAGGTCATCATCAAAGTGCTGACGGGTGACGGAAAGGATAATCATGTAGACAATCTTGGGCAGGGCATAATAAGGAAGCAGGTAGCCTTCCTCGTTGTTTAGAGCTTCACGCAGGATATGGTAGGCCTGATTGTAGCCGTTGCTGTCAGTCAAAAACAGCTTGCGGAAATCATACTCATCGACATCATAATTATTGAGGATAAAGCGGCGGTAGATGCGGTGCTCGGCAATTAAAGCCAGGCGCTTGTCCCACTCATCTCCCTGTAATACCAAGCCCTTCTTGGTCTTGTTTTTCAGCTGCAGGTTGTACTCCGCCAGCTTTTGATGCACTAAGCGCATATCGCGGTTGATAATGGAGGCAGAGACATAACAGCCCTGCGCCAAATCCTCAATATAAATATTGCCGCGATTGGACAAGAGCTGGCGGATGATGAAATGTACCCGCTCCAATTGATGGTCCTTGAAGAATTGATTGCGCTGGAAGCGGTTGATGGCCTGCTGCTTGAAGGTTTCATATTTTTGGCTGTCAAGGACTTCCACCTCATAGCCCGATCCGGTCTTGGAGACAATGCGAAAACCGACATGACACAGGTAATCGTTCATGTCGTCGATTTCCTTCTTGATGGTCTTCAAGCTGAGGCTGCACTGCTTGGAAAGCACCGAACCGATGACTGGCTTATCGGCCCTTAAAAGCGAATCCAGCAGTACCATTTGTCGCTCAAAAAATTCCATATCCTTCCCCTGTATAGTTTCATTATAACAGTTAAGCAGGGTTTTACGAAATCCCAAAGTATGAAAAATGGGCAGCACATAAGCAAACAGCTCCTTTAGATGACAGGGAAATATCATTATTTGTTGCTCTTTCTATGGTTTTAAAGGTAGTTTAAGCAATAAATAATTTATCTTTGTAAAGCCTGAATGTTGTAATTCGCCTTTGTTTAACGTGTGATAGATGTGCATAGAAGAGACTTGAAGTAAATTATTTGTTGCTTTTTCTATATATTTTAATCGAGTTTAAGCAATAAATCGGAGGTGCTATGCTATGATAGTTCGAAAAACCGAGAGGGAGATTTTGCTCTCTCGTTATCAGTCCAACCAATCCGAACTTGTTGTTGTCTATGGACGCCGACGCATTGGCAAAACCTATTTGATCAACAATGTTTTCGAAGGACGCTTCTTTTTTTGCTTCACTGGTTTGGTCAACAGCAACAAGAAAGAAACCCTGCATGAATTCACAAGGGAACTCAAAGAGCGCGGGTTAAAAGATGTTCCTGCTGTTGACTCCTGGTTTGACGCTTTCGCCCAGCTGCGCAGGCTGGTGGAACAGGCACCAGAGACTGCCGAAAAAAAAGTGATCTTTCTGGATGAAATGCCCTGGATGGATACACATAAGTCCCGTTTTCTGGCAGCCTTTGAATACTTCTTTAATGGCTGGGCTTCCAGCCGCAAGGATATTCTTTTGATTGTCTGCGGGTCAATGACTTCCTGGATTATTAAAAAAATACTTTTCAACAAGGGCGGTCTGTACAACCGGGCTACCTGCCTGATGAAACTGAAACCGTTTACCTTGGCAGAATGTGCTCAATTCTACCAAAGCAAAGGAATTTCCTTGAGTGCTGCCGACCAGTTGGAAAGTTATATGGTTTTTGGCGGTGTACCGTATTATCACAACCTGCTGGAACCGAAGTTTTCTTTGGCTGGCAACATCGATCAAATCTGTTTTGGGGAAAACGCAAAGCTTGTCTCTGAATTCGAACGCTTGTTTTCCACAATGTTTATCCATAATCAAGTATATATTCAGGTGATTGAAACACTTTACAAAAAGAAAAAAGGTCTAACCCGTGCGGAGCTCATCACCGCCGCAAAACTCACCAATGGCGGTGCTTTAACGACAATCCTAAAAGACCTGGAAGACTGCGATTTCATCCGTTCCTACCGTCCTTTCAACAACAAGAAACAAAACACCCTCTATCAACTCTATGATCCTTTTCTGCTGTTTCATTTAAACTTTTTAGCGGACCGCCAACAAACCGGCTCCTTCTGGAGTATTTTCACCCAAACACCTGCCCACAATGCCTGGAGCGGTTATGCCTTTGAGATGCTGTGCCTGCATCATCTGCCGCAAATTCAGAAAGCACTGGGCATCAGCGGTGTGATTACCAAGTATTGCAGCTGGTATGGCAAATACGGTAAAAACAGTGCTCAGATTGACCTGGTACTGGATCGAGCCGACAATGTTATCAATATATGTGAGATGAAGTTTACCCCTGCCGAGTTCGAGCTCACGAAAGCAGAACAGGAAAAACTGGTGCAGCGCCGTGAACTGTTTTGAAAGTCCACCAAAACCAAAAAGGCGCTGCATTTGACACTGGTAACACCTGTTGGACTATTGTCCAACACTTACAGCAATCTCATACAGTCAGTTATCAGCTTGAACGATTTATTGGAAAAGTAAAAAACCGGATCTCATAGACCCAGTTTTTCGGTAATCTGCCAGACATAATCCACTTCATCGTGGGCAGCCTGTTTTACAATGTCCGGACCCTGGCTCATGGCGAAGCTGTGGGGAACCAGCTGCAGCATCGAGATGTCGTTTTCCTCATCGCCGATGGTAACCACTTCATCCAGGGTGAAATCCAAAATCTGCGCAGCTACCATCACCCCGACGCCTTTGTTTACACCGCTGTTCATCACTTCGATGAAGTTGCTGCCAGAGCGCAATACGGAGATGCGGTCGCCGAAGTGCTCCTTCAGATGATTCATCATCGGGATGACATTGTGCTTGTCATCCACTACGATAAAGAAGCGCACCGGCAGATCGGTCTTGCCCTGTTCAAAGTAGTCGGTAATGCTCATGTGCGTAGAGTCCTTTACCATGGGTCCGCCGCCAATGCGTTTTTCATATAAACCGTTGTATTCACTCATGACCGAATAATCATCAAAGATAAAGGAGTAAACACAATCGCTTTGGTAAACTTTCATAAAGTCAATGAATTCCTCAAAGAGCTCTTGGGGGATCAGGTTTTCATAGACAATTTCATCCCCCAGCGCCATGTTGCCGCCGTTGTTGCCGATAAAATCAAAGGGGAAGCCGTATTCCTCCTCCATCACCTTGCGCTGACTGATTGGCCGGCCGCTGGCACACATAAAAACAATGCCCTTGCTTCGCCAATATCGGATGGCTTGTAGATTCTCCGGACTGATGGTCCGGGGAATGCCCTCCTTGTTTTTGAACAGGGTTCCGTCCAAATCACTGACTATTAACTTAATCACAATCTTTCCTCCGTCTATAACTGTTCTCTATTATACTCTTAAGTTTCTGGATTAAAACGGGGAAATCGTGTGAAAGCGTTTGCGAAATGAAAGAAGTTTTCCTTTGGCTCCAACTTCCCGGCTTTTTCTGTTTTTCGCTTTGAAAATTCTGCACAAAAAACTCAGTCTGTCCTGTACTTTTCCAAGAACTTTTCCTATATAATTGTCGTAGAACACAGGAGGATCAAATGAAAAAACTAGCTCAGTTTCTGTTTTGTTTAAGCGTGCTGTCACTGCTGTTGACTGGATGCGGCGACAAGAAGGCCAGCACCAGCGGTGAGGGCGAAAAGAAGGTCTACAAGATTGCCATGGTTTCCGACACCATCGGGACCGAGCAGTTCATCCTGCAGGCCTACAATGCCCTGGTCGCTTCCAGCGAAAAGAATGGCTTTGAATATGTCTCCCTGGAATGCAGCGATACCGCCATGTATCTGGAGAAAGCCCAGGCGGCTGCTGAAGACGGTTATGACCTGATTGTCGGGGTAGGCTGGGCGGCTGCGGAGCCGTTTAGCGAACTGGCCGACCAGTATCCGGATACCCGCTTTGCGGTCATTGATACCACCGCCACCAATGAGAAGGTTACCTCGATTGGCTATAACGAAGCCGAAGGTGCCTACATCCTGGGGGTCATGGTTGCGACTGCCTTCCCGAATGATGATTTGTTTGGCTATGTGAGTTCGTATCAAACCTATGCGACCTACAAGTACCGCTGGGGTTTTGAACAAGGCGTCTTGTCCGTGAATCCGAATGCCAAGTTCATGTATAACTTCACCGATTCCTATTCCGATACCGCGAAGGCCTATGAGTTTGCCATGCAGCAGCATGCGGCTGGCGCCAACTTCATCATGGGCGGGGTAGCTGCCAGCGCCAATGCCGGCATCTATCAGGCGGCTTTGGAAGAGGCTGAAAAAGGCACACCCTTCTATACTTCCGGCTTAAGCGTCGACCAAACGACAGCCGACAATCCCTATCTGGCCTTTGGTCTGCTCAAGAATACCGGCAATACGATGAACTATATCGTCGACAATTTCCTGGCCGGTACCCTGGAGGGCGGCCCGCAGATTCTGGGCGTTAAGGAAGGCGGCTTTGGGGTTTATCACATCACCACCGAAAGTATGAACTTTGTCAATACCGACATCGTGACTGATGAGGTCATTGCCGCAGGCAAGGCTGCGGAAGCCCAAATCAAGAGCGGTGAGCTCGTACTGATTGCCCCCAGCGAAGAATAAGAACACCAGAAGGAGCGGGCAACCGCTCCTTCTTTCAGGAGGAATCCCTTTTGTTAGTGGAAATGAAACACATCACCAAACGCTATGGTGAAGTCATCGCCAATGACGATGTGAGTCTGGCTTTAGAGGAAAACGAAATACTGGCGATTGTCGGCGAGAACGGGGCAGGCAAGACCACCATCATGAAAATTCTCTACGGTCTCGAACATCCGGATGCCGGCGAGATTTTTATCCGTGGCCAAAAGGTCCTGATCACCTCCCCCCGCGCAGCGATGGCCCATCACATCGGCATGGTACAGCAGCACTTCATGCTGTTTGATACGCTGAGTGCGGCGGAGAACATCGTCTATCAAAACGAAATCAGAAAAGGCATCTTCTTTGACCATAAGAAAACCAACCAGACCGTTCTCGAGCTCTCACAAAGCTATGGGCTTCCCATCGACCCGCAGGCGATTGTACAGCAGCTGCCCATCGGCAGCCAGCAGCGGGTGGAAATCCTGAAGATCCTTTATCAGCAGTCCCAAATCATCATCTTTGACGAACCTTCGGCGGTTTTAACACCCCTGGAAGTCGAGGAGTTGTTAAAGACGATGAAACAGCTTAAGGCGATGGGCAAGAGTTTGATTCTGATCACCCACAAGCTGCAGGAAGTCATGGATGTTGCTGACCGGGTGATTGTGATGCGCCAGGGCAAGGTCACCTTTGAGAGCAAAGTCACAGATACCAATGTAAAAGAGCTTACCTATCATATGGTCAAGCGGCATTTGAACACCCGTACCCTGAAACCGCAAAACCCGGGTGAGGTCCAGCTTGAACTCAAG
Source organism: Erysipelotrichaceae bacterium (assembly GCA_031272515.1). Lineage (GTDB taxonomy): Bacteria > Bacillota_I > Bacilli_A > Erysipelotrichales > Erysipelotrichaceae > JAISTR01. The sequence continues at coordinate 10,482 of JAISTR010000005.1, read as the reverse complement.
CACATCAGTGTCTATGGCAACTCTGCCAAAAAAGAGCTGGATGATATTTCCCTGTGTGTGCGCAGCTTTGAGATTGTCGGGATTGCCGGCGTCAGCGGCAACGGCCAGTCGCTACTGGCGAGAGTTGTCAGCGGTCTATTGGACAGCGATGCCGGTGAGCTTTTTATCAAAGGCCAAAACCTGACCCATCAAAGCGTGCACAGCATCCGTCAGGCAGGGCTTTCCCATGTCCCCGACGACCGCTACCTCTGGGGCAGTGCCAGAGAGGCAACCCTGGGAGAAAATGCCCTGATGGGCTTTGAATACCGCCCGGATTTCACGCAAAAGGGAATCTTGAAAAGTCAAAAAATCAAACATCTGACAAACAGCCTGATTGACCGCTATCAAATCAAAGCCGATGAATGGCAGCAGAAGATGAGCCAGCTGTCCGGGGGCAATGCCCAAAAGCTGGTGGTTGGCCGTGAGTTTGAACAAAACAGCGAAGTGCTATTGGTGAATGAGCCAACCCGCGGCATCGATATCGGGGCTATGGAATTCATCCACCAGCAGCTGGTGGAAAAACGCGACAACGGCTGCGCCATCCTTTTGATTTCCAGTGACCTCAATGAAATCATGACCTTGTCTGACCGGATTATTGTTTTGTTTGAAGGACGCATCAATGCGACTTTTGTACGCGGCGAAGCGGATGCCCGCCAACTGGGCCTTTATATGGTGAAACGCTATGAAGAAATTGAAACTTGAGTGGCTGAAGGCGTTTCGGGCGCCCTTGATTGCGGTAACAATCGGCCTGTTCTTTGGCGGCGTGGTCATGGCTTTCTCCGGTACCAATCCGATTACCGGAATCATCGCCCTGCTCAAGGGCGGTTACGGTTCCACCTATGCTTTGGTGACCACCCTGACAAGAGCCACCCCGATTCTGTTTGCGGCTTTGGCGGCATCCCTGGCCTGGGGCAGCGGCTACTCCTCGATGGGAGCGGGCGGGCAGATGGTTTTGGGCGCCCTGGTCTGTGCAATCATAGCCCCGCTGGTGCCCGGTCCCGGCTGGCTGGTCTGCCTTGTCAGCATCGCGGCAGCGGTTTTGACCGGAATGGCCTGGTCCCTTCTTTCCGCCTACATCAGTGAGCGCTTTGCGACTTCCTTACTGATTATTACCTTGATGTGCAACTATCTGGCGGATGGCATCGCTTCCTATTTTACGACCTATGTTTTCAAGGACCCCTTCGGGGTGGATGCCAGCGCCATTCAGACCCAGAAGCTGACTGTGGGTGTGCTTCCCAAATTAATCGGCACCTACAGCTTGCATACCGGCTTCCTTTTGGCCTTGTTGGCGGCTGTGCTCTTGTGGTTTGTAAGCCGCAAGACCCGCTTTGGCTATCAAGCCAAGATGAATGGACTCAACGTGAACTTTGCCCGCTATGGCGGCGTACCCAGCGTCAAAATGATGCTTTTGACATTATTAATCTGCGGCGGCATCGCCGGTCTGGGCGGAGCGATTGAGGTTCTGGGCACCAGGCTGCGCTACGTCGATGGCATGATTACCTCGCCAGGCTATGCCTGGAGCGGCATCATCGCCTCCCTGATGGCTGGTAATCATCCTATCGGAGCCATCATCAGTTCCATCTTTCTGGCGGGTTTGACCACCGGCGGGGCAACCGTCGAGCGTCAGCTCGGCGTTGCCAGTGAAGTGACCCTGATTATTCAGGGCATCATCACCCTTTTGATTACTGCCCAGCTGGTTATAAAGTGGAAGAAGGGAGAAAAATCATGAACTTGAGCTATCTGACCACCGTTGCCAACAGCACCCTGCGGATGATGACACCGGTGCTCTATGTCACCCTGGCAGCCGCTGTCTGCTCGAAAGTCAAGATATTGAATATCTCGATGGAGGGAGTCATGTTGATCAGTGCCTTCTTTGCGATTGTGACCAACTGGTTTACCCATAATGTCTTTCTCTCCATCATCACTGCGATAGCGATTGGGGTAGTGGTCAGTGCCGTAGTTGGCTTTTGTATCATCTACCTCAAAGCCCAGCCGGTGGTGGTGGGCATGGCCTGCAACACCATGATGTCCGGCTTGAGCATCTATCTGCTCTATGCGATCTTCCATACCCGCGGAGTCTTCACCGACCCTTCCCTGCAGGGCATCCCCAAGATCAACCTGCCCTTCATCAAGGACATACCAGTACTGGGTCAAGTCCTTTACAATCTGACCATCGTCGACTACCTGGCCTTTGCCAGTGCGATTGTCCTCTATATCTTTTTGTACAAGACCGTATTGGGCTATCGCCTGCGGGCGATTGGCATCAACCCGCAGGCAGCCCAAAGCCTGGGGACCAAAGTCGAGCGCTACCAGTTTCTGACCGTTACCCTCTCCGGGATTCTCTCAGGACTGGGCGGCAGTCTTTTGTCCATGGGGTCTGTAACCCTGTTTATCCAAAACATCTCTTCCGGCCGCGGCTATATCGCCATGGCTGCCAACAATCTGGGACGCTCACACCCGCTCGGGGCCTTGCTTTCCAGCTTCTTCTTTGGCTTCTGTCAATCCCTGGGTTACATCCTGCAGGGGACATCGATTAAATCACAGATTACCACCGCCATCCCCTACGTCGCCACGATTCTGGCCTTAATCTTATTTACCGTGTATGGGCGGATACAGAAAGCCCGGCGCATCAGCCGCCTGCGCAAAGAGGAACCCCGTGAAACTCCTGCATCTCTCTGACCTGCATTTTCGCCTGCACTATCCTTTGGGAAGCGGCTATCAGCAGCTGTTTGCAAAGATTTCTGATCCGCTGTTTTATGTGCGCAAGGCTTTGCGTATCGATGAATTTGATGGCATCCTGATCACTGGGGATTTGTGCGAGGAAGGCAGTCTGGAGGACTATCAGGCTTTGTATGGCTTCTTTAAGGAAAACTGTCCTGATAAACCTCTGTTTGCGGTTTGTGGCAACCATGACCGCCACCTCCCCTTTTCAAAGGTATTTGGACAAAAAGAAAGCGCCGAGCCCTTTCATTTTGTACATGACCTGGATGGCTGGCGCATCATCGGTTTTGATACCAGCAGCGATGGCGTAACTGATGGTGTGTGGCATCAAAGTGAGTTGGACTGGCTGGCTGAGGTGTTTCAAAGTAAAAGTCAAAAAGGCAGTGTGTTGCTTACCCATCACCCGCTGATACCTGGGCAGTCGGTAATGCCTTCATTGCCCCAAAACATTCAGTTTGAAACCATAATGAAAAACAGTGATGTGCGGATGATCCTGACAGGGCACACCCATCATCTTTATGCCCAAGCCTTTCAGGGATTGCCCTATATCACAAACGGCAGCACCCTGTTTTTGGGTGAACAAAAAGAGGAACAGGTCGTGTTTTTGGATCAGACCTACTGCGGGGTTTTAATGCTAGATAAAAAAGTTTCCTATCGGGTGATTCACTTGAATCCTAAACCAGGCATTCTGGTAAGCGTTCCCTTGTCAGATTTGTAAAGGGGCATCCTCATCAGGTACTTGGGGATAATCGCTTTGTGCCATCAAATCCTCCACCAATCCCGTGATGCCATCCACGCTGCGCCAGATAACGGAGGGCGTCGTGGAGACCTGTATCTCGATGCCATAGCGCTCATCCAAGGTGGCAATTAGTGCCATCAGGGCATAGGAGTCCAGGGCACCGCTGTCCAACAGATCATCACTTTGCGTGACCGGGATGGCACAGACCTCATTGAGAATCGCCAGGATTTCATCTTTCAAATAGGAATTCATTCGTTCAGGCTCCTTTCACTTTGCCATGCGCATTCAAGGGAATGCTGCTTACGATTTTTAATGCCGGCATCATATAAGCCGGCAGAAACTGTGCCAGTTTCTGGTACAGTTCTTTTTCCGGCATAAAACTGCCCTCTTTCAAAACAACATAGGCAATTAGCCGCTGTACGGCTTTTGCTTCATCGCTTTTTATGACAGTTAGAACTTGTTGTACTTCTTTCACTTTAAGCAGGTTCGCCTCGATATCGTCCAGTTCAATCCGGTAGCCTTTGTACTTCACCTGCCGGTCCCGGCGGCCCAGAAAGTACAGTAAGCCATCTTCCATTTTCCCGATATCGCCAGTACAGTAGCGGTTAAAGTGTTCGCCTTTCTCAAAGCCGGTCGCATCACCCAGATAGCCCAAGCCCACGCTGTCGCCCTCCAGGATGATCTCACCCTGTTTAGAAGTTTTGCCATCTTCATCCCGGAAGGTTACCGTCATCCCCGGTTTGATCTTTCCTGTCGGCAACATGGTTTTTTCACACATTTCCGGGGTAATCTGAACCATTGAGACCGCAAAGGTCGCCTCACTGGGACCATAGGCATTGTAGATTTTCAAATCGGGAAAACGCGCCCATAAGCGCAAAACCAGCTTGGGCTGTAACCGTTCCCCGCAAAACACAATCCGCCTTAAGCCAGGACAGTGCCTGCCATTAAATGTTTGGTCTAATAATAGCCAGGACGCATATCCCGGGGTCATGACTGCCAGGGTTGGGATATCATCGCTCAGTTGTTTGAGAACAGGGGTCAGCTCGCGCTGCTGTTTGCTTGTCAAAAGACAATACTCTTTTCCACCGTTAAAGCTCAAAAGAAAGTCCGCCAGGCTCAAGTCAAAGGAAAACGGCGCCTGATTGAGAATTCTGGACTCAAGCGGGGAAAGCTCAGCCAAGAGCCAATTGTTCAAAGAAGAAATTGCCTGGTGGCTGATTTGAATGCCCTTTGGCTTTCCTGTAGTACCGGAAGTAAAGATGATGTAAGCCAGTGGATTCTTTGGCCAAGGATTCTTTTTAAGTATACCTGGCAAAAGTGCGCAATCCTTTACTTCCTCTGGTGTGATATTTGGCAAGCCAGTAAAGATACGCCTTCCAAAAGAGAACTGCGGCTGTATTTGATCCAGGATTTCCTTTTGTCTAAAGAGCGGCAGGCTGTCATCCAGCACCACCCAAGGGATACCAGAGATAGCCAGGGCAATCATCGCCAAAGCGACCTCCGGGTCTTTGTGACCGCATATGACCACCGGATTTTGATTAATTTTTTTCTCTATGAAAAGCTGCTGCATCGCCCAAACAAGAGCATGTGCCTCTTTGAAGGTCAGGGTTTTATGGGAAGTCCGGATACAGGAATTCTCAGAAGCACGGTCCAGGTTTTTTGCGATATCATCCCGCCAGTCTTTCATCACTGAATCTGGTCCTTTGGAATCAGGCTGTGGTCGTAGAGCACCTTGGAATGATTCTTCAAAATCAGCTCTTTGGATAGACTGCCGGTTTTCTTGTCAATGATCATCCGATAGACTTCGCTGTTGCGATAGTAGTCATTGCCTTCCTTTTGAAAGAAGCTGTTCTCTTCCACCAGCCGGTATTTCCTGTCCAGCTCGATGGTGCTGCGAATCTCGCCATAGAGCATCGCCTCATCCTGCCAAAGCGCCAACTCCACCGGATAATGGGTGGGGTTGCGGAAGCGGTAGTCCACCGCTTTATAAACTATCGAGGTGCCGGTACCAAAAGGCACCGTGCGCTTATGGTCGGGAAAGATCGCATCGCTGTGATGGTGCAGTTCCACAACCTCCAGCGGGGTATGCAAGACCAGGTAGTGAATCATATTCGCCAATTGACAAAGCCCGCCGCCTACTCCGGTCTTCAGTTTGCCAGAGGACAAGACCAGGCCTTCCAGATAGCCTTTTTCAGCCGTGGTATCCCCTACCAGCGACCAGAAGGAAAAGGTCTGCCCTGGTAAAATCAGGGTGCCGTTGATTTCATTACTGGCCAAGCGCAGATTGACCGCTTTGTTGCGCTGCAGCTCCATGTCCACACCATGCAGGTGTTTTAAAATCAGGGAGGTATGCCCTTTCCAGATGCAGGGCAGCTGCTCTGATGATTTCTGTTTCGCAAAGCGGTGCCCTGCCAAAAAATCCTTCAGATCCTTTTTGCGGTTTTCCTTGAACAATGATATTTGGTAACAGATGGGGTGTATTTCACAGAACAGTTTTCGTTTTTTGCACATGACGCTCCAATCCGTCTTGCCCCGGTGACTATCAGTATAAACCAAAAGGAAAAATATGCAAACATTCCCGTATAATAGGGTCATGCACTTGTATTATTACCAGCATCAGGACTGGTTTTGTGAAAAAGCTGGCTATCACCAAAGAGAACTGCTGCAGCGGCAGTGCCTAAACTGGGTACTCAAAGACCCTGAGTATCAGTCGATTGAACCTACCAAAACCGTACGCGAACCTTCGGGAAAGCTCAACCTAGAGGCTTCCTGCTTGCATCTTGGCATAACGCACAAAAGCGGCTGGACGGTCCTGGCGATTGCGAAAACCGCTGTGGGAATTGATTTGGAGAGAAAAGACCGGAGTGGTGACCATGACCTGATCACAAGCCGCTTTTATCCAAATGCCTTCAAGAGCTTTCTGTCACAGATTAACCTTGAACCGGATGATTTCACCTTAAGCTTTTCGTTATTGGAAAGCTATGCGAAAGCAAAAGGCTGCGGTTTACAGGCACTGCTTGATCACTCACAGGAATTCTACGATTTGAAGCAAATGGATTTCTATTATTACCAAAGCAAAGAGCACTGGCTCACACTATGCGTCAGCAAGGATTTTGACGATGAAGTGACGCGAACGGGGCGGGTCAAACTCACAAAAATAGATCCCCTGCCAGCGCCCCAGCAGCAGTCTGCCTTTCTCGATGACAACAGCGGCATGGGTGTTGACCAGGCTGGCTTTCAGATGGGCCGTACTGTTGCCCTCAGCATGACGAAAGCGGGGGTCATCGGTGACGATGTTGTTTAACCCGAGAATCAAATCGTGCACGACATCCGGGTCCGCATTTTCATTGATGGTGATGCCGGCGGTGGTGTGCGGGCAATAGATGATTGCCAAGCCGGAGGTAACACCGCTTTTGGCAAGTGCATCCTGCACCTGCGGGGTGATGTTGTAGAGCGTTTCTTTACTGGTATGCAAGTCATATTCAAATTTCATGTTGGGGAAATCCTTTCTCTATGGATGGACAACAGCTCAAGCGCCCAATAGTGACAGCGGTACCACCGCGATACCATCTTCCCGACGATAGGCAACCGGACCTGTATAAATTATAATGCAGTCCTTTACAATATCTTTGGTTGCTTCACGAAACCATTTTAAGTGCTTGACATCCTCGTTGTTTATCTGTGCTGCCATTTTGACTTCCACAGCAACAACATCCCTGCCTTTCTGCAGGATAAAATCTACTTCATGGTCACCGTTTCGGGTACGGATAAACGAACATTTTGCATCATTTACCATCGCATAGGTCCTTAGGCTAAGATGTACCAATGATTCGAATAGTCTTCCGGTAATCCAGCCGTATTTGTCATCAAATACTGTTTGCGGGGTGATTGCTGTGTTTTTACGGGTGAGGCTCTTTAAGTCAAAATTCAACAAATAGGCAGCGATAGCCGGATCTGCAAGATAATGTTTCGCCGATGTCTTCAATCTGGCAAAATAGTCTTCTCCATTCAACCAAACAGGAAGTTCTTCGAGTAACCAAAATTTCTCCAATGCTTCGCGATAGGAAGTAGTCGTCGCTGAAGATGGCTTAAAATCCTCGCCCGGTGTCGCTGCTGCCAAAATCGTATTGTAGCTTGTATCAGTGGCAATGGCAGCCGCATAGGCACTTAACCAGCGTAATAAATGATGCGGTTGACGAACTCTTACTCCTTGTTGGGAGAATTCGTGAGACAGGATGTAGGTAATATATGTATCCAGCATTTTCGGTCTTACTTTATCTGAATAGCGGCGGATATCCGGCAAACCGGAAAGCACTATTTCATTCATATATTCCACAAATCCAATTTTGGTGTTCCCATGTATTTTTGCACTGAAAGCCTCTTCTTGTGAAAACAAATCAGTTAGAAAAACAGTACATTCTTCGATTCCCCGCTCTTGTAAAGAGAGCGGATACATTCTAATGCGAAGGATACGGCCGGCGCCGGAATGGATATCCAAATTGGTGTTTTTGCTGGAACCTGTCAATAAATAAGAACCAGGTGAGTGTCTCTTATCCACCTGCCTGCGCACAAAATCCCACACAGCAGGAACACGCTGCCACTCATCCAGCAATACCGGTGGGGTTTCCTGTGCGAGAACATCTATATCATTCTCCAACAGAACCCGGTCCCGCTGATCATCCAGTTCAAAAATCGTGCTGGCAAAATGCGAAGCCGTCACAGATTTTCCCACGCCTTTCAATCCTTCAATAGAAATTGCCGGAAGTTCTTTTAAGAGCTCTTCAATATAAGGCTCAATCAGTCTTGGATAAGTTTTTTCCATGCCTTTATTTTATGGGGGATATTGCTGAATGTCAACATTCGCCGGTCCTGAATGTTAGCATTCGCCGACTCTGAAAGTTAGTATTCGCCGAATTTCTGTTCTTGCCGAAATGTTGTTGAACCTTTGAAAACACAAAACCCGAAAATCATACCATTTTCGGGTTTTGAATCTTCTTTTCTGGTGGACGATACAGGACTCGAACCTGTGACCCCCTGCACGTCAAGCAAGTGCTCTCCCAACTGAGCTAATCGTCCGGTGCCCAATTATAATATCATTGTTTTATTCCTGATTCAAGCTGGAATCAATGATTTTGGGCATCAACAGATACTTACATCCCGTATTGTTTCATCATATCCACAAAAATCTGTTTCATCATCAGCACGCCTTCTTCGCGCAATGCGCGATCGAAGTACTTGCCAACGGTGGCAATGGTAGTCTCACCGCTCAGCACCGTCGGGTGCTTGCCAAAAGCATCAAAGGCGACCTCCACCACATCCCTGCCGGTTTGAAAGCCCGGGGTCCCCGGCGGCACATCGCTGTAGTTTTGACCGATGGTGTTGCCGGGCAAAACCGACAGGACATCGATGCCGTAATCACTCAGCTCAGCCCACAAGGCTTCCGCAAAGGTGAACAGATAAGCCTTGGTAGCGGAATAGGTTTGGATATAGGGTGTACCGACTACTCCTCCGGAGGAAGACAACAAGATAATCCCGCCCTTCTTTCTTTCCACCATGGCTTTGCATAAATGCAAAGTCAAAGCCAGAGGGCTGCGGACATTGACATTGAGCCGGTAGAGCTCATAGTCAAGATCCAGGTTTTGCACCGGGCTCAATCCCGCCAGGCCGGCATTGTAGATTAACATGCCAACTTCCAGATCTTTAGTTGCCTCCAAAATCCTGGCTGGGGCATCCAGGTCACCCAAATCCAAAGGCAGGCCGATTGCCTCAACGCCAAAGTCGCTCTTGAGTGCAGCCACCTTTGCGTCCACCTTCGCCCCATTTCGGGCAATTACAACAACATTTAAGCCTTGCGAAGCTACATAAGAGGAAAATTCACCACCCATTCCTTCGGAACCGCCAGCGACAATCGCCCAGGGTCCATACTTTTCTTTGAAGTTCATGATTTTCCTTTCCGGGACCATCATAAGCAGCAGTCCCTGTTTGTTAAATCTATTTTAACATTCACAAACAGAAAAGACACCGGAATGCCCCTAAAGCTGTTATGATTAGGACAATGGGGGAACCTATGGCAACAATTGAACTTACCAAACAACAAGCCCGGCGCTTTCTGCTTTTGCGCCATGGCCTCTATGGTATAAAGCGCTTTGAAAAGAAGGCTGGGGTCCTGGAGGTCTTTGATATGCTGCAAAGCATTCAGTATGACCCGATTGATGTCTGCGGCCGCAATGCGGACCTGGTGCTGCAGTCCCGGGTGAAACACTATCGAAAGAAGTGGCTGGACCAACTGCTGTATAAGGACCGCCTGCTGGTGGATTACTACGACAAGGTTCTTTGCATCCTTCCCGTGCAAGACTGGCCGTATTTTGGATCGGTGCGCGCCCGGTATCGAAAGCATGCCCGCAGCGCAGAACTGCTAAGACAAATCGCACCGGAAGTAAAAAGCCTGATTTCTAAACAAGGTCCCCTGTCTTCCAAAGACCTCCCCTACCAGGACAAGATCGACTGGTATTGGAATGCGACAAAGCGCAGCCGGGCAGTGCTGGAATATCTCTACAAAATGCGAGCGGGAGAGCCCACGGTTTTAACCGTGGGATGAGAGCGAGCACTTCAAAAGGCAACCCGCTTCGGCGGGTTTTCTTTTGAGTAAACGAAAGAACACACTTGCGCAATCGGTAGAAATATGCTAACATTTCTATTATGAAAGACGCATCTGTTGCAAGTGGATACAGGACGAACGAGACGACGGTGTACTGCTGCCGTTACCACATCATCTTTTGCCCGAAATACCGGCGCAAGGTTCTGACGGAGCAGATCGCCAAAAGGTTCAAAGAAATCGTCGTCTCGCTGAAAGACGACATGGGCTTTTGCATCATCGAGATGGAGGTCATGCCCGACCATGTGCACCTGCTTTTGGACATAGACCCGAATGTTGGCGTGCTCGCCGTGGTCAAGCGCATCAAAGGGCAGAGCGCCATCGTACT